>JBPOJG010000382.1:0-13949 GCA_052033835.1 Spirochaetota bacterium
GTCGGGGAAAGGGGAAAACGCCTGCCGGCGGGGCTCTAAGGGACTTCGTCCCTTAGAAATCCCTAAAAACTGCATATTTTATCATAAATAAAAAAGTAATTGATTTTAACAACATGACAAAGTCGCATTAAAAAAGCAAGAAAAGGTTGGTCCCTATCCTCCGCTTTTTACACATTTTTCTATAAATTCTCTTACAATATAATTTCTGATGAGTAGTTACGATTTTTGTATAGTTTAAAAATTTGCTGTCATTGCAGTCCTGATACTTTCTGTGCTCTTTGATCTTCGGGTGCTTTATATATACCCAGTATTGCAGATTGACCAATGTCTTGCAATATTGCCGAAGAGCACAGTTTTCCCCGTGCTCCTCGCGCTTTTTTTTCAGATCGTTACTTGATCGGCTTCAATAGAAAAGAAAATATCTGCTTGGAGATTTTTTTCTCTACATCGGCTTCGGTTTCGTTGGCTCTTGAACGCGATCTTTTGACTGCTTCAATCAGTACGTCAATCTGTTCAATGAGAGCAGTCTTCTGTCCCTGAGAAAGCATCCCTGTCCAGTCATAGGACTTGATCTCACCTACAGGTTCATCCACTTCCATAATGTCCACCTGTGCAGGATGTTCCTTTGTAGGCTCGACCATCACCTTGTATTTTCTGGTTTTCTGTTTTCTGATTGTAGTGACAGGTTCAGCACGGAGCACGTGTTTTTTGTCTGCACCCGGATCAATGCTCCAGACTCTGACAGGATCAAAAGTCGGGATCTCTTTGTACACAGCACGGATTTCTCTCAGTCTTTTTTCGAGCTGAAGAAGAAATGTAGCAGGCACATCCTTTGCGATCACTTCATCATTTACAATGATGTCTGCTTTCGCTTTTGTATTTGCCTCATCAATCTGAAATCCCAGATCAATTGCCTTGCCAATGTCCGCAAATGCAGTTTCAATTTCTTCCGGAACTGTAGTTACAATCTGAGTCTGAGCTTCCACTCTTTCTCCGCTTGTTTCGCCCTTTTCTTCATCTACTGCAAACGGTCTGAACGTCCGTCTCATCCCTGTAAAATGACTTTGTTTTGTTCTGAACATTTCAACAAGCTGGTTTCTTGCCTTCTCTGAATTGCCTTTCAGATCCTGTTCAACAGATAATATTTCGTGGAGTAATGATTTTTTTTTCTCAGCCATGGGGGAAAGAATCTATACCTCCGAGCAGGAAGCAAGTTTTTTTTGCATAGCCTATGGGCGGGCAAAGGAGAGCAGGAGTGCAGCGCCTCCATTCACCTGATGGTGAAACTATGTTGAACCAATTTGCGAAGTCGGGCTTGTAATATTTGTATTCTGCTTAAACTGCCTTCGTTGCCAGTTCTCGGAATTTACCTAATAAAAAATTAAACTTGGCGGGATCTCCTGCTGCAGTAAATTTCTTATCTTTTATTTGTACTGCATACCAGTCAAAATCAGAAATCTCTGCTTTTTCCGGATCAATGTGAAGGTTTTCTAAACTGGTATCCTGCAAATCTATTTGAATCATCCATCCGGGATTGTCTATCGTCTGGATAGAAATGCCATAGGTGTGTTCCCAATCCCCATTGCATTCATTTTTATACCAGTCCTCAATCCATTGAATATTATTCACTGTCAAGTTTTCTGTTTCTTCTTGGGATTTCATCATCGTCTGCATTTCTTATTCCTCCTGGCACAGTATTATCATGAACATGAGGAGTGCTGATGCTTTCCCCCGTAACTTTATTAAAATGTTTACCGCCGTATAAATCAACTCTTTTAATTTCATCGAAACCCAGAGGATTTAATTTATTTATCATATAAGTTGCATATTTCAAGATTCTTTCAATAAAATCTTCCAAGAAAGTTGTATGGTCACCTTCGGCTTCAGGATTAGGTTTTATTTTATTAACTTTTGCCATAACTGAACCATATCATAAAGCACTAATATTATGAATAGTATATTTTAATTATCAAAAGCAGTCTGATATGATCAGGCAGAATCAGACCTGTCAAAATAGACAGGAGTGGAGATGGCTGAGGTCATTAGCCGCAGTCATCTCCACTGCCGAGATTGAAATATAATAAACTGATGGAGCTGCCTTTTGCAATATGCAGGGACGCACGGCCGTCCGTTCCTATGGGGGGATACTTCATCTCCTGGTAAACCCGAAGTATTCGCCTGCGCCGCCTGAGATGACAAAATCAGGTGAAGCAAATGTTCCTGTAATTCCTGACGGTGTTCCTTTCTGGATAAAGAGTCTTCCTGCACTTGCACTGAATGCATTTTCACCGAAAATTGCCTCCGCACATCCGTCACTGTTCATATCTGTCGCAAGCACTGAAGAGCCGAATTCGAATCCTCCTCCTCCGGAAAATTTGTTTGTAAATGTTGAAAAGGAATAACCGCTGAATCCGTTTGTGCTGTGAAAAATATATACTTCACGGGTAGTGGTGTTGCCGCCTACAATCAGATCCTGGAGTCCGTCACAGTTGAAATCTCCTGTATATACAGAAGTACCAAACAGCTGATTGAAGGCAGGGCCGTTCAGTGTGAAGTTAGGAGAAAATGTTGTTCCGGAAAGTCTTGTCGATGATCCATTGAATACAAATACCCTTCCGCCTGCACCCCCGAAATTGGACATTCCTCCAGCAATCAGATCCGCATAACTGTCATTGTTTGTATGGGCTATATGAAGAGAAATTCCGAGCTGATAAGTGGAGGCTGTGTTCAGAATTGCATCCTGGCCTGCACCCAGTCCTGATGCGTTTCCATAATATATATAAACCCTTCCCTGGTTTGCAGAAAATCCCATTTCTCCTATGGCCAGATCTGCATACCCGTCACCGTCCAGATCACCTGCTGCGAGACCTGCTCCGAATGTAGAATGCGCACCTGTCAAAATTCTCGATGCTGTGGACGCAGAGATGGTTCCGAAGCTGCCTGCGCTTCCGTAGAAAATATAGACCAATCCGTTGGCGGCGGCTGTGACGGCAATATCATCAAAACCGTCCCCGTTAAAATCTCCTGAAGTGACCTGTCTTCCTAAATTATAATTGGTACCTTCATAATTAATCACTCCGCTTGCGCTTGCATTGAGTCCGGTTACGCTTCCGTTGTATATGCTGATCTTTCCTTTGGAAACCGCACCGTTTCCGTCCTCGGTGATGATGAGATCACTGAACCCGTCTCCATTGAAATCTCCGTACTCCATCAGATAACCAAAATAATTTGCCGCAGAACCTGTGTATGTCTGATCTGCAGATGCGGAAGAAGTGATTGTCGTATAATTCGGTCCTCCTTTGTAGACAGTGATTTTTGGAGTTCCTGCAGTTCCTCCGACTGCAATATCCGCATATCCGTCACCGTTGAAGTCCTTGTTTTTTCCGATAATGATATTGAATGTGACAGCAGGGGAAATGTTTCCTGCAGAGTCCTTTGCTCTGACAGAAATTAAATGTTTTGTATCTCTTTTTAATGAAGATGCACCTGTCGGAAGAGTGAATTTCCAGGAAGATGTCCCTGTCGTACTCTGATATGTTCCGCCGTCAATGGAGTACTCCACTGCAGAAACAGAAGCATCAGCCGTTCCGAAAAATGTTCTGAATTCAACTGTCATATTATTTTTCAAATTCAGAGGTACTGGTGCAGTAACAGCAGCAGCTGACGCGGACTGAAGCGATTCAGTGTAGGTGATTGGCGTGCTGTCATTGAACTGAAATGCGGATGCGGCGGAGGCGGTGACACTGATACTTGCACTTCCCGTTCCTACTGTTCCGCCTTCCGAGAGGAAGTTCAGGATTGCTGGCTGAAGCACATTCGTGATCGGATTCGAGCCCAGTGCAGTGCCTGCAAGAGTCACCTGTGTGCCTGATCCGGTTTTTCCGTCCATAACTCCGTCAGAGAAATCAGATGCAAATGCAGAAATCACTGTCTCCATATCAGAAGGAGTCACCTTTGAGCCTTTTTTATTTTTATTCGCCAGATAAGAAAACCCTGCCAGAACACTGTAAAACTTTTTAGTTTCTTCACGGGACGGATCAGAAAAAGAAAGTTCATTCAGTTCAGGAAAATCGGAATCGGTGAATGCCTTTGAGAAAGATTTCCCGGAAAATGATTTTGAAAGGCCGAATCTGATGACTGCCTCTCTTCCTGCACGACGGATGATTTTATCCATATCGGAAGACGTGCCGTTTTCTGCTCTCAAAGTCTTGACTCTTTCTGCAAGAAGTCTGGAGAATGGAGACAGATACAGATTTGATTTTTTACCTGACTTGACTGCAGATGCTTCCGAAATAATGTTTGTGAGGCTGATTTTTTCTGTTTCAGAAGAATTGATTTCGGTTCCTGATTTTTCATCAAAGATTCGAGTGGAACCGTCTGTTTTTGAAGACACAGTGACGCAGATCTGCCCGCCAGTTTTTGCATATGTCAGTGAATAATTTCCGGAACTGTCTGTTGACCCGGAAGCAATTGCAGAACCGGAACAGGTTCCGTCGGAAAGGAGAGGTGATACTGTGACGGAGCCGTTTCGAATTTCGCCCTTCAGAGCTGTTCCTGTAACAGTGACTCTAGACGCTCTAAAAAGACTCAGTGCCGAAAGAGCAGTCTTGTCAGATATGGAGTTTGTACATTGATTGCAGAAAAGAGAGAGTAGAGCAAAAACAACCGCAGATCTCATAATTTACCTCGCGGTTAGTATGACAGGTCAGTCTTCTGTTTTTGTCAATGAAAATTGATTTTGAATTCCATTTTCGAGATTTTCAAGCTGAATTACTTCAGCAGTTTATTCATTGCAATCACTAAACCGATATTTGCCAGAAGCATTCCGGCAACCCATTTGATAATCTCCACCTTGGATGAGGAAATAATTTTGATCATACTGTTTTCTGTTTCTCTTATGCGCAGATCAAGTTCCTTGAGTTCTCTAGAAAGACTCAAGTCGAGTTCACGGATTTCTCTCTGAAGCCTCAGTTCAGTTTCACTCAGACTTCTTTCTGCCTTTGAAGCATTTTCGGTAATTTTTATATCCAGCTCTTTTATCTGAAGTTTGATTTCTGCGGTTTCCTGTTTAATGGCTTCGGTTTCTTTTCTGATTTTCTCTGTTTCCAGCCTGATTTCGTCAGATTCTTTTCTGATTTTTTCCGTTTCCATCCTGATTTCATCAGATTCTTTTCTGATTTTCTCCGTTTCTTGCCTGATTTTATCAGACTCTTTTCTTATGCCTGCAGTTTCTTTCTGAATTTCCTCAATTTCCTTTTTCACCCGAATTTCGGTTTCACTCAGATCTCGTTTACTTGCCGGTTCCGTTTCTGCAAAACGTCCAAACATATGCGCAAGTTGTTTTGACTGATCATCTGTAAAGTTGACCTTTTTCAAGGATTCATATGCTTCAAGAGTATTCATAATTTCCATGGTATAATTATCTGAATGTTGTTGTCAACTGTTGAATTTTTTGTAATGGGAATTACACTGCTCGTGAAATAAATGCAAAAAGATGAATCACTCATTCCCCGAAATGGGATATTATATAATGTTCTTAAAAATCATTTCTCCAGTCTGTCTGACTGACTGGAGCTTCCCTGGGATGTCTGTTTCAGAAAACAGTGCATTTTTCACTTCCGGAAATTTCATTTTCCATACATTCAGAATTTCAGGAGTGATTTCCATATGGCACTGAAAAGCAAATACACGCTTTTCATAGGAAAACATCTGAGAAGGATACTTTGGACTTGAAAGCAGATGAACTGCACCGGAAGGAATGGAGAATATATCTTCATGAAGATGAAAGGCAGGGAGAGTCTTTCCTGAAATTCCATTCAATACAGGATCATGATGAAGTATATTCAAATCTCCGAATCCGACTTCAGGTCCATTCTCTCCTTTTCTGACATCAGCTCCCAGAACCTTTGCCAGAAGCTGAGCTCCTAGACAGATCCCGATCATCCTGCTGTTCTGCATTTTCAGAACATTCTCAGCCAGCCTGTAATAGGGCAGGAAAAAGGAATTTTGAGAAGGATCTGCGACAGATGCCGGTCCTCCCATAAATATCACCAGATCAAACATCTGATGAGCAGAAGGGATCAGTTCAAGTCCTGATCTGAATGCATCATGATAAGTGATCGTATAATTTTTTTCTCTCAGAATGTCGGCTAATATTCCAGGACCTTCACAGTCTGCAAATCTTACAATCAGACTTCTCATTTCGGAGCACCTGCAATAGATTTGAAAAATTTCACTTTTGCATCGGCAGTGATTTCTTCTGCCTTTTCCTTTTCCGAAATTGCACCTATGAAATTGTAATACAGAATCAGAGGATCAGTCTTGAATAAAAGTGTTTCAGGAGTTCCCGTAATCAGTGCAGTCGAATTCTGACCTGATACAACTTGAAAGGGTTTTTTCATTATAAGAACGGGAAGATCAATTTTTCTTTTTACTGCTTCTTCCTTCATTATTCCGGAAGCCTTTGCGATTACAGTTTCTTCCTTTTCAGAGGCCGGGCTTTCCGTGATGAGATAAGGATCGACAACCATGAAAAATTTCAGATGATTTCCCGCCGAATATTCTTTGTATAGATAATTTAATGTAGGAATCTCCTTGTAGCAGGGAACACAGGTTGGGGAATAAACGTTCAGTGCAATTCTTTTTGCATCTCTGATTTCTGAAAGATTTACCGTTTTCCCTTCGATATCCACTCCTGAAAAAAGATGGACATTCAGATTGGACTGTTTGGATGCAGTGCATTGAATGAAAAATAAGGAAAGGAAAACTGCGGACGCCTGAATAAAAATGGATTTCATATTGTACGAATTCCTCTCCTTCCTTTTAATGGCAAGGATTATCTTGGCAGGTTTTCATTCAGATAAATAATTTTCCCTTTTTCGTCATAAGTGACAGCTGCATTGTTTTTTCCCTGCAGATACCTCAGAAAATAAACATCCTTTCCTGAGGTAAAATTGTGCTGAAAGGATATATAGTTTCCAAAACCTTTTTTCCCGCTTCTTTCCTGCATATCTTTCAGAATTTTTTTTCGCACAGAGTCGCCGATCATTCTGTTCAGATAGGAATCATCTGACTTTACATTCGGTCTGTTCAGTTTTTCTGTCAGTTCCGACATTCTTTCTGTTTTCATATCGTAAGTGACCTTCAGTTCATATCTGTCTGAATCAGATACTGCTTCGATTGAATTTCCGTGTTTCATCCATTTGGCTTTCGAATTCCCGAAATTTTTCTGATAAGATTTGAGTATTCTGGAGGGAACTTCATTTTCTCTGATTTCTGAAGCAGCAAGTGAAACTGCCAGAATAAGTAAAATTACAGATTGTTTCATAATCATCATCCTGATCTGACAATTCTGCAAAAAAACATTTACTGTGCAAGGAATAATCGGGCATCTTTTGAGACTTTTCTCTGTAATCCTGAGAATACTGAACGGTTTTTTGAGTTGTAAAATAAACAGTTTCTGGGAGTCATTCATTCATGAACGAAAACGGACATTTTCCTCCGCCATGGAATCTGGATGGAGAAGGGTTTCTGCTCCCCTTTTGGGCTGATAAAAAAAACTGCCTGGAAAACGGCTTTATTTCAGATTCCGAAAAGGATTCTTACAGAGGAGGACTCGGTGCAGTGATGTTTGTAAATTACAGATCCTCTGACGTAGGTCCTTATTTTGAGCTTCTTTTTATTCCTGGTGATTTTCATCATTCCGGAAAGTCATACAAGAAGATTACCAAAATTTATGTTTCCAGTCAGAAATCAGTGGAAGAGGGGATTCTGAACTGGGCTATTCCAAAAGAACTCGCCGAGTTTAAATGGGAGACACAGGATAAGAAAACTAAGATAGATGTTCAGACAGAAAAAGGTTCAGTGCTCAGCACTGTTCTCCGGGAAAAGTTTTTTTCCTTTCCTGTGACCACATCTCTGTTTCCGTTTACTCTTCTTCAGAAAGCCCCTCAAAGTTTTCTGGCTACAAAATTCATCGGAAAAGGAAGTGCAAGGATTGCAGGTCTTGAATCGTTCGTTTCAAATCATTCTCTTTTTCCGGACATAAACGGTGTTTCTTCATTCAGACTTCCAGGTCTTGCAGTCTCTCCATTTGCTCTTACATTTCCTGTTCCGGAGGTTCTGAAGTGAAAAGGGAAATCCTGATTATCGGTGCCGGTCCTGCAGGACTTGCTGTCAGTGCTTTATTAGGAAAACGTAATATTCCTTTCAGGATTCTGGAAAAGCAGGATTCTGTCGGGGCGGCATGGAGAAATCATTATGACAGACTCCATCTGCATACAGTAAAGGAGCATTCTCATCTTCCGATGAAACCTTTTCCGGAAGATTATCCCAGATATGTTCCGAGAGATCTTCTTGTGCAGTACATGGAAAACTATGCTGAAGAGTTCAATATCCGTCCGGAGTTCAATGAAGAAGTTCTTTCCGCATCCAAGACAAATTCAGGGTGGAAAGTTGTTTCCTCCAAGTCTGTATACAATGTAGACAGACTGATTGTATGTGCAGGTTATAATCACAGTCCCAAGAATGTCGAATGGCCTGGAATGAAAGCCTTTAAGGGAAAAATCATTCACAGCAGGGATTACAGAAACGGTGAAGAATTCAAGGGAAAGAATGTACTTGTAGTCGGAGCAGGAAACACTGGCGGAGAGATTGCAATTGATCTGCATGAACACGGTGCAGTACCGACAATCTGCATTCGAGGACCTCTTCATATTGTTCCGAGAGAAATACTCGGTATTCCTATGCAGCTTATGTCGCTTGTTATGGATAGACTTCCGCTGGGATTCGCTGATATGATGAGCAGAATGATTCTTCAGACAGTCACAGATGATCTTTCCGAATTCGGAATCTTCAAGCCGAATCACGGCAGCGTCAGTCAGGTCGTCAGTCAGGAGAAAATCCCTCTCGTGGACATAGGCACGGTGAAACTGATCAAAAGCGGTGAACTTAAGGTGACCGGTGATATAGACTCATTTACCGAAGACGGGATCTGGTACAGGAACGGTAAAAAGGAAAGTTATGATGCGGTGATTCTCTGTACCGGATACAAGGCTGCTTTGAATAAGATTTTTAATGAAAATCCTGAGCTTTTTAATGAAAAAGGGTATCCTATAAAGAAAGCTGAAGACTGCGGGCACGGACTTTATTTTCTGGGATATACAAATCATCTGACTGGATTTCTCAGATACATCGGCGTTGAGGCAGAAAAAATTGCGGCAGAGCTTTCTCTGGAGGAATCTGTTTATGAATGAACTGATGCATTGGCACCCAGTTCTGAAATCAGAGGATCTCCATTCGTCTCCGGTGAAGATCAAAATACTGAATCATGATATTGTAATGTTTCGAGATGAGCAGGGAAAAATAGGTGCACTTACAGATGTATGTCCTCACAGAAAAATGAAGCTGAGTGAAGGCACTGTGCAGAACGGAAGGCTTGTCTGTCCTTATCACGGATGGAATTTTGGAACTGAGGGCGACTGTATGTCTCCTTCCACTGGAAAAATTGAACTTTCACGGATGCAGTTTGAGGCAGTGGAAATGCATGATGCCGTATGGATTCGGGCAAAGGGTTCTTTGACTGATTTTCCCATTTTTGCCACGGAAGGGTACGATAAGGTATCCGTGCACACAGATACAATTGCGGCTCCTCTGGAAGTTGTTCTGGACAATTTTACCGAAACGGAACATACATCTTCCGTACATGCATTTCTGGGATACGATGAACACTCTCTGGATAAAGTGGAAATAAGACTGGAAAGCACGGATACTTCTGTCAGACTATTCAACAGGGGGCCGCAGAAACATCTTCCTTTCATACTCAGAGCATCACTGAATCTGGGTTCAAATGATGATTTTGTAGATGACTGGACAACTTACTTCTCACCTGTTTATACTGTATACGATCAGTATTGGATCAATCCCGAGGATGGAAAAGAAAGAAAAAACAGACTGAAGATTTATGTGTTTCTGATTCCTGAATCGGAAAATTTAACAAGGCTTTTTATATTCAGTTATATAATATTCAGTCTTTTTATGATTCCCGGAACGGCATTTCTTTTCGGCCCGGTTCTCCATCAGCTTCTGAAGCTGGAAGTGGATCTGGACAAAAAAATGATTGAGAAGATTGCAGACAAGTCTCCTTCACTGAAGGGAACAAAACTGACCAAATTTGACAAGGCACTTGGTCCGAACAGAAGCCGTATAGGCAAAATTTACAGAGGAGGATCTGAATCATGAAAAAAATATACAGTATATTTCTTATACTGATCGTTGCCTGTGCGACCATAGCAGAGGAAAAGCTGGAAGTTCCTGCAAAGAATTCAGTGGAAGTCAGAAAGTCGGACATTCCGGGTGCAGGTATGGGGGTATTTGCTGTAAAGGATATTCCGGAGGGAACACTGATCGGCCCTTATCATGGAAAAAAGATCACAAAGGAAAAAGCATGGGAGCTTTATCAGAAAAAACAGCATCATTATTTTTTCCATGTCCCTGAATGTTCCGGTCATAAAGACACTCCATATATGGACGGGGATCGGGAACATTATATATCCAAAGTCAATTTTGCACCCAAAAAAATCAATGATACTGATACGAATCTTCAGAATGTTCATTTTAAAAAATTCTGCGATGAGCCGTATATCCGACTCTATGCTTCGCGTGACATCAGCATCGGTGAAGAGCTGTATGTGAGTTACGGCGATGAGTATGAATATGATTTTATGAATTTTAAGGAAGTGCAGGATTTCTTTATGAAAAAGACAGGAATCAAAAAGAAAGAAACTTTCAGCTTCAAGCCCTAGGAGAGGATATGATACAGCTTCAGCACAAAATTATTCATCTTGGAATGATTTCAGGAGTAAGCATTCTTTCAGCACTGTTTTTTTATCTGAAGCAGGGGCAGGGTAAGGATGGAATTCATCCGAATGAAACTCTTCAGTACATTGCATTAGCACTCGGCTTTGTTTTTCCCGTCATCGGTCAGATTCTCTCAAGGAAAATTGCTGCAGATTTCAAGCCCAAAGATCCTCAGAGCCAGAGAGAGTATCTGAGCAGGTATATGTCTCTCAAGCTGATTCAGTGGGCTTCAGCAGAAGGCGGGGCTCTTTTGAATCTTGTCGTTTTTTTTGTCACAGGTTTTTTACACAATTTCTATCTTGGTGTAGGAATTGTGCTCGTGCTTTCTGTCTCCGCTCCGTCAGACAAAGACTTTTTTTCCATCTTCAGAATCAGCGAAAATCAGTTCACTGCAAAACCTAAAAGGACGGATTTTTGATTGAAAGTAGAAATATGGTCAGATATTATATGTCCTTTCTGCTATATAGGGAAAAGACGTTTTGAGGCAGCACTGGACAGTTTTTCCGGAAAGGATTCAGTAGAAGTGATCTGGAAAAGTTATATGCTCGATCCGGATCTCCTTCCCGTTCAGGGAACTGATATCTATGATTATCTTGCAAAGGCGAAAAGGCAGTCCAGAGAATGGTCAATTGCAATGCACAGAAATGTAACCGAGATGGCACTTGATGCTGGGTTAAAATATGATTTTGACCGGACTGTTGTGGCAAATTCGAGGGATGCTCACAGACTGATTCAGCTGGCAAAAGAGGAAGGTAAGGGATCTGCAGTGCAGGAACTTCTGTTTTCCGCCTATTTCACAGAAGGAAAAGACATCAGTGATTTCGAAACTTTGGCGGCGATCGGAAATGCAGAAGGTATGAATCCGGATGATATCCGCTCAATGCTGATGTCGTACAGACTTTCCGGCCAGGTTTTTGCTGAGGCAGAAGAAGGAGTAAAACTTGGACTGCGAGGTGTTCCTTTTTTTGTCATCGACAGAAAATACGGAGCATCCGGTGCCCAGTCTCCGGATACATTTCTGAAAATACTCAATGAGGCAGCAGAGGCATAAGGGCTTCACTCTCAACGCCTGGGGTTGTGTAAAAGCGTAAGTTTCATACAAATCTCAAAATGAACAAAATGCATTAGCTCAATAGCGAAGCGGCGAAGCGGCGAAGCGGCGAAGCGGCGAAGCGAAATCAGTCCTCCGCGAACCCCGCGTCCCTTCGACAACAGCTCAGGGCATCGCTTTAGCGTGAACCCCTTTTTTTATGCTTTCACGCACTCTCAGTCAGTAATTAAAAGTATATAATGAAAACGATTCTGAATTTCAGAATCGGGATTTTCGGATTCATATAAAAGCATATTATAATCTGCTTGATTTTTAACAGCAGGGAGTGATTGTGTGTGAAAACGAGTGTGAAATGACAAAGGTTCCTTTTGGTTTAGATAAAAAAGAGCTGGAATTGCTTACAAAATGCTCTGTGGAATATGCACCTAAGTCTTTGGATGCTCTCCTGAAGAGATCTGATGAATATTTTGAGATTATAAAAAAGGCATCAAAAGCGAATGTATCCGTAGATTTGAAGCTGGCAAATGCAATTTATGAAAGGATTCAGAAAATCCCAAAATTCAGAAATCAGCTCTCTACAGAGGGACTTTTCTGGCTGAAGGGGGGAGCTGCTTATTTTTTTACTGCAGAAAATGATATCCGCCTTTCATTGAATTTTCAGGATCAAACCGCAGTCTGGAATGCATGCGTGAAAATCGCAGGTCTGGATGAACTTACGATTTGGGTTGAAGATTTCGGTTAGATTGACCTTGGGGTTGTGCAGAAACTCAGTTTTTATGCAGATCTTAAAATAAACAAAAAGAATCGGATCAATCGTTCTGCGGCTGATCTGCTGACCTGACGTGTTCTGCTTTTTGCGCTTTCGGGGAAATTATTATAATTATATCATAATTGAAAAATATTCAATTGAGCGGAATTTGAATCGGCTCTCCGGGTGCCGGAGAATGCTTCTTTCTGCTCAGAAATGCATCGAGAGTGACTTGAGCTATGGACATACTTCAGATGTGATCAAAGGGAATGAACAGAAATGAAATCTGGAAGATGTTTTCTTCCTCAGGCGATGAGTCAGCAAGATCTTTCCTCTGAACTGCGGTGAAAACGAAATAACAGACGATAAAAAATTTAATTGAAAAATAATGAATGAAAAAACATAAAGGAAACTGGAATTGTTTTTAAATCCAGTTTCGTGCAGAGTACGAAAAATCTAAATAAAAAGAGCAGAGAATGTCTTCCATTTTTTTCCCTCCAGGTATTCATCCAACAGCATCAGTCGAAAAAGGTGCTGTCATCGGAAACAATGTTTCTATCGGCGCATATTCATTTATCGGTCCTCAGGTTGTAATTAAAAATAATGCAAAGATTGCACAGAATGTAATCCTTGCTGGAAAAACCGTGATCGGAGAAAACACTCAGGTTTATCCTTTTACCGTAATCGGCAGTCCCGCACAGGATTTAAAATACCCTGATTTTCAGGACGGAACTGTGACCATCGGAGAGGACAATATCATCAGAGAAAAATGCAGCATCCATGCAGGAACTCCTGAACATGGAACAGTGATCGGAAATAAAAATTTTATAATGTCTGAAACTCATATAGGCCATGACTGTATTATCGGAAACAAGATCGTCATTGCGAGTGTAGGTCTTTCCGGCCACGTAGAAGTGGAAGATAATGTTGTATTAGGAGCAAAATCAGGTTTTCACCAGTTTGTAAGAATCGGAAGGTTTGCGATGGTTGCAGGAGTATCCGCAATTACAAAAGATGTTCCTCCTTTTGCACTGTCTGAAAACGAACGTCCAAATGAATTTGCCGGATTAAATGTGATCGGATTAAAAAGAAACGGATTCACGAAAACTGATCTTCAGGCTATCAGAAAAGTTTACGATTTCCTTTACGATATGAGCGGTGCAGTCGAAGACAGAATTGCTCCGCTGCTCGCCAAATTTCCAGATGATAAATTTGCAAAAGAAATTGCAGCATTCCTGGAGAAATCAAAAAGAAATCTTTGCCTTCCCGGTTCTAAAAACCCAAGAAAATAAA
>JBPOJG010000145.1:0-1545 GCA_052033835.1 Spirochaetota bacterium
ATTCCAATTGCTGTCTCCAGATTTTTTTTGGATAAATCGGATTTCGGTTTGGACATCAGATTTTGATTCCCCCGGAAATCTCAAGAATCACTCCATTGACCAGATCATTTTCTACAATGAATTCTGCAGAGGCTGATATTTCAGAAGGTTCACCAAGTCTGCCTATTGGGATCAGTGATTTCCATTTTTCAAGAGCTTCCTGTTTCATATCCTTCAGAACCATTTCTGTAGCAATGAAGCCTGGAGCTATTCCGGCAACCCTGATCTTATAATTTTTCAGTTCCTGTGCCCAAAGTTTGGTCATAGATGCAACCCCTGCCTTGGCAGCAGAATAGTTGGACTGACCTGCATTTCCGTGCATCGCAACTGAGGAAATCGGGATGATGACCCCGCCCTTTCCAGAGTTGATCATCTGAACAGCCGCTTCCCTAGCAGTGAGAAAAACACCGGTCAGATTTACGTCAATGACAGACTGCCACTGATCGAGTCCCATCTTGCCTTTCACTTTTCCGGTTTCTTTGTCAACTCGGATCAGAAGCCCGTCTCTGAGTATTCCTGCATTCAGAATTGCTACGTCTAAAGATCCGAACTGTTTTACTGCCTCTTCCATCAGACGGACAGCATCTTCCTCTTTTGACACATTTGCCTGCACACCGATTGTTTTTACCCCAAAGGATTCTGCTTCCTTTCTTACAGAATCAATTGCTGCCTCATTAATATCAGTTACAACTATATTGGCGCCTTTTTTTGCGAAACCCAGTGCCATTGCTTTTCCAAGTCCGCTTCCGGAACCGGTGATGACTACAGTCCTGCCTTTGATTTCCATCTAAGCCTTTTTTCCTTTATCTCTGAAAGTTACATAGTCAGAAGTGAAGGGTACCTCGATTCTTGCAAGGGTTTTATCTGGTTTAGTGACTATTCTGAACAGGTTTGGGTCAATTCCATCATTTTTTAGGAGGATCATGGTCATCGCGATTCCGAGACCGGCTCCTTCCGTATTATCCATATTATCCATATAAAATTCTGCAATACTGTCATAAGCCATTGACTTTTTCATTTTTTCACGGAGCCTTCTTTCTTCTGCAGGCAGAATGGGAGTATTGTTTATGCATTCTATGTACATCCCATGTTCAGTAAAAAAGAAGTCCATCTGACAGAAGACACCTCTCTTGCGGCATTTTTCACCGTATTCCTCAGCCATCTCGTCAGAAAAGCTGGCTTTGAATTTGACGAGCCCTTCTGCGTACTGAGTCTCATCCATAATATTCAGTCCGTTCTCTTCAAAGAATATTCGCTTTTGGTTGGCCTTGATTCCGTTTATGGCAACTTCTTTCAAAATAGTATAGAGCATATCCAGATACCTTATCTGGCCGAATTTATTCAGTACTTCCGAGAGTATGAAATGCACATATTTTTCCAGGTCCGAATTGATTCTGGACGATTTGACGGAAATCTTATCCTTGTTCTGTATGATGCCTCTGATTCTGTTTGTAAGAGCCTCTGATTCTGACATTGGAAAATTCCAGCAACAGGATAAATGCAGAT
>JBPOJG010000034.1:0-4252 GCA_052033835.1 Spirochaetota bacterium
GTCGGGGAAAGGGGAAAACGCCTGCCGGCGGGGCTCTAAGGGACTTCGTCCCTTAGAAATCCCTAAAAACTGCATATTTTATCATAAATAAAAAAGTAATTGATTTTAACAACATGACAAAGTCGCAATAATAAGTAAACCCATCCCGAAGCTGAACAAATTTTTCAGCATTTTATCAATCTTTTCGAGACTGCCGCAAGCAGGGATTCAGGCAGGCAAGCCGTCAAACCAGCTTGCGACGCTTCGCTGTCAGAAATCTGAGTCTTGGATTTTCTGTAATTCTTTTAAAAATTAAATCATATACATAGAATATACTGCCTTAACAAGGTGATCTGTAAAAAAGCTTCCATTCAATTAAGAATTGACTGAAAATTTATCTGCCATATCATTGAATATTACTGAAAAAACCACTAGAAGATGGAATTTCTTACAGGAGTCTAATGTGAAGCATAAAAAATACGGAATACTCGGAGCAGGGAGCATTGGATGTTTTATAGGCGCAAATCTGGCAAAGGCAGGATTTACAACTGTTCTTCTGGGAAGAAAATCGATTCAGGAAGAAGTCAGTTCGAACGGGGGAATCACTGTTTCTGACTGGAGCGGAAAAGAATGGAAAGCTGACCTGTCGAATTTAAAAGCAGAAACCGAATCTGCCCGCCTGAAGGATTCCGATGTCATTTTTTTCACTGTAAAATCTCAGGACACCGAAGCAGCATGTGAAGACCTGAAAAAATCCATCAGCACAAAGACTGTTCTTGTAAGTTTTCAGAACGGTGTAAGAAATGCTGACATAATTAAAAAATATTTTCCAAATAATACAGTGATTGCAGGAATGGTTCCGTATAATGTACTCAGACTGGAAAATGCAAAATTTCATCTTGGAACATCCGGGATTCTGTATCTCGACGGAAACTTTTCTGAATCAGCAGATATTCAGACCGATCTGATTTCTTCCGGATTGGAAACAAATACTCATACTGATATGACCGGCGTTCTCTGGGGAAAACTTGTTTTTAATCTGAACAATCCAGTCAATGCGCTCGCAGGGATTCCTCTGAAAGAAGAACTCTCTGATCCTGATTACAGAAAGATTCTCTCTTCTGTAATGAAAGAAGCTATTTTTATCATGAAGTCCGCAGGGATTCAGCCGAGAAGGCTGGGAAAAATGATCCCGACTCTGGCTCCTTATGTTCTTTCCCTTCCAAATTTTCTTTTTTTCAGGGTGGCATCTGCAATGGTCAAGATTGACCCCAAAGCAAGGTCCTCAATGTGGGAAGATCTCAATAGAGGCAGGAAAACGGAGATTGACTATTTGAACGGTGAAATTGAAAAACTGGCATCATCTGCCGGAAAAAAAGCCCCACTCTCAGAAAACATCATTCGTCTCATCAGGAATGCCGAACTTTCTCAAGCAGAAAAGAAAAACTATTCCGCGAAGGAACTTCTAACAGAAATCAAAAAGGATATATAATCATTATGGGAATTGATCTTCTGTGAACTGTAACTCAACTTGCGCCTTCGGCAGCCAAGCTCTTTTGAATTCCCGAATTTTTCAAAACAGCTCATCTATTCTCTGCAGAAGAAAATCCCGGTCTGTCATAGAAAAATGAACGGCTCCAGATTTTTTTATCTGCAGCCCAAGCAGGAATTTTATTTGTCCAGATCACCCAGTTTATTCTCCCATTCTTCAAAAGAAAAGGCTGCCATATTTGCCGTGTCCTCAATATCTTCCGGTTTCTGGAGGATAAACTTTTTTTCTTTCTCTGACCAGGCGACAAAAAAAGTTTCATCGTTTTCAGTGTGAACAGTGATTTCAATTTTTTTGCCCGGTAATTTTTTCTTAATCACCTCCAGCAGAGATGAATCGATATTTTCTGACTTAAAAATGATGGAGGAATCCATATTTTCTTTTTATATTCTTTGCTTATTCTGTCAATAAAGTAAAGAATATATATGAAACCCTGCAGTCTGTTTTTAAGACAGGCTTGATTTTACTGATGAAAATGAGAATAGAAAACTCTGTCTAATAAACCAAAAAAACATATTCTCTTCAATAAAATTCAATAATAAAACGAATCTGTCTCAGTTTGGCATCAGCTTTTGATGCGAATTTGAAATATCGGTCTACTGAGTATATTTTCGTAATTTGAAAAATTAGGGCAGACCAATTCAGAACTATTAACTCGCCTTACGCAAAAAAGGATATGATATCTGGAATCTGGAATTTCATAAAATCGAATAGACCAGTAATGGATTCGGCAAGCTCACCAACCGAAGGGTTTGGGGCAGCGGCTTCCAAACTTGCGTAGCCCCTCCCTGCGTCTTTAACTCACCTACACACGAAGTGCGTAAGGTGAGTTAATAAGGAAAAGATGTTTTTGAGAATGGTCAATAAAAATGATTGAAATCCTACGAAGGAAAGACATACTGAAATTTACACTATGAAAAATAACCGTAATATACATTATAATAAAACAGTTCTTTTGCTTGTCTGCCTGATTTCGTTTTTTTCTTACTGCAGGAAGGAAAAAGAAGACAAAACGGCAAGAAATCTCGGCATAGCAGGACTTGCTTACATAAATGCAACAACATTGACCTGCACCGCAAGCCAGCTTCAAAAAACTCAGGCAGGCAGAGTTTATCAGGCAGGATTTGAGTCGTCCGCAGATTTCTCTTCATTTTATTCAGTCCCTCAAAACTACCAAAACGCCGCGACCCACGACTACGTTTCAGATCAGTTTCATGGCGGAAGCAAGTCTCATAAGGCTTATGTTTATGCCAAAGGACCGACCTGTACATATCCTATGAACTGCAATCACAGAGGTTATCCTACAATCCAGCTCAACAAACTTCCATCAGGAGGGTTCAAGACTCCAGTCTATGTGGAGTTTTATACTTACCTGGATATGACCTTGAGCAAGTCCACTGACTGGTTCAGTTTTGCGACTTTCTCCGCAGATGCTTCAGATTCCTGGAGGAGAGTTGTTCTGATCAATACTGATGCAAAAAATTATGCATCTCTGATGCATGTGCCGAATCACAGTCAGAATACTTGGACTTATCAGAATACTTCCCTGCTCTACCCTCAGAAAAAGTGGGTGAAAATTTCTGCATGTCTGGATTTTGATCCGTCAAAAGGTTCCGCAAAAGTCTGGCAGGATGATGTTCTGATTTCAACTGCCAATGTGAGCGGCGGCTGCGGAGTTCTAGAACAGGCACACTTTGGACTTTATGCAGATCCAGGCATCACCCAGGGAACAATTTATAATGATGATTTACTGATTAAGGAAGTATCAGTATGTCCCTGAGCATACAAATCGCTTGCAGTAAAATTCTAATGATCTTTACATTGTCCCTTTTATCATTATACTGCAATGCATGGACAGGAGGATATCTTAAAGATTATACAACAGAACCTTTGTTCTCCTCAGCAAAGATGGAGACAGTGGCGAATCTGGATTTCCCACCCGGGAATATCGCAGTTTCTTCAAAAGGAAGAATATTTATCACTTTTCATCCTGAAGGAAATCCTGAAATAAAAGTAGCAGAACTTACGAATGGGAAAGCAGTGCCCTTTCCGAACAGAGAGTTTCAGTCCAAGAGAACAAACTTACCCTTTTTTGACACTGTACTTTCTCTGAGAATCGACTCAAAGGACAGGCTTTGGACATTGGACTTCGCCTGTTTCGGATTTGGCAAACCCCGCTTGCTCGCATTCGACATTAAAACCGGAGAAGTTGTCTATGATTATTTATTTCCATCGGAAATTTCAGAGCTGGGATCTATGCTGAATGATTTTCAAGTATCTCCCGATGCAGAATATATATATATCGCAGATGCAAGCTTCTTCAGACGCAACTACGGAATAGTTATTTACGACATTAAAAAGAGAGTATCCAGGAAGGTTCTGATAAATCATGAGTCTGTGAAGCCCGAAAACTATATTGCAAAAGTGGACGGAATGCGACAGACCTTTTTCGGGATTCTGGCAAATCAGCCCGGTGTAGACTCAATTGCACTCGATAAAAAAGGAGAATGGCTTTACTATTCCGCAGTTACTTCAGAAAAACTTTATAGGATACAAACATCTCATCTTCTGAATACAGATCTCACGCCGAGCGAACTCCATTAGATTTAAGGGTGACATTTTGTTGGATCTGAATCAGGTTTGACAGAAGGGAATCCGGACAGAATGCAGATTAAGCCTAAGAGCGAAGCAAGGCAGAACCTATCCCTCGAACAAGGCCCTGCA
>JBPOJG010000527.1:0-17784 GCA_052033835.1 Spirochaetota bacterium
GGTTCCCATTTTTGTGCCTGTTTCTTTTTCCGTCAGTGCATATGGCAGATGATTCTTCAAAACCTTCCAGATTTTCGGTAAAAAAGCTGTCTCCTTCCGGCACCCCTTACAATGAAAAGGGTCGATTTAAATCCCCGTTCGCAAATCCTTCCTATGGAACTCCCTGCAACATAAAGGTCGGATTGCTTTTGAAAAGTGTATCAGCATTTTCTACGAAGGAAGGGAAGTTTGAAGCAGACTTTTATGTATCTTACACTAGCGACAAACCTATGCCGGGAGAAATCAAGCCTCATTTTACAAACGGTATGGTGCAGGATGACGATCATATTGAACGAATAGCGGATGAACCGACATTCAAACTATGGAAATTCCATGCCCTCTTTTATACTCAATCCGATTTAAGAGCATATCCGTTTGATACCCAGGAATTGGAAATTGGGATTGAGGAAGTGGATGTAGGAATCGATCAAATCAATTTTATACCGAATCAGGATCATATCAAGCTTGATTCAGATTTTGTTATGCCCGGCTGGGAAGTATCTCATATCGAGTCGAGAGTTTTGACTCATTATTATCCTGACAGGTTTGAATTTGATGATCTCTATTACCCAAGATTTATTTTTCGCCTGGGAATAAAAAGATTTGCGAACTCTGCCTTGTTTACAGTCTTCCTGCCTGCATTTGTCATTGTTCTTGTATCTCTCTCCGGCATCTGGCTTTCCGGCAAGGAAGTGGAAACCAGGATAAATTCAAGTGCTCCTATGCTTGCCGCGGCAGTACTTTTTCATTATACCTTATCTCAGGAAATACCGGCAACTGCCTATTTGACGAGAGCCGACAAACTTATGCTCGGTGTTTATTTGGGCCTGATTACAAATCTGTTTGCGACTTGGGCCTTTTTCTTTTTTGATCCGAAATACGAGGAAAGAATCTTCAGGCTGGGCAGATGGATTGTTCCTCCTTTGAATTTGATTTTGTACACTTTAGGATGTATTATATGAAATTACTCTCATTTTTTATTATCTTATTTATTACGATTTTTGGATGCAAGGACAATAAAGATTTTGAGTCAATGGTGGAGATTGTCCGGATGGAAAAAGTCCGTCTGGACGAGAAGGGTGAACCGCTGGTGGTTGATGTTGAGATCTCCTACTATTCCTGTCCAGGAACTCAGATGGAAGTAATCCGAGGTGACAAGAATTTTGCGGACTGTCTCTACAAAAGTCATAAGGTAGGGGATAAGCTGAAGGTTCATATTAACTGGTACTGGGATTCTTTCGGATATTATAAATGGAAGGTGACAAAGCTGAACGGCTGTCCCAGAAGAGTGGATCCTCTGGATGAAGTTTCTTACGAACTTGTTCAGGAATGTGAGGACTATCATATTTACGGTGTAAAGGTCGGCTTTTCCTGTAACCAGATCCCGAATGCGGAACTTATAAATAAGTGCCCTTGGTTTAGAAGAAAGTAATTTCTCAGTTTGAGACGACAAAAAAAGCAGTGTTAGTTATATAGTATTTGCATTGCTTTTTGGATCTTATACAATGTTTTCTGCAATCTGAACCCAATTCAGATTGTCATAAACAAATGGAAGGTCTGAATATGATGAAAAAACTTATTTTAATGTCTCTATTTCTTTGCGGAAGCCTTTTTGCCTCCGGCGGAAGCAGTACACCGCCTCTTCAGGGAAGTTATCCGATCGTTCTTTCTCACGGTATTTTGGGATTTGACGATACAAACGGTCTATTGAATGGTCTCGTGAAGTATTGGGGTGGAATGGACGACTATCTTCGGTCCCAGGGAGCTTCTGTTCTTACTCCGGGAACAACAGCAATGCAGTCTGTGCCAGTACGTGCTCAGGGCCAGAAGGATCAGATTCTGACTTGGATGGCAGCAAATAATTATTCTAAAGTGCATGTTTTCGGACATTCCCAGGGCGGTCTTGTTTCCAGATATATGGTTACAAATCTTTCTATGTCAGGAAAGGTCTCTACATTGACTACAATCAATTCTGTTCACAGAGGGACGCCTCCTGCTGATATAGGACTTGCAGTCATTCCTAATTGGCTTGAACCTTTTGTAGCTACTGTTATGAACTGGTTTGCATCGCTTCTGTACGGGGAATCCAATCAGGATCTGCTGGCAATGGCAAATTCACTGACTACTGCAACCCTTTCTTCTTTCAACGTAACTACTCCTAATGCTGCCGGTGTAAAGTACTTTTCATATGGATCGAAGATGACAATGGAAGACTTGATTCAGCATCCGATTATGGGAATCACTTATCCGATTACCTGGGTGGGCGGTCTTGCTAGTTCTGTTCATTCTGCAGACAATGACGGTATCGTACCTCTTTCTTCTCAGCAGTGGGGAACTTGGAAAGGCGGACCTTCTTATGGACTGCTGACAACTGGTGTAGACCATCTGCAGGCAACGAACTTTGAGTGGAGCGGTCAGAATTACTTTGATGTTCAGGGTTATTACCTGGATATGGCAAAAAACGCAAAAAGCAATCAATAGTCTTTCTATAATGAAATCCGGAACTTCCTGTTCCGGATTTTTTTCCCTCAAGTCAGTAAATTTTCCTTGCACAAAAAAGAGTTTTACCCAAATCTTACCGTGGGGTTCTAAATGAATGGGCACTAATCTTGACAGAACTAAAAAAGCCATCGGTGTTGAGGGGATCGACAACAAAGACCGGAATGAAATGTTTAAAAAATTTCAGTCTGCCGGCGGCAAAATTATCAAAGAAGTAGACGATCCAACCAATCCTAAGTACAAAGACAAATCCTCAGGCAAAGATTCTGGAAAAAATGAGTCTAAGGGAAGAGTAGACTTTATGAAAGAGTCTGCTAAGAAAAAAGACACTCAGGTGACTTATGCTCTCTCAGATTCCGAAATGGGGAATTTTTTAAACAGACTAATTATTAAATTTAAATGCTGGGCAGGAAACATTACACCGTTTGGCTCGTCTGTCCTTCTTCCGAAATTTCTATCTGAAATCAATCTGGAATTGAGAGCAGCCCTTATGGAATTCAGAATCGTATCAAATGAGCTTCTGTCCAATCCTGAGTATTCTCCTAAAATCGTAAAATCCCTTGATAAAATGAATCCAATTTTTGTGGAAATCATAGGCAGAGCAGGAAAGATCTTTGATTCCGTTGAACTGGCTGAAATTCTGGATGATTACAGTTCCAATCCGGATGCGCATGTACCAGTCAAAAGAGCAGCACCGCCAATTTATTCTCTTTTCCGAAAACTCTATTATCTTTATCCGTTTCAGGCTACGTACAAAAAAGCTGTTGTCATTGCTTATGAGACTCTTCAGGCACTTGAAAAAAGGCCTAGTCTGATTTATTCTGCAAAAAAGAAGAAGGCTGTAGCTGAAATCAGTACCGTTTTTGAGAAAGTTTTCGATAAACTCTATCTTGCAGTGATCAGAAATGAAGCGAAAAATATTCCAATGGTTTCCCTTTATATGGAAAACATTCTGAATATTTTGGATTCTGAAAGGCTGGGAAAACGAAAAGCGGGCGAGGATCTTCCGCCTGCTCCGGGTGAAGAGGAATCTGAGGAGGGTGAAGAGGAATCTGAAGAACAGTCGCAGGAAAACTCTGAAGCATCTTCGGAAATGACTCCCGAACTTGCCCTCGGATTTAAGTTGATGGCAGAGACTCCGGTAGAGGCGCTCAGAAAAAAACATGATCCGAGAAATGAGCTCGCTGAGTTCCCGGATGCAGATAAATGCCTTCTTACATATCTCTTTTTCAAGGAATTCGATCACGAATATTCCATTGTAATGACTACCAAAAAAATTACCATTCAGTCTACAACGGTAAACGGGAATAAGGTGGACAATAAGGCCAAGCTCCTCGGAATTTATGAACTTTCCAGAAACTGTATGGATCAGTTCAAAATCTATGTGGATCAGGCAAAAGAATACTTCAAAGCGAAACTCAATCCTGGATCGAACTACATTGAGCATTCTAAAAAACTGACTCAGCTTGAACAGAAAAGAGGACAGCAGTCGAGGAATGCAAGAGCTACAATTCGTGAGTATATAGAAAAGGCAACTGATGCATTTGAACTTCTGCTTACAGATATGAGAGGAGAAAGGCAGATCGTCGGGAATATGGATGAGATTCTGACATTCGATTCAGTGGACAGTAAAAAGAAGATGAATCGAAAAGCAGTGAAGCAGTGTATTATGGAAGCTTACAGTTACTCACTTGCTTTCTATACAAGGCTTTCTGAAGGACCGCATGGAGATCTTTTCGGGGGTGTCATAGAGCTTACTCCGGAACAGATGCAGAATATTTACGGAAGAGCCGTTGTAGACAGCAATTCTTCTTCTCCAGTAAAATCGGATGATGAAACTTCACCGTTGGCTACCTGAATGTCTGTCATAAAAGTTATCATTGTTCAGAAAAATTTATCTGAGCCTATCAGCAGTGATCAGAGGAATAAAATTGTAAAAGAAAGAGCCGATTTTCTGATCCTTCCCAGATATTACCCTTCGTTTAAAGGAAAAGATCCTGTTCATGAAAAAGAACATTTGGATGCTGTTCTGGAGGTTTCTGAGTATCATAAAGGCATCGTGCTTGGGGGTTCTTATTTCCGGAAATCGGAAGGGGCTGTTCTTGAGTCTGCTCCGCTTGTAAAGGATGTGAATCTTGTCGATTATTCGAATGTAAAGAATTCAGTTAAGACTTCTGTCTCAGACATTGATAATGGAGAATATATTTATATCTTGAATGGTATCCGTTTCGGTGTATTTATTGGTGAAGATTTTAACAATGAGGCTTTTTTTTCCGAATTGGCAAAGGAAAAGATAGAGCTATTGTTTCATATACACTCGGTGATTCTCGGGAAAAATGATTTTTCAGACTATAAACAGGACTTGGAAAAATACGCTCAGATATCCGGAAAGTTTGGACTCAATATTATTAGGTGCTGCGGATTTGGTAAGTTTGACGGTAAGGAGTATTCCGGCAGAAGTCTCTATTCTTCACCGCAGGGAATCAAATGGAAGCTTGGAGAGAATGAAAACTCTTCTGAGCTGATCAAGACCCTGAATGTAAGTCTTTCTGACAGGATACCTGGATAAGCAGTCAATTTTCCTGTATATATCTTACAGCGGAACAGTTCTCGTTTTTCAGAAAAATACCCTTCTGAATATCAGCACAGTCTGATTTTACAATCAGGCTGTGGCAGTTTCTGAATGCAGTTTTTGCCAGTTCAGGATTTTCTGTTTTGAGATGAAAAATATTGCTCTTCTTATTTTTTTCTATACAATTGTCTTCTTTTACGGAAGATACCGCCAGTTTTCTCAGTTTATCTGAAATACTAGGCCATGAATTTTGAGAACATTCTGAAAACTTCTGACATATTTCTGAAGATAGTTTTAATGATTCAAATTTCCATTGGATATCATCAATGCCTTTTTTCTTTTTGGGTCTGCAGTCTCCTAAAAACAAAAACGGAATCAGCAGTAAGCTGAATATTTTAAATATCATGATATGCAAAAATAAAAAGATCCTAAAAAAGGAAAAGCATTATCCTGCTTGACAGAATGTTCTCTGAATTTCTGATAAAATGATGAAACTGAATGATGGACAGATTCATTTAAGTTCAGAATCTGAACTCATCGATTTTTTCATCGACTCCTTTATGAAACTGGAACATACACAGGAAGTACCTTCCTTTTCACAGATTTTTTTGAACGGAAAATTGATATCACAGTCAGTGAACAGAGTGGAAGGGACTGGATTTGCTGATGCTCACAGTGAGATGATTGCAGTTCGAGAAGCTGAATCTGTCTTGGGTTCCAGATACCTCAATGACTGCCTTCTTTTTACGGTTCTTGAGCCTTGCACGATGTGTGCGGGTGCAATTATTCATTCCAGAATCAGAACGGTCTATTATTTTACGGAGCAGAGCAGGATGCCTGGAATTTCTTCTCTTTCGCTGGAATACATCTGCAGTCTGAATTATTTTCCGCGCCTTGTGAAAATCAGCGATGAACGGGCGCAGGAAAAATTAAGCCGGTTCTTTCAGAGAATCAGAATGGAGAAGTCTCGATCCGGCAGGCGGAAAAAAAATACCTATACGGGCAGTCTTTTATGATCCATTTACAGAACGGAAAGGACCTATATTCGGAGGAATATCAGGATATTTATTTTTCCAGAGAAGGCGGTCTGGAAGAGAAGAAATATGTATTTCTGGATGCAAATGATGCAGAAGTCAGATTCAGCAGTCAGGAAAATATCAGAATCCTCGAACTTGGATTCGGTGCCGGGCTGAATTTTCTGGCAACTATTGAAAAATGGGTTCAGTGCAGAAAAGAAGGCTCTGTTCTTGAGTATTTCACTATCGAAAAAACACCTATACCTATTTCTCTTCTCGAAGAATTTTATTCCGGTCTGAGTGTGAATGTCGAAATTAAGTCAAGAATGCTGTATAAATATAAATACATTAAAAACGGATGGAATAAAATAATTTTTAATGATTTTGGAGCGACTCTTTATCTGATTGTGGATGAGCTGTCATCTGCGCTGCAGGACATTCAGGGGGATATTGATATATTTTATCTGGACGGTTTCTCTCCTTCTAAAAACCCGGAGATGTGGTCGGAATCGGTTTTCGGCAGAATGGCAGAACTGTCTCGAAAAGATTCTTCCTTTTCCACCTATTCCTGTGCATCTTTTGTACGCCGGAATGCAGAGGCGGCAGGCTTTGAAACAGAGACACTGAAGGGATTCGGAAGGAAAAAGAAAATGCTTCGCGGAAAGCTTTCCTTGGACAATAAAAAAAATATTCAATATAATTATTTTTCAATAAAAAAAGAAAAGATCCGTTCTGAGGTCATCATACTGGGAGCAGGACTTGCGGGATGCAGTCTTGCGTATGATCTGGCAAAAAAAGGAATTCGCTCAAGGATCATTGAAAGGGGAGCTGTACCTGCATCGGAAGGTTCAGGCAATCCTGCCGGCATATTCAATCCTAAACTCTCACTCGGGAAAAATGAAATTTCATTACTTTCCATTTACGGATATATGCATTTTCAGAGAAGACTTTCTGAACTTCATAAATATCTGAATGATAAAAATTTCAGAAAAGCCGGTGTGTTTCATATTTTAAGCAGTGAAGAAGAGAATAAGGCAGAAAGGATGATCGGAATATCCGGACTGGAAAGCGGATTCTGTGAAAGATCCGAGAAATACGGACTGAACGGAATTTTTTTTCCTGAATCCGGATGGATTTCTCCTGCTTTTTTATGCGGGCTTTATTTAAGTCTTTCTGCAGAATATGCAAAGCCGCAGTTTGGAACGGAAATTGAATCAGCAGAGACAGACGGGCAGAAATGGATTCTGAAAATTTCCGGATCCGACTCTGTATTGGAAACTGAAAATCTGGTCCTTGCAAATGCATTTGATATCAGCAGATTTTCTTTCATATCAGAAATTCCGTTTCGGAGGAACAGAGGGCAGATCATTTTTTTTCCTTCTTCCTTAATGAAAGAAGAGATACAGAACGTAATCATGTACGATGAAGGGTATTTTATCCCTGCAGGTGATTTCAGTGTGATCGGTACTGTCTACGATCATCATGACTTCAGAACTGAACTGAATCAGGAAGACTGTCTGAATCTCTTCGGAAAATTTGCCTCTTATTTTCCTGAATATATGGAGTGTCCGAAGGTTTTTCAGGGCAGGGTAGGATTTCGTGCGTGGCTTCCGGATCATCTTCCTGTCTGCGGTCCGGTTCCCGACTGGGAATTCTATAGATCTGCGTACAACAGGATACTTCGCGGTGGAAAAGGGGAAATATGTGAGCCTGAATACCAAAAAGGGCTTTATGTTCTTTCCGGACTCGCCTCAAGAGGAATTCTTTTTTCCGCCGTTCTTTCTGAATACCTTTCTTCAATAATGACAGGGGAGTCTTACCCTATGGACAGGAAAATGTGCGAGTCTGTTCATCCTTCTCGATTCCTTCTGAGGAAAATAAAGAAGGGAATTCTTTAAATGCAGTTCCGATTTGAAAAATTCTTTTTCATTGACTTTTCCGATATTCGTTTAGAATAAGCCGTATTGCCCTTATACAGGTCAGGAGGTGGGTCATTTTCAGAGAACTTCTCAAAGTGCCGAATTTGTTCGAATCAGCGGTGAAAGGACCGGATCATCTGTTTCTGAAAGCTATTCCTCGACTGTATGCCAGCAGACTTAGAGATTTTGCAATGCTGGATGTGGAGGGTGTACACAATATCCCGCGAAGCGGAAGGGTGATGGTTGTCCCGAATCACAGCGGAGTACTTGGCTGGGATGCAATTATTCTTTATAATGAAATCTTCCGTCAGAGAAAAAGACTGGCAAGAGTGATGGCTCATGCTTTCTGGGAGTCTACTGATTTTCTGAAAAAAGTCGGTCAGAGCTTTGGTGCCTTTGCCCCGGATTTCAAGCAGGCCATCAAGTATTTGAAGAGAAATAAACTGATGATTATTTTTCCAGAGGCTGAGCATGGTAATTTTAAGCCGACGGTGAAAATGTATCAGTTGACAGATTTTAATCCAGGTTTTGTTGCTTTGGCGATGATGACAAATACTGTTATCGTGCCTACAGTGATTATGGGTGCAGAAGAAAACTTCGTCAATTTAGGAACCATAGATATATTCGAAAAGTATATCGGAGCCAAGATTCCTGTGCCTATGAATCTTCTTCCCATTCCTGCAAAATGGAAAATTAAATTTCTCCCTCCTGTGGACTTTTCGAAATACAGCAGAAAAGACGCAAAGAGCGAAAAATTTTTAGTGGAAGTGAGTCAGAATATCAGATTCAGAATTCAGTCATCCATTCATAATGAACTAGTTTCCAGAGGAACTTTTAAATATTAGGAGAACAATTTGAACCGCACAGAAATGCTTCTGCAGCTGAAAGTATCAGATATCATGTCCAAGGACGTGGTAACAGTCGATTATGATGATTTGATTGCAAAACCTGCGAGACTGATGCTCGAGAACAGAATGCACAGCCTGCTTGTTCTGAAATACGGAAAGCCTGCTTATATTATATCCTCTTACGATCTGATCCGAGTTGCGTACGAGGATACTTTCAATAAAAATCCTGTGGATATGCTCAGAACTCCTGTAGAAGATTTAGTCAAAGGTCAGAAACTTGTTTCCGTTGAACCCGATATGTCGCTTATGGATGCGCTTCATGTGCTGACTGAATACAATATTCACAGTGTTCCTGTCATCGAAGGCGGTGTCGTAATGGGAATTTTGACTATGATGGATCTTGCAAAATGGTATAAAGGTACTCATAAATAATTGGAGTCTATTTTTGCCGGAGTTTCCGATGAGGAGATTCAAAAAGAAAGAAGAAAGGCTAAAGAGCTGAAAGCAACTCCCTGGTGGAAAAAGAAAAAATCACAGGGAGTCTGTCATTACTGTGGAAAGAAATTTCCACCTGAGGAACTTACAATGGACCATCTCGTTCCTCTTTCCAAGGGGGGAAAGTCCATCAAGGCAAATCTTGTTCCTTCCTGTAAAAGCTGTAATTCTGCCAAAAAGAACAATTACGCGTTTGAGTTAAAATTAGAATCCTCTGAAAAGGGGTCTGAACCAGGGGATTCCGGCTAAGGTCAGAATCAGTGCAATCGAACTCAGAACTGCAATTTTCTTCAAAACATTTCCCTCTGCCTTCTTTGCTGCTCTGAAAGAAAGATGGATCAGGACTGCTGATAAAACCATAAGCAGAATATGCTCCATTCCAAAAAACCTGAAATCCTTTATTTTTACAGCATTTCTGAAATCATCAAAAAAACCTCTGACTGTCGGACTGAGTGAATACAAAATCAGGCCAATAAGGATCTGAATATCAAATGAAATCATTGTAAAGAGAGAGAGTTTTCTTTCAGTATCGGAAAATTCTTTCTTTCCAATCCATTTTGAAACCGAACTGAACACAAGCATAAGGAGAAGAAGGAGGGCTGCGTGACGCAGGAAACTGTGAATAATGAGACTCAATTCCATGAATTCACTTTTTTTTAAAAGACCGAATTTTGAATAGCTCAAAACTGTGCAGTTTTGCGAGAATGACCTTATGCAGCAGGTTCTTTACACAGGATTTTTTCTTCAGGTAGTTTATGACTGATATATCCGGCAGTTTTTTTGGACTCAAAAAATTTTCCAATACTCTTTTTGATCTGATGTTCAGATGGGCAGGCAGATTCAACGGATATGTATTTGCTGTGTCTATCTTTTCCACAGGTCTTTCCGGGGTCGCATCCACTCTTTTTGCTCTCTACTATTTCGATGCGATAGACGTCGCTGTCAATCCGACGCTAATGAACATTCTGAAGGTCAGCATTGCAGTCTATTGGCTTCTCATTATGACTCAGCTGGGGTTTTGGCATTTTCTGGGTTTTTCCGGAATCGGAACTCATGTAACTGTGCTGAACAGATGCATTCTTACCTGGCCGAAAACCAGGTTCCGCGATGATCTTAAAGAGAGTGACTATATATCCGTTTATAAAGCACTGATGTCCTTTCCTCTTTTCAACGGAATCAACCTTTTTCTCTGGGTTTTTGTTCTTGTGAATGCAATGATCGGCATTTCTGTCTTAGTTGAAATGAGATTCAACTGGGAACTGATCCGGGCAATTCTTGTTGTCGGGGTGATTGCTCTTTTTATATGCCTCTGTTTCAGTTATGTACTTTCTGAAGCGATCACGGGAGAAATGAGAGAAAAATGCAAGAGAAAGATGTCTGAACTCGGAATTCCTTTTGAAGACAAATCCGTTTTTACAATCAGAATAAAACTCTTTTTCTTTCTTGCACTTTTCACGGTGAACCTTTTTCTTTCCAATACTCTAACATTTTACAACAGTAAGGAGATTGATAAAGTCATACATTTTTCTATAATCGCTGTGATTATATCACTTCTTATGGCACATGCAATCTTTAACCTGATTTATCATGCTCTGAAGCAGATTGAAAATGCTGCCTATGATCTGATGCAGGGAGGAACCGGGCAGGTATTTGTGCGGTCTCTTGACAGAGAATTCATCAATGTTGCTGGAGGAATCAACAGGGCTGCGAAAACTATTCTGGAATACCAGCACGGCCTTGAAGAGAAAGTTCAGCAGAGAACCCACGATCTGCATGAAGCGCTTGAAGATCTTAAGGAAAAAGAAAGAATCATTGAAACTGAACTGGATTTTGCTGCAGACATTCAGAAAGGAATCATTCCTGCATCCCTCGAACCTTGGAACGGAATCAGATTTGCGGCTTATTATCAGCCGATGGGAAAGGTGTCGGGAGACTATTATGATCTTTTTCGGTTTCCGAATTATCTGTTCGTTCTGCTTGCGGATGTTTCCGGTCACGGTGTTCCGGCCGCTCTGATCACGATGTCTGCGAAACAGTCCTTTTCTAAATATATAGAAGAACATCTTGAACCGGATGAAATTTTCAGAAAGGTGAATCTGGATCTGGTGGAGAAAGTCAAGACAAGCGACTACCTCACTGCCTTTATGCTGAAGATAGATTCAAAAAACAGAATTACTTTCAGCAATGCCGCTCATCCGAGAGCGGTGTATTTTGTCCATTCCAGAAATGAATATGAACTTCTGGATACAGGCGGAATATTTATCGGTTCTCTCGAAGAGGCTGGGGACCTTTATGAAAACAGCACAATGCGACTTCACAGCGGAGACAGAATTTATCTGTATACAGACGGCCTTGTAGAGCACAAGAACAGGTTCGGTCAGGAATTTGGGCTGGAAAGATTTCTTGACTGTCTGAAAAGAACCTCAGAAGACAGTCTCGAAGCACAGATTGCCGAATGCGTAAGATCCCTGGAAAAATTTATGGATGGGGCACCGATTCGTGATGATATTTCCATGCTTGTTCTGGAACTTGAAACTTCCTGGACAAAGTTTATAGAATTTTACAATGCAGGGATTAAGCTTCTCAGATCCAAAAATCTGACAGAAGCTCAGGATATGCTTTGGAAGGCTTATAATATTATCCCATCTTATATAAATCTTTATTTTCATCTTGCTTTCGTTTTTTATCATCTGAATGATCTTGCACATGCAGAGGAGATGATACGGAATTTTCTGAAAGAAAAACCGAAAGACCGTGCAGGACTTCAGCTCGCCATCAATATTGCTTCCAAACTGGGAAAGGATTCTGATGTGGAAGAATATAATAATGTTCTGAAGGAGATTGCACCTGATGATATCAAAGGCTGATAATAACGGCACAGCGAACGCAGCGAACGCGGTAGTGCTTTTTTCCGGGGGCCTCGATTCCACCGTATGTCTGTATCAGGTTCTGAAAAGAAAAAAAAAGCCAATTGCACTTTCGTTTGACTATTCGCAGAGACACAGGGTAGAACTGAAAAAGGCTGCCGAAATCACTTCAAAACTTGGTGTTGAACACAGAATCATCAGGCTGGATACAGAGGTTTTTCTGGGAAGTTCTCTCACTGAAAAAAAAATTAAGGTTCCGAAAGGATCAGTATCCGAAGGAAGCATCCCAAATACATATGTACCTGGTCGGAATATGCTTTTTCTTGCTTTTGCAGTGTCTGTGGCAGAAGGAAGAGGGTGCAGAGAAATTTATATAGGAGTGAATGCTTTGGACTATTCCGGTTATCCTGACTGCAGGCCGGAGTTCATTTCTGCATTTCAGAGTGCAGCTGACATAGGCACAAAAGCAGGAAACTCCGGCAGAAAGATAAGAATCATTACACCGCTTATTGATATGACTAAGAAAGAAATTATACTTCTTGGGAAAAAACTGAATGTTCCTTTTGAAATGACTCACTCCTGTTATGATCCGGACAAAAAGGGCAGGCCTTGCGGAAAATGCGAAAGCTGCCTGCTTCGCGAAAAGGGCTTTAAGGAGGCCCTGCAATTATGAATCTGAATGAAGAAGAATTTACAAATATATACAGCAGAGAAGAACTTATTTCTGGAGCAGAGAGAATATTCAGTTCTTCGGCTGAGTTTTTTCTATCATTAAAAACAGAAGATTTTTTTAAGAGTTTTAATGATTCATGGTCGGCGGAAAAGAATCTCAGGCATCTGATAAAATCCACTCTCCCGATATATCTCGGAATAAAGTCTCCTAAGTTTCTTCTTCAGCTTCTGTTCGGAAAGGGCAGGGCAAGATCGAGATCTTACAGTGAAATAAAGCAGGATTATCTTTCCAGGCTTGCGGCCGGAAGCGGTGCTGGAATATTCGAACCTCTGTTCAATTCGGCCGGAAAACCGGAAGAACAGAAAAGACTTGTCGATGACTGGATCGAGATGGGAAAAAACTTTGCGACTGCATTCAAGGCACTTTCAGAGGAGCAGCTTGACAGTCTGAATATGCCTCATCCTATTCTCGGAAATATAACAGTAAGAGAAATGATTCTTTTTTCATTAATTCATATTTTTCATCATGTCAGCAGATGCAGAGCAAAGATTATTCAGTGACAATGCAATTTTAATTTCAGCCAATGACCAATTGATTGTATACAATTTCATTAGAAATTTAAGCAATAATCTCTCTTTTTTTACAGCTTTAGTCAAAAGAAGAATTTTGGGTTTTGTAAAAGCATATTTATTACGGATAAACGCAGATAATAATTTAATTTATTGAATAAACTCCAGTATTATGGAAATTTATTCAATAAAATCTTTGTGACTTGCCTGTGATTTTTAGCTTTTACTCATTGTAAAAAGCACGGTTACTTCCCATAAGTTTCGTCCTTGCTGATTCCTTTCATCTGCCAGCCTTTAGGAGTATGACAGCTCAGGCAGTTTTTCAGAAGTGGGGCTTCCTGGATTTTCTTTTCAAATCCGGGCAGGGCATCGGTCTTTTCAATGAGTCCTGCATAAGAACCTGTAGAAACTTTGCCGTTTTTACTTACAGATGACCCGTTCCCTTTTTCTACCATTGCTCCTTTTTCATCGGAGGCGCCTTTGACTTCTACTTTTCCGTGACAGGTGCAGTTCATTGCAGTTTCCAATTTAGGATCATAGAGAGAGGCAAATGCGGTACCGCGCACACCGGCAGTCGATGCAGGAGTAGTGGCCTTGAATCCTGATTTTTCCACATCCTTCAATTTGAACCAGGCAAACCCGGATGGAACTTCAATATGCCCTTCCTGATTTTTAGAAGGCAGAGCATTCAGAACGACTGTCGTATTTGGATATATTTTAAACTCTGATCCTGCAAATACAAAAGTGACTGAGGAACCGTTTCCTGTCTGAATGGAAGTGCCTCCTTCCACTTTGTCATTTTTTTTCAACGGCTTCCAGGCCGCCTTTGGATCTTTTGCGGATCTATAAGAAACTTTTCCGACCGAAAAACTGACTGTCGCCGCTTCTTCCGCAGAAAGAGAGAATGCACTGAATACGATTGCTGAAAAAATTGAGATGAAAATGATTTTCATTTTTTCCTCCTAGATTCAGACTGGTATGTTTCTCAGATTGTTCAATTCTGCAAGAGGATTTTGAGAATCAGTCAAATTTTTTATCTGAATGGAGTCTGTCAGTGAACTGATTTATTCAGGATTGGATGACATTTTACTGAAGCATTGACTGCATCAGGACAAAAACTGACAAAATCCTTTCTGTTTTCTGCTAGCAGAGAATCTGATATGTTTTTAATTGAATAATGGGGAAATCAAAAATGAGCTTTGAAGTCAGATTTTTAAAAGCAGGATCGGGAGATGCGATCCTTGTTCGGTTTAAAGGGAATGACGGTAAGTTTCACAATATTTTGGTGGATGGGGGAGAAGGCGGAGTTGCTCAAGATAATTTAATTCCAGAAGTTATGTCATTAATAGGAAAAGGAAAAAAAGAAATACTCGATGCGATTTTTATTACGCACTCAGATGACGATCACCTTCAGGGAATAAGGCAGCTTTTTAAAGAACTAGAAACTAAATCACTTGTAAATAAAGTTGGAATGGTATATTTTAACTCACTCGGTCTTATTTATAAAAATTTAATAAAAAAAAGAACCAGTAAAATTAATGACCACTTTACTCAGTCTAGTGAAACTAAACTAAGTACTAAAAATTATTTTGAATTTGAAAAAGAAATGAAGCGGTTAAAAATAAATATGTATAATGAAGTTTTGTTAGCTGGGAGTAAATTAAATATAAAAGGTATGAGCTTGACTTTATTATCGCCTAATGCTAATGCTTTAAAAAAATATTGGAATAAGAAAATTTCTGGATCACTTAAAGAGAAAGTTACAAATTTAAGCGGAGGCTTACAAGATTACTCAAAAGATATACGAAAAATGCTAAAAACAGAAATAAAAACTAAAAATACTACTCAGTATGTGAATAATACCAGTATTGCGTTAATGCTAGAATATAAAAAGAAAACTTTTCTCCTAACAAGCGATTCACAACCGAAACGACTCATTGAAAGTTTACAAGCTCTAAAATTTGATGATAACAATAAAATTAAATTACAAGGCTTTCAATTACCCCATCATGGAAGTATTGCAAATATCAACGGAGATTTATTAAATATGATTGAATGTAAGAAATTCTATTTTTCTGCTGATGGAAAGTCTCATCCTGATAAAAAATGTATCGCATTGATTTTCCAAAAAAAAGAAAATCAACCTTTACATTTCTATTCAAATTATAATATTTGGGAAGATGTTTTCTCGAAAAGTGAACAGGGATTTATAAATTCGAAAAATATTCTTTTATTTTCGAAAGCGGATAATTAAAATAAATCTGATGAATAATCAAACGATCATAGATAAAATAAAAGCTATTACTGTAAGAATTTTTATCAAAAGAAATAATAGTCTTATCCCAAATGGGACGGGCGTATTTTATTATTTGAAGGATGAGGATTATGGGTATATTATCACAGTTAAGCATGTATTACAATTATCTGAAAGAAACAAGAAATTCCATCCAAAGAAGAATTTCGTCATATGTTTTATCGCAGGTAAACAAGAAATTAAAATTTCAGTCGAGAAAATCTTATACGATAAAAATATACAGGATGATGATATTGCCATTTTAAAAATTAAAACAGGCAGTCTTGATAGTTGTTTTAAAATTCCATTTCCAATTACTTTGATAAATGAGGATTTTCCGGGTTATACTTTTTTCGGTTATCCCAATAGAATTGAAAAGAATGAAGGAATATTATCAAAGCAGATTAAATTTATTTCTGTACGACAAATCGATCCCGATAGGCAATTTGAAATCTTTTCCGAAGATACACCTACAAGCGGTATGGAGACGCCTCAAAATATTTTCAATGGAATTTCAGGTAGCGGTGTTTTTCAAAGAAATAATGATGTGTTTCTCTTATCAGGAATTGCAACAGATCATTTTGATGCCAAAACCGATCATAATAGAATCTATTGTTTTAATCTGAAGAATCTTAATAAGATTTTAGAGGCTAATAACCTTAAACCACTGCAAGAGAGTTCAATTTTTTGGGGAACATGCCGAGAAGTTTTAGCAATAGAAGAAAAATCATTACGCAGTAAATCTTCCATCTCTTTCGAAGAAGCACTTTTTAGAGACCAATACGATCAGATAAAACTAAAAATATTGGAAAATAATAAAATAGTAGCGATTACAGGCGAAGCCGGAATTGGGAAGAGCTATTTGTTAGTAACCCTTGCAAATGAGTTGATAAAAGAATTTCCAGTTTGGTTTATTCAAGGTACCTTAATTACTAATTTAGAATCTGAAAAAGTAATTTTTGATAATTTTTTGCAGAATTGGAACAAAACGAATCTTGAGTCTTTTTTGAATACTCTCCCACAAGAAAAGAAGATTCTGGTAATCCTTGACACGATAGATAGCTTACAATCAAATACGATTGAGATTATTGCAAGATTTATGGATAATCTAATGAAATACAATCAAGTTGCTTTTCTAATCTCTTGCCGCGAATATGATTATACATATACCTATGACTTAAAAAGATTTTTTACTAATTCACAAAAAATTAAGCTGGATAAACTTAAAAACGATGATGTTGAAAAATTTTTAAAGAAGTTACGGAATATCAACATCGAATCGAGTCTTTTAGATAACCCGATATCAAAAAAAGATTTACTAGATTTTTTTTCAGTACCAATACGCTTAAACATTTTGAAAGAAATTTCTCAAGAAGCAGTGGTTAATATTAATTTTCCGCTTTATGATTTGAGATTATATAGGCAGTACCAAGATATTGTTTTTAAAGATAGCTTTAAAAAGAAAAATATTTGTTTTGATATTGCTGAAAAAATGTTTGAGCGCAAATCACCCGTAATTCCCGAAAATTTAATTAATTCGGATACTATAGGCAATAGCGCCTTTGTGCAATTAAAAAGTTCCACTTTTTTAATTATTCCAGAAAAATATAAAATTTCTTTTTATCATCAGACGGCAGGTGATTATCTTTTTATTGACTCTTTGATTTATAAGGAAAAGAAGATTTATTATTTTCTTGAAGAAAATAATAACAATTTGTATGCTTTGCGAATTCTTTTTATCTATTGGCAATACCTTCGTTATGAAGATATAAAAGAATTGAATGATTCTTTTTGGCGAATTTTTCAATCTGCTAAAATATCAAAGATATGGAAAAAATTTATTCTTTATTTTGTTACTACAAAATCGAATATACTACCGGCTAACGAAATAGAATTATTTCAAAACCTAATTCTTGAAGAGCAGGAATTAAGAGGCTTTTTTTTAAGTCAAAAAAATTGTAATTGGACTGATTCATTAGACCTCAAAAAAATTT
>JBPOJG010000371.1:0-2953 GCA_052033835.1 Spirochaetota bacterium
CGAAAGAATAAATTTTCATCCGTAAGAAAATTTTTCTGAAGCGAAGGCGCAGGACTTGCGTGCATCCCACTCAGACACAACCAACCCGCCTCCCAGAACCAGCCGGCTCGGGGCGAGAACTTTCGCATCAGTCCAGCGAAAGTTCGATGCGGCTCGCGCTACTGTTAGACGCAGTAGGTTTCTTACGATTTTTCTAATTTTATTTCTTTGCTATCTATCAAATATACAACTTCATATTCATTGTTCACTACCAATTCTACATTACCAAAGTGGATTTGGCGATGGTGATTTGCACATACTGTAATTATATTTTTTCAGCCAATGAGCCTGCTTTAAGTTTGGAAACAAATTCTATGTGATGTGCTTCAATGTAAGGTATGTTATCTCTTTTGTTGAATTTATAATTTGCATAGCCTAGTTTCTTGCAGATCAAGCACTCGTAATTATATTTCTCTTTGACTTTCTGAGCAACAGCTCCTCTTTCTATTCTTTTACTAATAATTTTTTTAATTTCAGGAATTGCATTAATATAATCGTCCTCAATATTCATATCGCTTGATTCTATATCACTTAAAGTAGTCGTGGATCCAAACAATTCGTAATCTGATAGTTTCGAAATTTTTATCATTTCCCAAAATGCATCTTCCTTTAGAGGCATCGTTGAAGTCTGGTGTCCTAAAACAAGAAATGTGTCTTGATTGATAATTGGATGGTCTTTTATATCCTTTATGAGTATTGGTCTTTCCAGAAGATTTTTAATATACCTAATTTTTACCCGAGACCTTTGATTTAAAAGGTCCCCTGGCTCTAACCAGTATTTCATATCATTTCCTTCGTACACTCTTGGTTTATCCACTACTTCAACAATCGCATAGATTCCGGACTCTAGCTTTTTTCTTCCGCCTAATTCCTTCTTATTTCTTCTATCCACGCCTACTCTTAAAACCCCAAATTGTCCTTTAGAGAAAAGTAATTTCTGATCTTCAGTTATGGAATATGTATCTTCTAAAATGTTGTCTCCTAAAAATTTATCAATCTCCCATTCTTTAGGATTACAGTAAAATGTCCAAAACCCAGTCTTCTTTTCTATTTTCATTTATTCCCTACTGCGTCTAACGTTACAGCGCAGCCGACGTTGCAGTGAGGCAAGGAAGTGCGCCCTAGCGCACCTTCCGCAGACTCAATGCAATGTCCCCGAGCCGTTCCCAGGATAGCAAGTCCTGTGACTGAGCCAAATTGGCGCGCAAAATTGCACAGCCCTGAATAGCTTCGCAGAAGCGTTATGAAGGGCAAGCAATTTTCGTGACAATGGCGAAGGCACAGGACTTGCGTGCACCCCACTCAAACACAACCTACTCTCCTCCCAGAACCAGCCGGCTCGGGGCGAGAACTTTCGCATCCGTCCAGCGAAAGTTCGATGCGGCTCGCGCTCCTGTTGGCCGAAGTTCCCGCATGGTTAAACATCCATTTTGTTGATTTATAAGTAATTGAACATAAACTTATACAAATCCACAATCTTCTCAATTTCTATTTCATACTGATGAGCATCTTTCGGCAGAAGAAATTCATCAATATTTTTATCACCGGAAGTATTCGCCCAAAAAGCAGGCTGAACAGGTTCAATTTTCATCCCTCCAAGTCTTTCCATGATCGAATAAATTTCTTTTCCCAATTTTTGATTGCTTTGATTAACAGCCTTCCCATTCTTCCTTAACCATAGAATCAGTTCATCTGCCCCTATTCTTATTTTCATCGTTCCTCATTTGATCTTTGTGCAGATCCCTTCAGAAAATTCCTGACCCTGCAGTGTGTTAGAGTTTACAATTTTGTACACAAGGTCAGACTTATCAGTTTTTACATTTATTTGCTCCCCTGATCTTCTGTAAGTCGTTGAATATTCCTGCTTCACTCCAAATATCTCCGACTTGATAATCACAGAATTCTCTGAAAAAACCAGACCACTGTACAATTCATTTTTACATTTAAATTCTCCATTTAATGAATTGCTGCAACCTTGCAGTATCAGCATCAGCCAAAGTATGTGTTTCATTCTGCCTCCATTTTATTACCTTAAACTATTAATTGTACAGAAAAGTCATTATGTAAATTACTTTTACGCAAGCAATAACGAGATATATAATTTATTTTCTTTTTGCAGGACCTTTAAATTTGCCGTTAGACCAGATTCCCTCCCGTAAAACATTTCCATCCTTGTCCAAAACAGTTCCTTTGCCATGCTCCTTTCCTTCAAAAAATTCACCTTTAAAAATATTTCCCTGTGCATCTGTTATTTCACCATATCCATGAAGCATCATTTCTCCTTTCAGAAATGTACCGGAAATTATCATTCCATCCGTTAAAAACCAAGTTCCTTTTGTAAAATTGTCATCCTTCCATTCACCTTTGTATATATCACCGGTTTTCAGCTGAAATTCACCATAACCGTTATACATACTGTTTTTAAAACTACCTTTGTATACCGCTCCCTGAGGAGAAAGAAATTCTCCTTCTCCGTCAAATTTCCCATTCTTAAAACTTCCTGAATACATCTGTCCCTTTGGCAAGCGCATTTTCCCCTCCCCGTTCTTGCAGTCTCCCTCTATGCACTTTCCAAATTTTTCATCACCAGCAGAAACTTTTTTACTCCCTTCCTTACATTTTTGTTCTATATTATTGCATTCTGCAGAGCAGTATTCAGAACAGACACCGCTGCTTTTTCCACTCGAATTACAGGCAGTTGATGCCATACTATTTGATAATACTGCTGATGGTTTAGCTAGACAAGTCTGAAAACAACTTTGGGATTTGTTCAAGAGCTGGCATTTATCTCCAGCCGCATCATGGAAGGATATTATAGTAAATATTATTGTTATAATTGTATGTTTTTTCATCTGAAACACCCTTTTTAAATTCTGTATTTGAACTGCATTTTGAGATTTCCTCTTTTTCAGTA
>JBPOJG010000178.1:0-6449 GCA_052033835.1 Spirochaetota bacterium
TTCCTGCAGGCGCAAAGTTCTCAGTGTCGTTGTCATAGACTCTGTTTTTGAACACTCTTGTATTTTTTCCTCCCTGCACAGGAAGCCCAGGCAGATCAAAAACAAGGATACCGCCTGTATTTTTCACTGAAGTGGTTTCATAGACATCTGCATATACGGAATTTTCAATTTCAATTCCTGCCACATTGAATTCAGCCCGATTTCTTCTCACGATGATATTTGAAGACTGCCCCACATAGATCCCGGAATCAGAAGCACCGATGGCCACACTGTCCTCAATCAGTACATTTCTGCACTGCACAGGATAAATCCCGTAGGCTCCGTTTGTCTCTTTCGGTCCGCCGGTCCATTCCGTTTTGATCCTTCTGAAAATCACATCACTCGACTCAGTGACTTTTACTGCGTCTCCTTTTGTGTCCTGAATGCTCAGATCCTCGATTGTAAATCCCTTTACGCCTCTGACAAGAATCCCTTCTGCGCCGTTTTTCTGACCCGCAAACGAGAGAACAGTCTTATCCATTCCCGCACCCTTCAGAGTGACGCCGCTCACGGTCAGAGACAGTGAAGAATCGAGCTGAAACTTTCCTTCGGGAAGTACAATCACAGAGTTCGGTTTTGCTTTCAGGAGTGCTTCGCCGGTTTTTTTCTGGAATTCAGAATCCGGCTGAATGGAAATTTCCTTTTTGCAGAAAGACAGAAAGATAAGTAAAAATAAATATAGAACAGTTTTCATAGATGACCTTTTTACATCAGACTCATTTTTCATGCAACGGAAAAATGTGACGATTTATCAGTCAGATGTTTTTGCTTTTTTTTCCAGAAGTCTGTCTGAGATGATCCATCCTGAGGAGGAAAGAAATAGAACTGTGCAGACAGAATAAGTATCCGGCAGTCCGATTTTTTTGAAAATGAGGAATATGATTCCGGAAAGAAGATTCCAGAAATGAAAAGCTGCGAGTGTCCTTTTCTTTCCGAAAAGTTTGTGAATCTGAACTCTCTGGTACAGATGTTTCCTGTGAGCTTGAAATATATTTTCCTTATTTTTTATCCTCTTCAGTATTGTAAAGAGTCCGTCAAAAAAGAAACTGGGAAGAAGAAAAATTCCGAGAGTGATCTCGTTTTGAAAGGAAGAACTGCAGTCTTTCTGATTCAGAAAAAATGGAGAAAGGGAAATAAAAAAACCCAGAAGAAGGGAACCTGAATCTCCCATAAACACTTTTGCGGGAGGAAGGTTCAATCCTGCAAATCCTGCAACGGATGCAAAGAGAAGGATGAACATTGAGAATGAGGTGTTTTCCATTCTGCATCCCGATGTATTCAGCAGATTGAGGAACACCATAAATACAGCCATTCCCAGATAAAAATCCAGCCCGTCCATAAAATTGGATATATTCACTACAGATAGGATGTAGAGAGAAGTGAGTCCTATAGACAGAACTCCTGAAAGCTGAATTCCGAACACTTTCGTCGGAAGAGGAAAAAAATACAGCAGAAGAAAAAGAAATACGGCTTCTGAAAGCAGTCTTGCCTTGAAACCCAGCCCGAAAATATCATCTGCCAGTCCGACGGACAGAAAGAAAATAGAACCGAAGAGCACCTGAGAATAGATTTGAATTTCCGTAAGATAGGAACGGAAAAATATCAGTGAGAGAATGAAGAGTATTCCAAATACCATACCAGCTGATCTTTTGACCGGCTTAGTATGCATACTCCTTTCATTCGGAATATCCTGCAGTTTTTTGATCGGAGTGATATAAAACAGAATATGAAAGGAAATGCTGAAGAGAACAAGGAAAAAAAGAGAAGCCGCTGATATTGTCATTGCATTGAATGAATACAGAAAAACTTCCACACATTCAGGCTTTCGAACTGTCCTTTTTGGTCAAGACAGTTTTTGGCAATTTACGCTTGAATTGCGGACTGTTTTATGAAAGACTGGAAATCAGAATGAAAGCATCAGTGGAGCAGTTCAAAGACCATAGCCGCGACTTTCTGAATTTCAGATATGTAAATCATGTCATTTCCAGAAGGTCGGAAGGGATTTCGATCGGGATCAATCTTTCTCCTAGAAAGGAATGCAATTTTGACTGTCCTTACTGTCAGGTGGACAGAACAGCGATTGAAGAGAAGGAAAGGGTGATCGATCTGGATATTCTGAAATCGGAACTCGAAGAACTCTTCAGGATCTGTGCAGGCGGCGATCTTTTTCTGAATGAGAAATTCAGCACAACTCCTATACATCTGCGCAGACTGAAAGACATTGCGGTCTCAGGTGACGGTGAGCCTACGACCAGCAGATATTTTATATCTGTGTCAGAACTGCTTTTAAAATTTATTGCAGATAAAAAAAAGGAAAGTCCGGATCTGCATCCTGTGCTCATTACGAATGCCGCAAGACTTGATCATGATGATGTATTTCAAATGACTCTGCGTTATGCGGAAGCAGGCGGAGGACCCTGGCTGAAACTGGATGCCGGGACTGAAGAGGAATTCAGGATAACTTCCGGGAGCAGGATTTCATTTTATAAAATTATTGACAATATAGTACGTTATGCATCTCTGCATCCGGCTGTTCTTCAGACAATGGTTTATCTGAATGCGGAAGGAAAAGAATCCTTTCATCCTGAAAGATATTCGGACTGCATTCTGGAAATGAAAATAAAAGGAGCTGTTTTTGATCATATTCAGCTCTACACCCTTGCCAGAAGGACTGCAGCAGAGGGGCTTTCTCCAATATCGGAAACGAGGATGCAGGAAATTTCGAAGCTGATCGAAAATAAAACAGGCATTCCTCTGAAGCTTTACCTATGAGTCTTCTTGAGATCAGAAATCTGACTGCTGAATCTCCATCTGAAAGGATACTGGATTCAGTATCCATCAATGCCGAAAAGAAAAAGATCACAGGAATCATCGGCAGATCCGGATCGGGAAAGACTACTGTGTTCCGTTCCATACTTGGACTTCTTGGAACTGAGCTTTCTGTTTCAGGAGAATTCATTTTTGAAGGAAACCTCTTTGTTCCGGGGAAGGAAAAGAGGATTCAGCCAGTGTTTCAGGATCCGGTGAGGTATTTTAATCCTGTATTGAACCTGAAGCAGGTTCTTCTCGAGCCTCTGGAAATTAGAAAAAAAGAAAGCAGTTTCGATTCTGAATTCAGTAAATACAGTGAGGTTTTCCGGTTCAGCAGATCCGATCTTTCCAAAAAGATAACTGTATTTTCCGGCGGAGAACTTCAGAGAATTTCCATTATAAGGGCATTATTTTTTTATCCGGAACTTCTGCTGATGGATGAACCTGTCAGCGGTTTTGACCGTCTATTAATCAAGGACACAGCGGAGCTGATAAAACGGCTTCGTGATGATTTCGGAATGAGCATTCTGATTGTCTCTCATGATATGGAATTTCTAATGTCCATAGCCGAGTATATTTATGTAATAGAAAAGGGAAGGGTGGAGGATGCCGGAACAAAGGAGGATATTCTTCTTTCAAAAAAAGGAGCGACTCTTGAACTTCTTCGTCACATATTATAACCTGAGTAATAATCAGTAAAAAATATAGGAAAATAATGATGAAATTAGATAAGATTACAAGAAAACTTTCGGAAGCACTGAGTGAATCTGCGGAATCTGCAGCGAACAGTTCTCACAATGAGCAGACAGAAGAGCATCTGATTGCTGCCGTTCTTTCTCAGAAGGAAGGGATGGCTGAGATCATTTTTTCAAGACTGGGAAAAGACATCCGGCCTCTTATTCAGTCCTATAGGGACTATCTGAAACGGCTTCCTCGAACCAGTATGGGCGGTGGAGGAATGACGGATGTGCAGCCGTCAAGGCAGCTGATTCAGCTCCTCCGAAAGTCTGATTCTGTGAAGCAGGAACTGCAGGATGAATATCTTTCGACGGAACATGTGCTTCTGGCATATCTCCAAAGTTCTGATTCAATGATGAAGCAGGAATTTATCAAGAATGAAATTCATTATTCTGTAATGAAGGAAACTGTATTAAGCTTAAGAAAAGGAAAAAAAATTATGGATGACTCCCCTGAATCGAAAGCTGATTCACTGAAAAAATATGCCAAGGATCTGAATGCCCTGGCAAGAAAAGGAAAACTGGATCCTGTCATCGGAAGAGATGAGGAGATCAGAAGAATTATTCAGGTTCTTTCGAGAAGAACCAAAAACAATCCGATGCTCATCGGTGAACCTGGCGTGGGAAAGACTGCAATCGTGGAAGGACTTGCAGGAAAAATCGTCGCAGGTGACGTTCCTGAGGGAATCAAGCACAAATCCATTTTTGCTCTTGATCTGGGTTCGATGATTGCAGGAGCAAAATACAGAGGAGAGTTTGAAGACAGACTGAAGGCTGTCCTGGAAGAAGTGGTTGAATCGGACGGGGATATTATACTGTTCATTGACGAAATTCACACTTTGGTAGGGGCAGGAGCAAGCGAAGGTTCACTGGATGCATCCAATATGCTGAAGCCGGCTCTCGCAAGGGGCGATCTGAGATGCATCGGTGCAACTACTTTGAAGGAATACCAGAAATACATAGAAAAGGATGCTGCTCTCGAGAGACGGTTTCAGCCTGTTTACGCAGATGAACCCTCTGTGGACGAAACAGTCATGATTCTTCGCGGGTTAAAAAATCATTATGAACTGCATCATGGGATAAGAATTACTGATTCTGCCATTATTGCTGCTGCAAATCTTTCTTCCAGATACATCACCGACAGATTTCTTCCTGACAAGGCAGTGGATCTCATCGATGAGGCGTCGAGCAAGATGAGAATTGAAATTGACAGTATGCCGGAAGAACTCGATAGAATGATGAAAAAAATTCAGAGTCTGAAAATCGAAAGAGAGGCATTGAAGAAGGAAAAGGACAATGCATCGGTTCAGAGACTGAAGGAACTTGAAAAAGAACTTCAGAAGCAGGAAGAGGAGTTCTCCATTCTTCAGGCAAAATGGAACAGCGAAAAAGAAAAGATACTGAAAATTAAACGCCTGAAGGAAGAGATCGAGAAAAACAGAAATCTGGAGAAACTGGCAGAAAGAGACGGTGATCTGAACAAGGTGGCAGAGATCCGTTATGGCAAACTCATTGAACTGAACAGACAGCTTCAGGCGGCAAATGACGAACTGAATCTTGTGGCAAGTTCCTCCCGGCTTCTCAGAGAAGAAGTGACTGATGAAGACATTGCCAACATTGTATCGAGATGGACAGGTATTCCGGTTTCCAAGATGCTTCAGGGAGAAAAGCAGAAACTTCTTATGATGGAAGGTGTGCTGAAAAAAAGAGTGGTAGGACAGGACCATGTGATTCAGACAATCTGCGAATCCATCAGACGCTCGCGTGCAGGACTTTCTGATCCTAAAAAACCGACAGGTGTATTCCTGCTTCTCGGACCGACAGGTGTTGGAAAGACAGAAACAGCCAAGGCGCTCGCTGAGTTTCTTTTTGATGATGAGACAGCAATTGTAAGGATTGATATGAGTGAATATATGGAATCTCATTCAGTGAGCAAACTCATCGGAGCTCCTCCGGGATATATAGGATATGATGAAGGCGGACAGCTGACTGAAGCGATTCGAAGAAGACCTTACAGCATAGTGCTTTTTGATGAAGTGGAAAAAGCGCACAAGGAAGTGTTCAATCTTTTTCTGCAGCTCTTTGATGAGGGCAGACTTACGGACAGCAAGGGACGTACAGTTGATTTCAGAAATACTGTAATTATTATGACTTCCAATATAGGAGCATCCATTTTCTCCAATGCAGATATTACTGCAGAGGAAAAAGAAAGAAGAACAGAGATGGAGCTGAAGAAATATTTCCGTCCTGAATTCATCAACAGGGTGGATGAGGTGGCAATCTATAATCCGATTTCTCAGGATTCTCTCTTGAAAATACTGGATCTTCTGCTTGCAGACATTGCATTGAAGGCAAAGGACAAAGGGCTTGTGCTGGATTTTTCTGCCGATCTGAAGAGGCATCTGATTGCAGCAGGCTACAATCATGAATTCGGTGCAAGGCCTTTGAAAAGACTTGTGCAGAAGGAAGTAGGAAATAAATTGAGTGATTATATTCTTCGGGGGGATTTCAGTCTTGGAGATCGGATTTTAGTAGACTATCTGCATTCTGACACTGTTCTTTCCAGAAGTCCTCAAAATTAATCACTCACCTTACACAAGTTGGATATGAGATATTGGCGAGGGCGGCAGCGGCTTCAATGCTTGCAGCGGCTTCAATGCTTGCGAGTCCTTTGGGTAGCCGGCGGGCTCACTGCGTTATTAACTCACCTGCACACGAAGTGTGCAGGTGAGTTAATAACTTATAACAGAGACTGCGCAATGCGGACTGAGTATAAATACCGAACGAGGGAAAAATGAATCATCTGATTTCAGACATAGGCGTTGCCATTACAATCTCCACAGTTGTGGGCTTTATTGCCTA
>JBPOJG010000326.1:0-7193 GCA_052033835.1 Spirochaetota bacterium
ATTGTACATCTGATCAGAGAGGAGATCGGGGCCGTAGCTTCCTTTAGAAATGCAATTCTAGTGAAAAGACTACCCAAGACCAGATCGGGAAAAATTCTGCGCAAGACGATGAGAAAAATTGCAGACGGGGAAGAGTATACCGTTCCGTCTACAATTGATGACCCTGCTGTTTTAGATGAAATCATAGAAATTCTTCAGAAAGTTAAACTTGGGAAACGATTCGAATGACTGCTTGACGTCATTTATTTCCTGTGAAGAACACGAAGAAAAAATGAAAATAGAATGATTGATTCTTCGTGTTCTTTTTCCTTGAATGAGACTGACTTCTTTCTGCTCGACTCCTCATTGAATCTGATTTTATGGGCTGAGTTAATAATCATTATAGTATATTCTATGGATGAAGTCCAGCCCTTCCAGCGTCATTCCGATACTGACCCAGACTTTCTTCTGAATCTGAAACTTTTCAGAAGTTCCAATTTATGCAGAATGTCTTCCTTTATCCTGTAAAGAACAGGCACAACTACCAGCGTAACTGCAGTTGCAAACAGAAGTCCCCATCCGAATGCCAGTGAAAGCGGCTGGACAAAAAGATCCAGAGTGGGGATGCCGTATGCACTCGGCACGAGTCCGATCACTGTACTGATCGTAGTCAGAAAAATAGGGCGCAGACGAATAGCACCTCCGTTGATGATTGCTTCATCTAGAGGCATTCCTGTCGCTCTCAGCTCTTCAATGAATGTAATCAGAATCAGAGTATTTGCAACGATGCTTCCGCTGAGTGCAACAATGGCCAGAGTGCTCATAAAACTCAGAGGCATTCCGTGAGTCATCAGTGCAAAAAGAACTCCTACAATTCCGAAAGGGATTGATCCGATGATGACTGCTGTAGTGCTTACAGAATTAAAATAAATGATAAAAATACCAAAAATAACTGCTACTGCGAACAGCATGGATATTGCCAGATCCTTGAATGACTTCTGAGCATCTTCCTGTTCACCTCCGAATACCACTGAGTATTCAGGGTACTTATCCAGTCTGATCAGAGACTGCAGTTTTCTGTTGACCGAAAGAGAGGTCGTCTTCTTTGTATCCACGGAAGCTTCCAGACGGACTACACGGAGCAGATCCTGTCTGTTGATCATTGAGTATTCTCTTTCCTTCGCATAGTAGGCAACCTGTTCCAGAGGGATGAGTTTTCTGTTTCTGTTCTCCACTTTGACCTTGCCGAGGCTTTTCATTGAAACCCTTTCCGTTTCAGGGAAACGGACCATGATATTGATTTTGTCTTCACCCTTGCTGATGCTCGATGCAATTTCCCCGTTATATGCTGTTCTTACAGTTCTGGAAATGTCTCTTGCACTGATATCTGTTCTGCTCGCTGCCTCATCCTTGACATGAAATCTGAACTCTTCCTTTCCCTGTTCGAGATCAGTCCGGATATCAAATACGCCATCCATTTTCTTCAGTTCACTTATATATAAATCAGCTATTTCTTTAATGGATTTATATTCAGGTCCCCGGATTTCGAGACTGACAGGTTTTCCTACTGGAGGCCCCTTTATTCTGGCATTCACATCGTAGAACATATCCTTGCTGATCAGACCTGTTTTTTTGGATTCATCCATATAGTCCCTGATCTTTTTGACGAGCACACGGGCATCTTTCCATTCCTTTCTGTCTGCTGCAGGAGTGATCTTCAGAGTCAGATGAGAACGGTGCACTTCCTGACCGGGCTTCGGGTCAACGATTGGACTTTCATGAATTCCTATTCTGCTTCGGATATATACAAAATCCTTTCCTGCCATGGCGATGACTGCAGGTTCTAAAGTGTCCATTGTCTCCTTATTTTTCTGAAGTGTGGTTCCTATAGGCATCCAGGTCTTGATCTCAATGTCTTCCTCGCTTCCGGGTGGAAACATGATGAAAGGAAGAAATTTTCCGGCTGCAAAAATAGTAATAAAGAATATTACATTGAATGCAATCAGTACAAGAACCCTGTGTTTCAGTGCAAATCCTACCGTCTTTTTGTATCCTTTGATTACAATTCCGAATAAACCTTCTTTCTGTTCAATTGACTCTTCCTTTGGGAGAAGTTTCAGCTTTTCGGGAAGAAATACATTCAGCCAGTTCGGAAGAAATACAAGTGCAAACAGAAGTGAACTGGCCAGCGTAATCAGGATGACAGACGGTATTCCCACTATAAATTTTCCTATGATTCCGCTCATGAAAAGCAAAGGAAGGAATGCCGCTGAGATCACAAGAAAGGATACAAGAAGAGGAACGAGTACATCCTTGAATGTCTGCAGAATTGCGTCTTTTCTGGAATATCCTTCCTGCATCAGCCTGAAAGTGTTTTCTGCAACTACAATGGAGTTGTCCACCATCATCCCGAGCACCATCACCATTCCGAAAATTGTGATCGTATTGATCGTGAATCCGAACTGTTTTATGAATATGAATGCAATCAAAAAAATGAATATAATCGCCACACTTATCATCACGCCCAGTCTGACTCCCAGAATGAAAAGCAGAGAAAGGAGAACCAGCACAAGACCAGTCTCAAAGTTCAGCACAAGATCTCCGAGCTGACGGCGTACATCGCGGCTTTTGTCTTCGTATACGGATGTTTCAATCTCAGGATAATTATTCTGTATTGATTCTATCATTTTTTTTACAGCGTCGGCAGTTGCAATAATGTCTGCCTGCTCATTTTTCCATACTCGAAGGATGATTCCGTGTTTTCCGTTCAGCTTTTCGAATATCTTTTCTTCTTCAAATGTATCTGAAACTTTTGCAACATCTTTCAGAAGAGTCGCATATCCGATTTCATTTCCCAGAATAGGCAGATTGACCATATCCTTGGCTTCCTCAAAATCACCTTTAGTTCTGAGTAGGTATTCGGTTCCGTTGATTTTCATTGTTCCGGAAGGAATATTGATGTTTCTTGAACCCAATACAGAGAGGACTGTATTCAGGCCGATCTCTCTTGCATTCAGTGCATCCGGTCTGACTTCTACCAGAAATTCACGGTTTCGATATCCGAATTTTTCTATGTCCGCCACATCCTTCAGCTGCATCAGTCTGTCTTCAAAGGTCTTTGCAGTATTTCTGAGTTTCCTGTAGTCCTCGACCGGATCTGTGCCTTTCTGCTTCAGACTGAGTGCAATATTGATGACTTCCTGCTTTTCTGTGGTGATCTCTCTCACGGATGGTTTGACTGCATTGTCAGGCAGTCTGGTGGATTCCACTGCAGCCTTGATATCGTCCACAACTTTCTTGGAATTCTTGACTCCCTCTTTCAGAAAAATCATAATTACACTTACGTTTTCCAGATTGAAGCTTCTGATTTTTTCGAGGTTCGTGACTGATCTGAGTTTTTTTTCGATCGGTATTGCAATCAGCCTTTCAATTTCTTCAGGAGTGGCTCCGGGCAGAGGCGCTTCCACCACAACCTTGTCCAGTGCGACATTGGGAAAGGCTTCCCTGTGCATGCTCATCATTCGGCTGAATCCGATCAGAGTGAACAGAATCAGAACAAACTGAATAATTAATGTTTTTTCAACAATGAATTTACCGATACTTTTCATGCAATAATTCCTTTAATCACTTACCATTTACAATGAGGTTCAGTCAGTCTGAAAAAAACTTTGCGCAGATAATAAATTAAAGATTGACTGCAGCAGTTAAATGGAAACCCTGTAAACAATATTAGTTTCCTGAGTTTTTTGGTCAAGTCTTTTATTTGTGCGACTTGATAAAGTCGCATTAATATTTATTAACGGAGATGCAATTGAAATGAGCAGTCTGAAAGAGGACATTCTGAATAAAGCAAATTCTCTGTTCTGTCAGTTTGGGCCGTCCAGGGTAACTATGGAGGAGATTGCTCATGAATTCGGAATCAGCAAGAAAACACTTTATCAGTACTATTCTTCCAAAAATGACCTTCTGAAGGAGGTCACTGATTCCATTTACAGTCAGATTCAGTGCAGCAATCAGTCTCTACTGAAGAATTCAAAAATGAATTTTCTGGAAAAAATAAATGAACTTATAAAATCCTCACTCGATAATATTTCCAGAACAGAAGTGCTGAAAAAGGATCTGCAGAAGAATTTTCCTGAACTCTGGAAACACTATTCCAATCTGCATTCTCAGGACTATCCTGAATATCTGGAAAAACTTCTGAGAGAAGGAATTGCAAAAGGGCAGATTCGCAGAGACATCAATATTCCGATTGTGCTTATGATTTTTTCTTCCTGTCTGGAAAGTCTTGCCATCAATCCTGCATCCAGGCAGACGGATTACTCAACAGCAGATCTTATAAAGGAAATCCATACTGTCATTTTTTACGGTCTCATCAGAAGATAGAGTCATCCTCTCAATTTGCGAAAATGGGATATAATATAAATATTTATCTTCACATTATATTTATGCTGAGTATCGCCAAGGGCGTCCATCCCGAAGGAAGAAACAGGAGTTTTAGAGAAGTTGTTTCTTAGAAGTTATGAGAAAAGTTTAGAAGCGGGGTTCGGGGCAAGCAGCCCCGATAAAAACTGCCGGCAGGCCATTCTTGACACGCCTGCGCACGAAGTGCGCAAGGTGGTCATTCCACAAAATACATTCTGACCAGTCCTTTTCCTTTGACTTCCTGAAGTTTTCTCCGGGTAAATTTGAATTTATCCTTTACGATTGAATAGGTGACATCAGATACATTTATTTTCATCGGAAGTGAATTGCTTTCCATTCTTGAACACATATTGATTGTATCACCGAATACATCGTATATATATTTTTTTACACCGACGACGCCGCCGACTACTTTTCCGGTATGGATTCCAATGCGTATTTTCCATTGAAGTGATTCTCTTTTATTCCGTTCCGTAAGGAACTGTATAATTTGTTTTGCTGCTCTGATCATGTTTTCTGCATGATTTTCATTTTCTTCAGGCATCCCGCATACGGCCAGACAGGCATCTCCGATTGTTTTGATTCTTTCGCATCCGTTCTTTTCAATGATGTCGTCAAAAGCAGTAAAGAGTTCGTTCAGTTCAGAGATCAGTATATCCGGTTCCATTTTTGATGAAATATCCGTAAATGTGACGATATCTGAAAAAAATACAGTTACATTATTAAATATTCTAGGAAGCGTTTTTCCATTTTCCTTCAGGTCACTTGCCACTGCCTCAGGAAGAATGTTCAGAAGCAGTTTTTCTGATTTTTCCTTTTCAAGTGCAATGATTTCATTGTCTTTTTTCTTCTCGATGTAGCGTCTGTATATCAGCAGAGCAAGAGCAACAAGCAGTATTATTCCGATCCCAGTGCAGACGATGACAATAGACTGTCTTTCAATATTCAGTTTCTGAATTTCAGTCTGCTTTTTCAGAATTTCATTTTCTTTCTGTTTTTTTTCACTTTCATATTTTGTCTGCATCTGCGCAAACTGTTCCTGAAGAGATTCGTTGTAAATAGACTTGTCGAGTTCAAAGTATTTTCTGAAGTAATCAAGTGCTTCTCTGTGTCTGCCTTTTTTCTCATTCAGAACTGATGCTGTCTTATAGAAACCTTTCAGTGTCTCCTTTTCTTTGGTCTTAGGAACTTCCTTTTCTCCAAGGACAAGATTCTTTTCTGCTTGAATCAAGTCACGGGCATCAATATAAGTTTCCATCAGAAGAATGTAAATATCCAGTAAAGGTTCATCCTTTCTCAGTTCTTTTCTGAGAACAATGGTTTCATTCAGAAGTCTCACCGCTTCGGAATGTCTGCCCAGTTTTCTGTGAACATCTGCAATATTTCGAAGAAGGATCGGAGTTCCTTCTCTGTCATTCAGCTCATGTCTGAGTTGAAGGGACTTATTATAATATTCGAGAGCGTCTTCATTTTTCCCTTCATCGAAATAGAGGGCCGCGATATTATTGTAGCTCAGTGCAATTCCTCTCTTGTTTTTCAGTTCCATATTCAAATCGAGAGATTTTTTATAATATTCCAGAGCCAGATCATTTTTATTCAGCTGCTTGTAGAGAATGGCGACGTTGTTGTAGGAAGATGCCATCATCGTCTTATTCTGTGCTTCTTCATGAATTTTTAATGATTTCAGATAATAGTCCAGTGCCTTGGAATAATCCGCTTTCTTTTTATATATAATTCCTAGATTATTGTATATTTTAGGAATTCCTTCCTTGTCTTTCAGTCTGATATAGATTTCAAGAGCAGACTTGTAGAATTCTTCTGCCTTCTCCGGATTCTGCTTCGCATAGAGTGCTCCGAACAGATTCAGAACTGCTGCTCTGTCCTGCAGACTTTCCGAAATTTTACTTTCTTCGAGAGCTTTCTCCAGGCTGGATTCACAGGCTTTATAATTCCCCTCACTGTAATAACTCCAGCCGATCTGCTGATACGCTTTGCTTTTTTCAATGGAAAGGGTTTTTCTGTCTGATATTACTGCTGCCTTGTTCTTTTCCAGAATCTCCAGAGCCTGTTCGGAATACTCTCTCATTGTTTCAAATGATTTACCGTCATATTCCTTTCCGATCTTATTCAGAATTTGAGCCTTCTCAAGCCCCTCGCTTTTTTTGAGTCTGTCTTCCAGTTCCTGAATGCTTTCAGCACGGATATGTGAGGATAATAAAAGGAAAATGAGGAAGAGATATTTACACTTCAGTCTGTCTGCCATATGGTATGTGCTGAATCTGATTTTCTGCTCGGAAGATGCAAGTGATATTTATGCTGACTCAGGTTCCGGGACTGTGTAAAGGCATAAAAAAAGTTCACACAGAGAGCACTGAATTCACGGAAGTGTCGCTTCCACGTTTGCGATTATTTTCTCTGTGGTCTCCGTGTGCTCTATTGTGAAAAAACAATATTTCGCGCGGAGTCGCGGAGAGAAGAACTGCCGATCATTATGTGTTCATAGGGTCTGCCTGTGATTTGCAGGAAAAGTTAGTTTTAGAAGGTGCTACAGCTAGCTTTGGCTGTTTTTTCGAACAGCTTTCATAAGCTATTTTCAATTTTTTTCTGAAAATTCCCGTATGACAGAACATCCTTATTCTGCAACTGACTCTTAGAATCTTTTAAGGGAACCTCTAAAAACAGCTTCCTGAAAACAGTGAGGAGACTGAGTTGAGCAGTTTTGCTCCGATAATGAAATACCATTAAGAAGAAATGCGGGAAAACGGAGTTTGTACTGATTTCAGGTGTTC
>JBPOJG010000202.1:0-35758 GCA_052033835.1 Spirochaetota bacterium
GCCGGTGGGAATTGGTCTGCAGAAAGCGGACAAAGGAATTGGAGCAGGAGGCCGGTTTGGATATATTGGAATTTATAATACTGGATTAGATGAATCAGTCATCCTTCAGACGCCTGATGGAAAAAGGGAAGAAATTATCAACTACGGCAACTGCAATCCGATCATCTGCACTTATGCCCACAGTCCAAAATTTTTCAACACGCTGCCCCAGTTGAGAGATGATCCGTATGTGAGAAGCTGGAGAAAAAATATGAAAGTTTATTTTACATTTATTCTGCCTTCAAGTTCGAAACTTCCTGCCAGTCAGAGAAGTTCATTCAATAATGAATACTCAGTCGGATACTCTTATTTTCCTGTTGAATTCTCCATCGGTCTGTATTTAGGAATACGTGTCGGAATCAATTTTGATGAACTTGCCGATTTTCTTGTCGGGCTCGCAGGTTACGATCTGATGGATGATGATATGAAAGCAGACGGGAGTTACCCTTTCGATGAAGAAGTAATGAAAGAGCTGTTTCAGAATCAGCAGAAAGGAAAATAGCTTTTATTATTAATTATTAAATCATTATAAAAACATACTCCACTGAGTCAGTCCATTATGCTCCCCGTAAATGCTTTCACGACTGCCGATTCATAATCAGTGATTTTTTCAAGGGAAGGTAATGTAAAGTTTTCTGGAAGCTTTAATGTTCCTAAACCGAATGCCTTATCTATCATTAAATATTCTTTATTTTTCAGTATATTTTTGGATGTTTCTCTATCCGCTTCGCTTTGTCCGAATTATCATCATACCAGGCATATTCGTCAATCTCCTTTGGATCGTCTCCCCAGGGATAGATTCCCTTCACCATTGTCCAGCCTTCGTGACTTTCCCCGCCATTTAGCAGGGGGACGGGATCCTGCATATTCCCACTCCGCCTCTGTCGGCAGTCGATACGAAAGTCCCGGGGTCAGCCGATTCAACTCCTGAATGAATTCCTGTATGTCGTTCCAGCTCACCTGTTCCACCGGATGACTGTCACAGTTCGGCTCTGTCTTGCAGTTTTCTCCTTGAAAATAGCCTTGACATTTCAACCGAACGATGCATCCTTTGACTGTGCAAGGGTCTATATTGGAACTTACAGAAGTCAGGCTGAAGAGAATTGATGTGAGTGATTATGAAATGCTGTGCAGAAATAATCCTCTGCAGTATGAGAAAACAGAACTTTTTGAAGGAGTCATTGTTGACAAAATGACCAAGAGCAGCGGGCATATTTTTTTCAAACATTATCTTGTAAATCAGCTTCAAAAAATTCTGCCTGATCTCTTTTTTATTCAGACAGAAGACAGCATTCGTCTTGGAGAGTCAGAACTTGAACCGGATATATCAGTCATTTTCGGGAGTTTCATGGATTATAAAAACTCAATACCTGAAACGGCAAGACTCATAGTAGAAATATCCGTCTCTTCATTGAAATATGACAGAGAAAAAGCAAAGGTTTACGCGAAAGGAAATGTTCAGGAATACTGGATTGTAGATGCAGAAAACAGGAAAATCGAAGTTTACACAGTTCCGGAAAACGGAATCTATAAAAGCAAAATCCTTTACGATTTCCTGGACAATACCCCTGCATTCGACAAATTCGTTTCTCTGAAAGACGCCTGAATACAGCATTAAGTTTGCCTCATTTTTTATCCCCTTTCTTCACCACGGGGAGCACGGGGACACAGGGATTGTGTTTCTTACCCTATTCCCTATTCCCTATTCTTACCTAGAACAGAAACTCTAACTTTTTTTAAACTCCTTGACAAAAAAACCCCGCTAAAAAAAACTTTTCCCTAGAATTAGCACTCTAACTGATTGAGTGCTAAAAGGAAAACAGCCGACAGAAGGCTGATCTTTTGAGAGAGAAACCGAAGGGAAGCGGGTTGACCGAGTCCTTTTTGAATGAGGGAGATATGGAACTGAGTCCAAGACACAGACTGATACTGAAAGCTCTGATCGACGATTTCGTCAATGAAAGCAGGCCTGTAGGTTCCAAGACTCTGTCTGAAAAATATGATCTGGGCATTTCTCCTGCCACTGTCAGAAACGTATTTCAGGACCTCGAAGAAGCGGGACTGATCTGCTCTCTTCACCATTCCGGGGGAAGAGTCCCCACAGACAAGGGCTACAGGCTTTATGTAGACAATCTTCTGATTCTCTATGAACTGACTATTCTCGAAAAACAGCGAATTCAGGAAGAGTATCTGAAAAATCAGATGAAACTCGATCAGATCCTTTTTGCCACTTGCAGGGTGCTTGCCCATCTTTCCAACAGTGCAGGCCTTGTTCTTTCGCCCGGAAAAAGCTTCGACATACTGAAACATGTGGAACTGATTCATGTCAGCGGAGAAGAGATTCTGATGATCCTTGTCACTAGATCCGGTCAGGTGCTGAACAGAAATATTTTCCTGAATGTAAATATTGCGCAGGAATCTCTGTACCAGATTTCCAAATTCCTGAACCAGTTCCTGAAAGGAATGGAGCTAGATAAGATCCCGGACATCATTGAATTTCTGAAGACTAGAGATGATGCACCCTCGGATTTTTACAAGACTGCAGATCTCATCAGGATCGGGTTTCTTCCCGACCATTCGGAGACTGAACTTCATATTGACGGATTTCAGAATCTTGTGAATTCCCTTCAGGGAAGAGAAAGGGAAAAAGTGGAACAGATACTGTTTCTTCTCGAGGATAAAAAACTTCTGAAGGAATTCTTTTCAAAATACATTCATAATGACGGAGTCAGCACTTATATTGCAGAACCGGATGACGAAATTTTTGCAGGAATGAGCGTAATCGCTACAAATTACAGACTTGGAGAGAAGAAGATCGGCTCGATAGGAATTCTGGGGCCGAACAGGATGAACTACAACAAGGGACTTTCTCTTGTCGAGTTCACTTCCAAACTTCTTTCAGAAATGATAACCAGAATGAGCAAATAAGGAGGACGGATGGAAAATACTGTCGCAGAGGAATCAAAAACTGAAAAGGAAAACAGTGAGATTCCAAATGAGGAAACAAATGAAGATAAGGATACAGCAGTTCTGAAACTTGAACAGGATTTAAAAAAAGCCGGAGATGAAATTCTTTCACTGAAAGATTCTTGGGCAAGGGAAAGGGCAGAATTTCAGAACTTCAAGAGAAGAAGCGCTGCTGAATTTCTGGCAGTGAAAAGAGAAGCACTGAAGACATTCATTATCAAGCTCCTTGATCCTCTTGACAATCTTGAGAGAGTGAGTGTCTCAAGTTCAGAAGAACTTGAACTGAAGGCATTCATTGACGGTGTAATTATGATTCAGGCACAGTTTATCAATATTCTTGAAAAAGAAAATGTGTTCAAGATGAACTGCAGCGGGCAGCCTTTCGACCCTATGAAGATGGAAGCAATTGCATCTCTGGAATCGGAAGACTATAATGAAGAAACAGTAATAGAAGTATATCAGGCAGGATACGAATTCAGGGAAAATAATGAATCCACAGTTCTTCGTCCTGCAAGAGTAAGAATAGGCAGACCAAAATTTTAATCAGGAGGAATGTATGTCTAAAGAAAAAATCATCGGTATAGACTTGGGAACAACAAACTCATGCGTTGCAGTAATGGAAGGAGGAGATTTTGTTGTAATTCAGAATTCTGAGGGTGCAAGAACTACACCTTCCATCGTTGCATTCACTGCAAAGGGAGAAACTCTGGTAGGACAGTTTGCAAAAAATCAGGCAATCACAAATGCCGTGAATACTGTCCGCTCTGCAAAGAGATTCATAGGAAGACGATACAACGAAGTGACAGAAGAAGCTTCCAAAACTTCCTACAAAGTCATCAGATCCGGAAATGACGGTGTCAAGTTTCAGACTTCCGCAGGAGAATTCACTCCTCAGGAAATTTCTGCAAGCGTTCTGCAGAAAATGAAAAAGACAGCAGAAGATTATCTCGGTCATCCAGTCTCAAAGGCTGTAATTACAGTTCCTGCATATTTTAATGATGAGCAGAGACAGGCCACAAAGGATGCGGGAAGAATAGCAGGTCTCGAAGTGGAAAGAATCATCAACGAACCTACAGCGGCTGCTCTTGCCTACGGTTTCGACAAAAAGAAGCAGAACAGCAAGATTGCCGTATATGATCTCGGGGGCGGAACATTTGATATCAGCATTCTCGAACTTGGAGAAGGCGTATTTGAAGTAAAGGCAACCAACGGAGACACTCATCTCGGTGGAGATGATTTTGATCAGGTAATCATTGACTGGCTCGTGGAAGAATTCAGAAAACAGACTGGAATCGACATCAGCAAGGACAAGAACACTGTTCAGCGTCTGAAAGAAGCTGCTGAAAAAGCGAAGATAGAACTGTCCGGAACACAGTCCACTCAGATCAATCTTCCTTTCATCACCGCGGATTCTACAGGACCAAAACACCTCGACACAACTCTGACTCGTGCAAAATTTGATGAACTGACAAAGGCTCTCGTAGAAAGAACCAGAATTCCATGTATGAACTGCCTTAGAGATTCAGGTCTTTCCACAAATGAAATTGATGAAGTGATTTTAGTAGGCGGTTCCACAAGAATCCCTGCAGTTCAGAAACTGGTTAAAGATCTTTTCGGAAAAGAACCGAACAAATCTGTGAATCCGGATGAAGTTGTGGCAGCAGGAGCTGCAATTCAGGGCGGCGTACTCGGCGGTGAAGTGACTGACGTTCTTCTTCTGGATGTAACTCCTCTGTCTCTCGGAATTGAAACTCTCGGCGGAGTCATGACAAGACTCATTGAAAGAAACACTACTATTCCTACAAGAAAAGCACAGGTATTCAGTACAGCAGCTGACAATCAGACTGCAGTTTCCGTGCATGTTCTGCAGGGAGAAAGAGAAATGGCAAGAGACAACAGAACTCTAGGCCGTTTTGATCTGGTGGGGATTCCTGCAGCACCTAGAGGTGTTCCTCAGATTGAAGTTTCTTTTGATATTGATGCAAACGGTATTGCCCACGTATCGGCAAAGGATCTCGGAACAGGAAAAGAGCAGAAGATCAGAATTGAATCGAGCTCAAGTCTTTCTGAAGAAGAAATTCAGAAGATGGTCAAGGATGCAGAAAAAAATGCTGCTGCAGACAAACAGGCAAGAGAAACAGCGGAAGCCAGAAACGAAACCGAAAGCCTGGTTTATGCACTTGAAAAAACTGTCTCTGAATCAGCAGACAAGATTCAGCCTGCAGACAAGCAGCTCGCTGAAGATGAAATCAAAAGAGCTAAAGAAGCGCTTGCAAGCGACAATCTGGAAAGAATCAAATCTGCAAAAGAATCGGTTTCGAGAATTGCAAACAAGATCGCTGAAGAACTCTACGCTAAAGGCGGTGCTCCTTCCGAGGGCGGGGCTCCAAATGATTCTGGAAATCCAGGAGCAGGCGGTTCAACAAAGACAGCGGGAACCGGAGAGAAGGTTGTAGACGCTGACTATACTGTAGTCGATGAGGATAAAAAGTAAGACTCTATGAGCGAAAGGAGCTACTACGAAATTCTGGGTGTCTCCAAGACGGCATCTGACGACGAGATAAAAAAAGCTTATCGTCAGCTTGCCATCAAGTATCATCCGGACAAAAACAAAGGCAATAAGGAAGCCGAAGATAAATTCAAGGAAGCGACTGAGGCCTATGAAATTCTTCGGGATCCCCAAAAAAGAAGAGCTTACGATCAGTTCGGAAAGGCAGGCGTGAGCGGCGGAGCCGGATTTGGTCAGGGTGCAACCAACTACTCTGATATTTTTGGAGGATTCGGAGATATATTTGAAGAATTCTTCGGAAAAGGCGGAGCGGGAGGAAGTTCTGGCGGAAGACGCGGTCCTAGAAGAGGCGATGATCTCAGATATGATATGGACATCACTCTCGAAGATGCAGCCCTCGGCAAGGAACTGAAGATTGAAGTTCCGAGAGCTGAGGTATGTCCTGACTGCAAAGGTTCAGGGGCAGCAAAGGGATCAAATCCTACAGGATGCCCGGACTGCGGCGGAACGGGTCAGGTCAGGTATTCTCAGGGATTTTTCTCGATGACAACCAGCTGCACAAGATGCTCCGGAAAAGGAACAGTCATCACAAATCCATGCAAGACCTGCAAGGGTCAGGGGCTTGTAGAAAAAGTAAGAACTATCAATATTAAAATTCCGCCCGGAGTGGAATCTGGAAACAGGCTCAAGGTGCAGGGAGAAGGCGAAGCCGGTCCAAATGGCGGAAGTCACGGAGATCTTTACGTTGTCATCAGAATCAGACAGCATGAGATTTTCGAAAGACAGGGGAATGACATTATTCTGATGAAAAGTATTCCTCTGACGATGGCGATTCTAGGCGGTGAAATTGAGGTGCCTACTATAGAAGGAAAAACTGTGAAGATGACGATCCCTGAGGGAACGGATTCAGGCCAGACTTTCCGATTGAAAGGGAACGGAATTCCATATCTCGGTTCGTATGGAAAGGGAGATCAGCATGTGATTGTAAAGGTCGAAATTCCGAAGAAACTGACAAAAAGACAGAAGGAACTCATTGAAGAATTTGCCAAAGAATCAGGAGATGCAGGCAAGGGTTTTTTCAAGAGTAAATTTTTCTGATCTGACTGACTTGTCTCAATTCTTTTTTTGGGTCTCTAAAAAAACCCTTGAAATTAGTCGGCAGACCAGTCACTGTCAGTACAGACAAAAATGATCCGAGTTCTACTGTATAGAACTTTATAAAAAAGAGGAATAAATGGAGAAGAAACTCAGTTTAGGGATTATCGGTGTAGGTCATATGGGACAGTACCATGTGAATGTAGCAAAGCAGCTTACGGAAGCCTCTCTCGCAGGTGTATATGATGCTGACCCCGAAAGGACAAAGCTGATAGCAGAGAAGTATAAAACAAAAGCCTTCGCCAGTATGGATGAGCTTCTTTCCGAAACAGATGCGATTATTATAGCGGCTCCCACTTTTCTGCATCACAGTCTGGCAAAACAGGCTCTGGAAAAGAAAAAGCATGTACTTGTGGAAAAACCGATTGCAGAGACTGTAGAACAGGCGAGAGAACTTGTCAAAATTGCAAAAGACAATCAGCTCATCCTGCAGGTAGGACATGTGGAAAGATACAACGGAGCAATTCTCGAACTCGGAAAAATTGTCGATTCGCCTATGCTCATTGAATCGAGAAGACTCGCACCTTTTAATGCAAGAATCAAGGATGTAGGTGTTGTTCTGGATATGATGATTCACGATATCGACATTGTTCTCAATCTCGTGAATTCTGAAGTGACCGAGGTTCATGCTTCAGGTTCAAAGTTTGTTTCTGAACATGAAGATGTAGCAAGCGTTGTGCTGAAATTTGCAAATGGATGCGTTGCAAGCATCACTGCTTCAAGAAACACTCAGTCCAAAGTAAGAACGCTGAACATCACTGATAAGAATGCTTACATTCTTCTGGATTTTGCTGATCAGGAAATCGAACTGCACAGACAGGCTTCTTCCAACACACAGCTGAGTCAGGAACAGATCAGATACAGACAGGAATCGATTGTAGAGAAGATTTTTGTTCACAAGGACAATCCGCTGAAGCAGGAACAGGAACACTTCATCAAGTGTATTCTGGGAACTGCAGTTCCGAATGTGGATGGAGAAAAAGACATTCAGACTCTGGAAATTGCACATAAAATCCTGAGGCAGATTTCAGGAAAAGTCTGACCAATGTCCGAGTTTAAGGAATCCTATAAATCAAAAATACTGATCTCAAATTCTACCGTTGTGACAGACAGTTTTCACAAGACGGTAATATTTCTGATCGAACATGACAGGTCCGGGGCATTCGGACTTGTCATCAATAAAAAGTCAACTTATTTTCTGCATGAAGTTGTAGTAGGAATTCCTGAAAATGTATCCAAAGATATACCAATTTACTGGGGTGGGCCTGTGGACAGTTCCTTCATCAGCATTGTCCACAATGGCAAAAATTTTCCGGAACCCGGTCTCAAGGTAATAGACGGAGTCTATCTTTCTCGAAGTTATGATCTTCTGATTCAGCTTCTGGAAACACCGGATTCCATATTCAAGGTCTTTCACGGATATTCCGGTTGGGGATCACTTCAGCTGGAATCTGAATTTGAAAGAAAGTCCTGGGCAGTTCACGGATGCACTGAAGAGATGATTCTCAGACATGATCCGGAAGCTGCATGGAAGGATGCTCTGATCAGCAAAGGCGGAATATATAAATATTTTGCAGAACACACTAAAGATCCTTACTTAAATTAAATGTTATTACTCAGTAAAATCAAAAGTGAAAGAAAGGCAGGGATTTTTAAGGGACGAAGTCCCTTAAAACCGCCGGTAGGCCTTAACATTCCACGTGAGGATTAATTGCAACGACGAAGCCGCCAGGCTGAGAAGCTGCAATTAAACAGAAAATGCAGGACACTCCAAATCCTGAACTTATCATGAAGAAATATTTCGGTCATGATAGATTCAGACCTTTCCAGAAAGAAGCGGTTCAGGCAGTGACTCACGGAAAGGACTGCATCTGCGTTTTTCCTACAGGTGCAGGTAAATCTCTGATCTACCAGCTCTCTTCTCTTCTTTTCCCTTCCGGGGTCACTGTAGTCATTTCCCCTCTGATTTCACTGATGGAAGATCAGATCAGTTCGCTCAGATCCGCAGGTATCCCCGCCGAGAGATGTCATTCAGGAATGGATGAGCTTGATCAGAAAAAAGCGGTAAGTCTTGCAGTCCAGGGAAAAATCCGTCTTTTTTATGTGTCGCCCGAAAGAATCCTGTCTGATTATTTTCATTCCATTCTGAATAAAATGAATATAAATCTTATTGCAGTAGATGAAGCCCACTGCATCTCCGCCTGGGGTCAGGATTTCCGGCCTGAATACAGTGAACTGCACAGACTGAGGGGGAAAATTCTTTCCGGACAGAAACCTCCTCTCCTGGCACTCACTGCTACTGCATCAAGCTCGGTAATGAAGGACATCTCATCCGACCTGGAACTCAAAAATCCTGAGATATTCAAAAGCTCCTTCTTCCGAAAAAATCTGCATATTAAAATAGAATACCCCGGGAGCGAAAATGAAAAGGAAAGAATGCTTTTCCTTGCATTGAATTCCCGAAAAAAGGGAAAGGCAGTCATATACTGTTCTACAAGAGACAAGGTGGACAGTGTAATGAAAATTTTGAAGGAAAACGGAATCAGCTCTTCTGCATATCATGCAGGAAGGAAGACTGCAGACAGAGAAAGAGCACAGAACAGATTTGCTGCAGGAAAATCAGATATCATTGTCGCTACAAATGCATTTGGAATGGGAATTGACGACCCTGACATCAGAACTGTCATCCATTATCAGATTCCGGGAAGTATTGAAGAATACTATCAGGAAATCGGAAGAGCCGGAAGAGACGGAAGTGATTCAGACTGCATTCTGTTCTTTGAAAATAAAGACAGCACAATCCGTTTTTTCCTGAACAGAAAGACAAAGAACAGAGAACGCAAGGATGTTCTGTTTGAAGAGATGAGAAAATTTGCACTGAACTCATCCGCCTGCAGATTCAAGGCTGTATGCAGCTACTTCGGAGAGGAAATCGCAAACTGCGGAGTCTGTGATATCTGTACAGGAAAAATTGTTTCAGCACGCCCCCTCGAAATAAAGGAAAAACTGAACACGAGAAAGGAGATTCAGGAAAAAAAGAGAAGCACTGAACTTTCTTTTGAAGAAAAAAATTATATTGTAAATACAATCAGAAATCATTCGGGAAAACTTGGAAAAAAAATAACTGCCCTTCTTCTCAGAGGGAGCAGATCCAAGGATATTTTAAAAAGAAAACTGGAAAAATCTGAGCATTTTTCTGCATTAAAACATATTCCGGAGGAGGCAATTGTTCAGTGCATTGAAGAACTGATCGGAGAGGGAAAAATAAAAGTCGCCGGAAAAAAATATCCCAGACTCTGCAGTCCTGAAATTTCAAGAATAAAGAAAACTGCGGAAAAATCGAATACGCCCCCTCCTCTTTTTCGTCAGCTGAAAAATTTCAGAGATGCGGAAGCAAGAAAAAGAAAATGGAAGAAGTTTATGGTTTTTCAGAATATAGTGCTGAAAAGAATTTCAGAGGAAAAGCCGGAAACGATGGATGACCTTCTCTCTATAAAGGGAATGGGTGAAAACAAATGCAGGGAATGGGGAGAGAAAATTCTTTTCATTGTTAAAAAATCTCTTTGAAGCGAAAATCAGTTCCTGAAGAAATACTTTTATGAAAGAAGAATTCTATCATCCGGCCATATTCGGCCTTCTCTGTCTCGTCTTCGGCACTCTGATCGGCATTACAGTCGCTTATACATCGCAGGGTTCAGGATACGAACTTTTTCCAGTGTATTCAGGCATATCAGCATTTCTGACCGGATCTTCAGCCTACTGGTTTTTCTGCACAAGAACGGGTGATTTCAGCACCTGGAACGGGTTTTTTGCAGGAGCATCAGCCGGTCTCATTGCTCACTATCTCAGCTGGTACCTGATGCTCATCGGTCAGAATGTCTGCTATCATTTTCTTGGAGGGTGCAGGAGTTCTCTAAATGAACCTCCTATGAATCTTGCTTACGGACTTTTTGGTGTATTTCCGCTCACATTTTTCAGTCTCCTTCTGCTCGGCTGGGTAACTGTTCCCGGAGGTGCAGTGCTCGGATGGATATTCAATTTTATTGTCAGCAGAAAGAATTAGTCCTTAGAGATTAAATATTCTTCAGGATGTAATTTCTGATCTTTTTTCTGCGGTTCCTGAACATTTTCGGAAAGGTATTTCTGAGGTGCAGATATGCAGAAAAAGAAAAAAAATTCCAAGGTATGGCGCGAGATAAAGGAACAGAAAAATGAGTTCCAGAACATACTGAAAGTGCTGAACAGTTTTTATGATGCAATTGCAGAAGAAAAGGAAAATGATTCTCAAAGATTCAGAAAATCTTTGGAAAAGGAGGATACGGAAAAGTTTCGGATATTTTTAAAGAAATTCGGCCGATACGAATTTCTGGTCTATGCAGAAATCAGCGATACTGAAAAAGGCAGCAGAAGTGATTCCTGGATTCATATTGACGGAATAGCAGAAGAAAGAGAACAGATGAGAAAAAGAGGCAATGGTGATCATCCTGTTTTTTCTATCAAATGTCTGACTGATCTGTATCTGGATTCTGCATTGTCCGAACCGGAAATTCCTGGAGAACTGAAAGTATAAGCCTTTCATTTCATTGATCTGCAGTCAGTTTTTTTACAGATTTCATTAAAAGATTGCCTTATAAACTGATTATCCAAGTGTATGTATTTAGAAGAGCTTTACAGCTTAATAAATACATGCATCCAGGGAATCAAAATGGCAGTCGAAATCAAAGTGCCTGAAATGGGCGAATCGATTACAGAAGCTACTCTTATCAATTGGACAAAAAAATCAGGGGACTCAGTCGAAGCAGACGAGGTTCTGGCTGAACTTGAAACAGATAAGGTGACAATGGAACTCCGCTCTCCAGCGGCAGGTGTAATAACTGAAATCAGAAAAAAAGCCGGAGAAACAGTCAAAGTCCGCGAAATCATTGGTGCAATTCAAGAGGGCGCTGCTGCTTCTGCTCCGAAAAAAACTGAAAGCTCTCCCAAGACGGAATCCGCGGAAAAAGAAACTCCGAAAAACGAAACAGTTCCTCCCGCTGCTAAAAAAATCGCGGCAGAAAACGGAGTCAATACTTCCGAAATTTCCGGATCAGGAAAACACGGTCAGGTGACAAAAGGTGATGTTCTTGCTCAGATAGAAAACAGAACAGTACAGCCTGCACAGACCCCTGCAGTTGAAAGAAAAATAAAAACAGACAGCGGTGAAAGAGAGACAGTCGTCCCAATGACAAGACTCCGCCGTGCAATTGCAGACAGACTTCTTTCCTCACAGCACAATGCCGCAATACTGACTACATTCAATGAAGTGGATATGTCGGCTGTCATGAATCTGAGAAATCAGTATAAGGACAGATTCAAGGAAGAACACAGTGTGGGACTCGGCTTTATGAGCTTCTTCACAAAAGCCGCAGTTTCTGCACTGAAGGCCTATCCTGCAGTAAACGGAGAAATCAGAGATAATAATATCATTTATAAAAATTACTATGATATAGGTGTTGCAGTAGGCGGACCGAAGGGTCTCGTTGTTCCTGTTCTCAGAGATGCAGATCTATTAAGTTTTGCAGGAGTGGAAGCAGAAATTCTCAGAATGGCCGGGAAGGTCAAGGACGGGACAATTACTCTTGAAGAAATGCAGGGCGGGACATTCTCCATTTCCAACGGAGGGGTCTACGGATCAATGATGTCCACTCCGATCCTCAATCCTCCTCAGAGCGGAATATTAGGACTTCATAATATAGTAAAAAGAGCCGTTGTAGTAAACGATCAGATAGTCATCAGACCTATGATGTATCTTGCTCTCTCCTATGATCACAGAATCATAGACGGAAAGGAAGCAGTTCAGTTCCTTGTCCGAATCAAAGAAACGATTGAAGATCCGACTCGTCTTCTTCTGGAGGTCTGAATATGAAAGAATTTGATACAGTCGTCATAGGATCAGGCCCCGGAGGATACGTAGCTGCTGTGAGAGCAGCCCAGCTTGGACAGAAAACAGCCATCATTGAAAAAAGAGCAACTCTCGGAGGAACCTGTCTCAACGTAGGATGCATTCCGTCCAAGGCCCTGCTTGATTCCTCTGAAGCATACCATCAGACACTGCATAAACTGTCCGATCACGGAGTCAGTGTATCAGACGTAAAACTCGATCTGAAGAAACTTCTGGCAAGAAAGGACAAGGTAGTCAAGGAAGTCTGCGAAGGTGTAGACTATCTGATGAAAAAGAACAAGATAGAAAGATTTCTGGGATTCGGAACACTGAAAACTGCGAATGAAATAGAAATCAGTTCCGATTCAGGAAAAGAAATTATAAAAGCAAAAAATATCATTATTGCCACAGGATCAGTTCCGATCGAAATTCCTGGATTTGCCGTGGATGGAAAACAGATCGTGACATCCGATCATGCGATCAATCTTCCTGAGGTTCCTAAACATCTGATCATCATTGGGGCCGGGGTCATCGGTCTGGAACTCGGATCAGTCTGGATGAGGCTCGGTGCAAAAGTGTCCGTTCTCGAAATGCAGGACAAACTCTTCGGATCTGCAGACAGGCAGATGTCTGCCTATATGCAGAGACTTCTAGAAGCTCAGGGAATGAATTTTTATTTCGGACATAAGGTTTTGGGATCCGAAAAGAAGGGAAAAGATCTCATCGTAAAGGCACAGGATTCTTCAGGAAAGGAAATGACTGTCACAGGAGACGTGGTTCTCGTAGCAGTAGGAAGAAAATCGTTTCATGACGGACTCGGTGCAAAAGAACTAGGAATAAAGTTCACTCCGAGAAACAGAATCGAAGTCGATCCGCATACATACAGAACAAGCATTCCGAATATTTATGCAATCGGCGATGTCATTGAAGGATCAATGCTTGCTCACAAGGCAGAGGATGAAGGAATCGCAGTCGCTGAAATCATTGCAGGTCAGAAAGGCCATGTCAATTATAATGCAATTCCATATATCGTATATACTTGGCCTGAATTCTCCTGGGTAGGATACGGAGAAGAAGAGCTGAAGGAAAAGAAGATCGAATACAAGGTCGGAAAGGCTCTCTTCAAGGCAAACGGAAGGACAAAAGCAATGAATGAATCGGACGGGCAGGTAAAAGTTCTGGCTGACAAAAAGACAGACAAGGTGCTCGGAATCTATATCATCGGTCCAAGAGCCTCTGATATGATTGCAGAAGCAGGGGTTGCTTTTGAATTCGGAGCGTCTGCGGAGGATCTGGCGAGAACCTGTCATGCACACCCTACTCTTTCCGAAGTGCTTCGTGAAGCTGCAATGGCAGTAGACAGCTGGTCAATCCATTCATAATGAAATTTTATCAATTTTTGCATACACTGCAGAACAGGATTACAGGGGAAAACTTATGAATTCAGAAATATTAATGAGTCTAAATGCAGACAATACGGTCATACTGGAAGAACTGTATGAAAAATTCAAGGCGGATCCGTCATCGATTTCCGCCGACTGGAAGGCTTTCTTTCAGGAAATTGAAGCAGGATCAGCTCCTGCCTATTCCAATGGAAAAAACGGATCACTCAGATCCCTCGATCCTCTGAAGGACGCAAATGCTTCCTCTCTTCCTGAGATGGGACTGATGAACCTTCTGAATGCATACAGAAGACAGGGACATCTTGCGGCAGATCTTGATCCGCTGAAGATCCTGAAACCGGACAGAACTTTCATTGATCAGAAACTGAAAGGACTTCGTCCTGAAGATCTGGAAACGGAAGTTCAGACAGGAACAGCTCTCGGAAAGACTAAACTGAAGAATGTAATCGACTGGTATGAAAAAACATACTGTCATACAATCGGATGCGAGCAGTACTATATTGTAAATGAAGAAGAAAGAGAATGGCTTCAGTCCAAAATGGAAAGAACCGGCAATTCTTATCCTCTCGAAAAGTCCGTCAAACTCAGACTTTTCAAGAAACTGTTTGAGGCTGATTACTTTGAAAACTTTCTCGCTAGAAAGTTCGTAGGAAAGAAAAGATTCTCCCTCGAAGGGGGCGAAAATTTGATCCCTATTATGGACACAATTGTGGAAGATGCAGGAAGCTACAATATGGAAGGCCTTGTCCTGGGTATGGCTCACAGAGGAAGACTGAACGTTCTTGTGAACACACTCAGAAAACCGGCAAGTCTCATCTTTGCAGAATTTGAGGAAAAGGCTGAAAAAGATCTGAGCTATGCAGACGTAAAATACCATCTCGGTTATTCGAATACAATCAAAACTCAGTCAGGAAAGGAAGTAAAACTTTCTCTGGTTTTCAATCCAAGTCATCTCGAAGCAGCGAATCCGGTTGTCACAGGAAATACAAGAGCGAGACAGAATCTCTACAAAGACAAGGACAGAGTAAAGTTTATGCCTATTCTGATCCACGGGGACGCTGCTTTTGCAGGACAGGGAGTTGTGGCCGAAACTCTGAATCTGATGAATCTCGAAGGATACACTACAGGCGGAACATTCCATATCGTAGTGAACAACCAGATCGGATTTACTACACTGCCTGACGAATCCAGATCCACTCTGTATGCAACTGACCTTGCAAAGGGATTCCAGATTCCGATATTCCATTTGAACGGGGATGATCCTGAGGCTGCTTACAGAACGGTAAAACTTCTACTGGAATACAGACAGAAATTTCACAAGGATGTGATCATTGATCTGATCTGCTACAGAAGACTCGGTCACAACGAAAATGATGAACCGGCATTCACACAGCCGTATATGTATAATATCATTAAAAATCATCCTACTACATACCAGCTTTATGAAAAGCAGCTTCTCGATTCAGGAGAGGTGTCGAAGGCTGAACTTGAAGCAATAAAGGAAGAGGTAAAGAAATATCTCGAAGATTCATTTGATGAAGTGAAGAGCAAGGATGTAAAGATCAAAGTGGACACTATGCAGGGCGTATGGTCAGGATTCTCCAAAGATGCAAAAGAGGAACCTTCCACAAAAACATCCAAGGAACAGCTGGCAAAAGTTGTACGGGCGATGACTCATGTTCGTTCCGATTTTGCTCCGAATCCCAAACTCCTGAAACTTCTGGAAACCAGAGCAAAAATGGGAGCAGGCGAAATTCCGATGGACTGGGGTTTTGCTGAACTTGCCGCTTTCGGAACACTTCTCGAATCAGGAACAAAGGTCAGACTTTCAGGTCAGGATGCTCAGAGAGGAACATTCACTCACAGGCATGCTGTTCTTCTGGATATAAATAAAAATACAAAATATATACCGCTTGCAAATATTTCTCCTGATCAGGCAGAATTTGAAGTCATCAATTCATCCCTTTCCGAATATGCAGTGGCTGGATTCGAGTACGGTTATTCACTCGCCAACCCTTCTGCACTTGTGATCTGGGAAGCTCAGTTCGGTGATTTTGCAAATACTGCACAGGTGATCTTTGATCAGTTCATCAGCAGTTCCGAAGTGAAATGGCAGAGAATGAGCGGGCTTGTAGTATATCTTCCTCACGGATATGAAGGACAGGGTCCTGAACATTCCAGTGCCAGACTCGAAAGAGTTCTTCAGCTCTGTGCAGAAGACAATATGCAGGTGGCAAACTGTACAACGCCTGCACAGATCTACCATCTTCTCAGAAGACAGATGCTCCGGAAATTCAGAAAACCTCTGATTGTAATGACTCCTAAGAGTCTTCTTAGACACCCGAAGGCGATTTCTAATCTGAATGAACTGACGGACGGATCATTCCAGACAGTCATTCCTGACACAGTTGATCCTAATGGCGTAAACAGGGCTCTCTTCTGTTCCGGAAAAGTGTACTATGATCTTCATGAAGAAAGGGAGAAAACCGCAAAAAACAATGTGGCAATTGTGAGAGTGGAACAGCTTTATCCTTTCCCTGAAGCAGAGATCAAAGAGATTCTGAAAAAGTATTCAGGTGCAAAGGATATTGTATGGGTTCAGGAAGAACCTCAGAATCAGGGTTCTTGGGCGTTCATTCGAGGTGAATGGGATGTTCTGGATTCAGGATTGCAGATTCGGTATGCAGGAAGAAAGAAATCTTCAAGTCCTGCAGCAGGTCATCTGAAACTTCATCTGAGAGAACAGGAAGAACTCGTAAAAACAGCTCTAGGCTGAAAGCGAAAAATGAGGACTGAGTAAGTAATTACCAGTCCTCATTTTTTACAGAATTGCTCCCTTCTGTGCATTCTTTGCATATTCAACCAGCTCTGCAGGAATGCCCTTTCTCTTTTTTAAAAAATCTGAAATAATTTTCTTCACCTGATCCCTTCGATAATACTGAATATGTCCAAGTCCGTGCAGACCGCTTTCCACGCAGGCAATATTATCTAAATACAGTGTATTCTCTATCATGGACAGCAGTTCCAGGTAAAAAAATTCTTTTTTAGAATTTTTTTCCCAGTAACTGAGAGCAGTAATATCCCATAACATATAGCATATGGAATTTATCGGAAGTGCGCCTGGCTGATCCAGATGAGAAAGAACCGGCGAGCATCTCCTGGAAAAAAGATCGGAATACAGAGTGTATATGCTCCGGATCAGTGCCAGTTTTTCAGAGTCAGGAACTTTTCCGTCTCTCATCTGAAACGAAAAATTAGAACCTGCCCCAAAGACATACCAAAGTCCCTGATCCAACTGTTCATCTGAAAATTTCTGCAGGACAGAACCGCTTTCATTGAACATCCTAGTAAAAAACTGGATGATCTCAGCATCAGTTCCTTCAAAATACTCTGCACCCATATCAAAAAACCATTCCGGTCTTCTGACTTCGTGATTGAAAAGATGATCGATAAACTCTAAGTATCTGTCCTGCATTGAAATTTCCTGCAATCAAGGATAAACACTGATGCAGGAAATCAATCCTTTTCAAAAAAAACTGAATGACTTTAAAAATTTGACAGATTGTTCAGTTTTCAACCAGACTGAGGATAAGAAACAATTGACCGAGGGAAAAATGAAGATCAGATTAATAAAACGGAATTTCCTCCACGACCTGACCTGACGGATAAAACTGCTCCTTTGCAGGATTTTTTCAGAACTGAATCAGAATACTTTGCGAAACAGCTCTGATATGTTTTCTGAAAATATGTCCTTGGCTGTGTGATCGGCTGAGAGCTATTCTGATCCGCAGTCCAGTCTTTTTTAATTCAACACTGAATAAAATATTTTATAATTATTTTTTATCTGATTAAATCATGAAGTATTCCGCATTCGGTGAAGGAAAAGAAAAACAGATGCTTCCAGACAGGTGCATCTGTTTTCAGTCTGTGCAGATTTGCGTTTATTTATGCTTGGACTTGTCGAGCATCCTCTCTATCTCTTCATCAGTGGCAGGAACCTTGTAAACCTCTCCCCCCTCTTTTCTGATCTGATCCACATCCACGACTGCACCTGAAAGAAGAGTCTTTGCTTTTCCTGTAGTGTCTTTGATTCCGTACACAACCCATTTCCCGCCTTCCATAGAAAGAACAAGATAGGAGACATCACTGACTGCAAGAAGAGTATGAGCCGACATCTGGGCGATTGCTTCATAACTCAGAACTACTCCTGACCCAAGGTGCACACCGGTGAAAAGCCCGGCACCTTTTCCAAGATAATAGACTCCGTATCCTGCTGCAACAGCACCTGACCCTACTGTCCCGGCAATGGAAACTGTATAGTCTGCCGCTTTAGCTCCCGTATATACTGTACCCGAAGCAATTCCTGTTGTAACAGCAATCGTCCCTCCTGCCGCTGTTCCGCCCAATGCAACTCCCCCGCCGACGATGTTCTGACCTACCGCTGTTCCAGCAAATGAAATAGGTGCCAAAACATACGTACCGGCTTTTTCTGTCACGACTGCTGTTGTCTGAACTGCTTTAGAAGAAGTGTACAATGCGGCATTAGCACCTTTCCTTAAAGAGACATCTGCTCCGTTATATGATTCACCTGCGATGAATTTCGCACTGCCGAGAAGTCCGGCCAGTGCAAATTTTGCACTAGGAGCCACCAAATAGACAACTCCCGATGCTCCTACTTTTACAACTTCTACGAGGACTTTTGCAACTTTCATCCCAGCTCCTCCGACAATGGCAACCGGCCAAATTGAATTGACAGCTGTATAACCCACTGCGACGGCCCCAATCTTGACGAAAGGCTTTACTCCTGCATCATACACAATGCCTTTTGTTGCCCAGAAAAATGCTTTTGAAAGAGCAAATCCTATTCCCTCACCATCGGCAATTTTTTCAATTTCCTGCCGTGAATTTGAAAATTCTTTTTTTGTATCGTCTCCATAAGTAATAAATACTTCTTTCAAGTCAGAAGTAAGGGAACTGTTCATTCCAGATATGAAATCATTCAATTCACTGAGTTTCTCTCTTGCAGAGCCTCCTTCACTCAGATTTCTTTTTGAATCTTCTAGAGTCTTTGCAAAATAATCCCCCATATCTACATATCCGATCACAAATGAATCCACACCGTCCTTGAATTCCTTTTTGTATTCCTTTGCTCTCTCTGAAAATTCTGGTCTGTCCGGTGCAGGGAAATCGGATTCACTCAAAGAATCTGCAAACTTATTCATTTTCTCTTTCAGTATGACGGATTCTTCAATTACAGAATCATGAGAATCTTTACCGCTTTTGAAAGATGTCCCTATCAGTCCGTAGCCGGATGCAGCCGATTTAGATATAATATATATCCCTTCATCCGTCGCACTGCTTTGCAATGCTTTTGCAATCTCAGTTCCTTCCTTGGAAATTTTTTCTCCTGCCTTAAGAGAAATCTCTCTTCCTTCCTTTAAAATGTAAACAGATTCTCTTGCCCTTTTTAAATTATCCGAAAAAGCCTTTTTTGCCAATCCGAATCTTTTTCCGGCAACAATGATCTCTGCTTCGTCAAATGAAGGAATCAGTTTGATTGATGTTCCCTTTACTTCGAAAGCTCCGTTCTCATAAAGTGATTTATGGCCCGCTGTAACAACTCTACGCGTATTTTTGATTGGATCATCCTTGTCTCTTGCTGTACAGGAAAGAACAGCTAACAGTATAAAAAAGATTTTATTCATTTATTTTCTCCTTCCTTTTTTTCATTACGTTTCATTTCGTCTTCTCTCTCCTGAATTTCCTTTTCCATAACTTTTTTGACAACAGCTTCATCATTGGTCAGAATTTCAACTTTGCCTGCCTTTTTTGCTTCCTCCAGATCAACGATTGATCCAGTAGGCAGATTATCAAATCCTTTATAATTTCCTCTGACGACTGCAATTACAAGTCTAGGGCCGTCCCATGCAAGAAACACTGTCCCGTCAGGCACCGTAATCAGAAGATGTGCTGGTATAGCTGTCAATGCGGCATAACTTAAAACAACTCCCGATTTCAGTCCGTAGATCACTGACTCGCCTGTACCTTTCCCGAAATCATAAACCATTCCAGCTGCGGCCGCACCGGTTTCATAGGCAATTCCGCCGGCTGTACCCGCCGCCCGGGCAGTATTGGCACCCGCGACCGCAGTTACCTGATTGAATGCTCCGACACCTACACCGGTTACTGCAGTCGGAACAGTGGCAGCAGCAGAAGCAATTCCGACAGTCCCCAAAAATCCGGATTCAAGGCTCGGACTCAGAACATTGTATCCTGTCTTACCCGCGTAAAATACCGTCATTCCCGTTGTCACCAGAGTCTGTCCTGCTGCTGTAGCAGTATATCCTGTTGCAGTTAATGCTGTCCCCCCCACAAACTCTCCCGCTCCCATTGCAGTGCCGGCCAGAGGAGACAATGCGATTTCTTTTAATGCTATTGTATAACCTGCAAAGATATCCCATAGAGCCAGAACTGAATTTGATTTTTCACCTGACTCTTTATACTTCTTATCCCATTCTAAAATGCTTTGTCTATAAGCACCTTTCCAGGAAGAAGAAATTCTCTCACCGCTGCTTTTGGAAGTATCAGCAAACATTTCAGTCAAGGATTTATAATTTCCATGCAGCTTTCCATTGTACTCTGCCATTTTTCCGAATATTTCCGCAGTATCTTCCTTTGTTGTCTTTCCCAGTGACATATAACCCAGCAGAAATTTATCCCCAGACTCCTTAAACAGCTGAGCTGATGCATCCAGTTCCCATTTTGCAAGATCATATGTTCCTTTATAAATATCCATAGATACCCTGTGCATTGCCTCTTCCTCATTTTTTCCGAGAGACAGCATTGCGTTCATTGTGTCACCCAGATCGCCTGGATAGTCTGATGCTCTTTTTTTCAGTGAAACAAAAATCATTGCCTTGGCAGTTTTAAAGCTCATTCTTCCGCTTTTTTTTACTTCAGCCAGACTCTTCTTTGTAGATGGAATAAATTTCCAGCCGTTTTCATGAAGGTTCTTTCTGGCACCGAGGGCATTTGATGTAAGAGGTGCAATTTTCTGAAATGTCTGCGGTTTTGCATCGGGTGCAATAACGTCCTCGCCTACAATCTTCTTTTCTTTAGTCGTACATCCGATAAATAGAACTGCTCCGAATATACTGAAAGCTAATATCAGCCGAATCATAAAATCTCCTGAATTTTGTATTTACTAGTTTTGAATATTCTTCAGATTTTTCTAATCTTTTTTGACTTGTATTTTTCATAAATCGGCCATTATTCCGGATTTTCCGGTAACAGCCGATGGGATCAGACAGGGCTATCATACTTAAACAGGCCCGATTCCGCTCGACGCTGTTTTCTTTCTGACCGACTTTCTGCTTTCAAAAGGCATCGGTGCCATACCTGCATAGGATTGGAAACTGCTGCTTGCGTGGAATCCGCTGTTTTTGTGAATCCATCGCAAGCTGCAAAACTGCTGGACTTTCCTAATGCATTTATGACATTACAGATTCCAGACCTCAATCCTATTTGCATAAGGTGAGTTGATAATATACTATTTCATTATAAATCTGTGTATTTCACAATGAATAAAATAGATTTTATAATTACTTCCTGTCTGCCCTTGCCTGAAATACGTTTATCCCGTATTTGACTGCCAGAAGAAAAAAGAAAACAAAAAGAACTCCGTAGAGTGATTTCCAGACATCAGTGAAAATGGAGGCGTTTCGAAGGATTCTTCCCTTAGGTGCATTTGCCTTGACCGCCTCGCCTCCTGAAAATCTGATTTCGTACATTTTGTCCTTTTCAGCTTCGAGCTTAAATGCAGCTGCATTCATCGGAGCCTCATCAGTGATCTTTTCTGCTTTCACTCCTGAAAATTCCAGATTCATTGATTTTGGTCTGTAAAGTATCACTTTTTCCCTGGACTTGTCTATGGAAAGTCTGTCCTTAAATGTGACAGAATCCTTTCCTCGAATCAGAAATGAAATCTGGATATCGGACTCACCTGGAAGGATGGCTCTGTTGATTTTTTTTCCGTTCTTTCCTTCAGAAAGAGAAAGAGGACTAGGCATCTGTCCTCCTCCCTGAGTCATCTGGGCCTGAATCTCTTCAGCATTTTCAGGAATATAAATTTCAAATCCCTCAGGATCATACCAGGATGTCTTGGGAGAAGATATATTGTTTAAAAAATATATTTTCATTATTCTAACTCCCTCCTCCTCCCTGACTGCATTCAGTACGGACTGAACGGACACTCGGCTGAAATCAGAACTGCTTTCATACACTGTAATTTCCTGAGGTCTGTTTCTCATTGCAGGAACAGGAGGAACCATCTTATTGTAAGTCGCATTTTTATAAACTGTCTGAATCAGAACGGGTGCTGATTCGCTGATTTGAATTTCTGGAAACTTGAAACCGGAATTCACATTTTCATACTTTGCCGTTTCCTGCATTCCGTTTTCGAGAGAAAGAAATCTGACTGTCATTTTCTCGAGTCTTCTTCCGTCAGTTCCGTTTTTGAAAACAATTTCAGGTTTCCAGCTTTCCGCACAGACGGCGGCAATATAAAATAAATAAAATAAAATAATTTTCATCAGAAATACTTTTCCTCCAAATTTTCTGAACCGTCCCAGTTTTCGGGAAGCACAGAATTCATATAATGCTCTGCTCTCTGGACATATATCATCGCTGCATTGTCCTTCGGATTTACATCGAGAATCTGCATGAATCCGTTAATTGCAGTCTGAAAATCTCTCGACAGATAATGTGCTACAGCCTCTTCAAAAAGTGTCTTTGTAGAAACTGCCATTCCCATTCGCTCCGGTTCCAGACCGTCGAATATCTCTATCACAGTCACAAGCTTATTCTTTCCTTTCACTTTCACTCGGTCGAGTATTCTGAAATTGTATTCTTCAGGAGCATCCAGGTTCAGAAAGGTATCCATACTGATCAGAATATTTGTTCCGTACAGTTTAGTGAGATTCTCAAGTCTGGACGTCAGGTTGACCGCATCACTGATCACCGTTCCCTCCATCCTGTCTTCTTCACCAATCGTGCCTAAAATCACATCTCCTGTATGAATCCCGGTTCCGACTCTGATCGTCTTTTTCCCGTCCCTTCTCAATTCTATATTCAGCTGATAAATTTCTTTCTGCATCTGTATTGCTGCTCTGACTGCATCATCGGCTGAAAATGGAAAGATGGCCATAATTGCATCCCCGATGTATTTGTCGATGAATCCTCGGTTTCTTTTGATGACAGGCCCGACTCTTCCCAGGTATTTATTCAGAAAACTGAAATTTTCCCCGGGAGTCATTTCTTCGGATATTTTTGTAAATGATCTGATATCTGAAAAGAGAATTGTAATTTCTCTCTCTACGTGATCACCAAGGAATACATCAGTAATATTCTGCTTCTTCAGAAGTTTGACCAGTTCAGGAGGAACAAACCTTTCATAAGATCCATTGATGTCAGAAATTTTCAGACAGATTTTCACTCTCGCCACAAGATTCTGCACGGATATCGGTTTCAGCAGAAAATCATTTGCACCGTATTCCAGTCCCTGAAGCGCTTCTTCCATTGCATCTCGGACTGTCATAATGATGATCGGCATATGACTGAAACTGTGCTTTCTGCGGATCTGCTGAGTCACTTCATAACCGTTTGATCCCGGAAGACCAAGATCAAGAAGCACAAGATCCGGCAGAAGAGTTCCTGCCTTGATGACTCCCTCATCCGCATTGACCGCTGTGCTTACACGGAAGCCGTTTGTTTCCAGATAATTTCTGACAAGGTTCAGAACGCTCACCTCGTCATCCACAACAAGAATATGCGTTCTGGTATCATTTTTCATTTCCGGCTGTTCTGATGAAGCGAGCATAAATTCTGCCCAGTCTTTCGGTCTTCTTTCCTTTCTGATTCCCGTCAGTTCACTTACGGAAGGAACCCTTAAAAGAAACCCTGCCTTCTCTTCTGTACAGTTCAGAAACCCTCCGTGCAGTTCAGAAATTTTTTCTGCTACATAAAGATTTCCGGTGAACTGACTTACACTTTCGGGTTCCAGATTTTCTTCATAAGGACTGAAGAGAGTTCTAATTTTTTCAGGGGGCAGTTTCTGTCCCGGATAATGAAAAAAGACATTCACAAACCCATCCGTTTTTTTCGCTGAAATTTCAATGATTCCTTCATCTGTATAGTTTACACAGGCACAGAGAATGTCGAAAATCACCTGCTGCAGCCTGTTTTCATCAAAACATACATTCCCTATTTTTTCTGGAATCTGACTGATAATGGAAATCTTTCTGTTCTTGATAATCGGTTTTGCGGAAAGAATTCCCACCGAAACTGCAGCAGACAGAGAAATCGTTTCCGGTTCAGTCAGAAGAATATTGTTCTTAATGCGAAGATAATCTTCAATATTGTGAATCACATTTTTCAGCATGGATGAAATCTGACGGATTGTGTCTATCTGCCTGTGCTGAATTTCTCCGATCAGTCCCTCCAGGCTTTCATAGAGATTCTCAGAAATCATATTGATTGTCTTGAGAGGATCACTCAGCCTTGCGGATGTCTGACGAATGAATTCATCCTTGATGTCCGCACTCAGATGCATTTTTTCTCCATAAGAAATCAGTTTTGTTTCCTTATCAGCGGATGTTTTGGCTGACGCAGAAAAGGAAAGTTTTTTCCTCTCTGCAGTTTTCTGGGTCAGGTAAAGCAGACATAAAGCTGCATTTAAAAATGCAGACTGATATGCAAAAGCCTTGAATAAGGGGATTGCGGAAAGAATCACTACAGCAGAAACAGAAAATATGCAGGCATCCGAAAAATACATTTTCCCTTCACGAAATCTGAAGTATGTCCAGACTGCAGAAAATAAAAATGCTCCGGCCAGTGAGGGCATCGGATTTTTCAGAATGAATCCGGAGACAATACTGAAAAGAACTGCAGAGGAAAGGATTTCCAAATCGTAAGGAAAAATCCGTTCTTTCTTTTCAGGCCGACAGATATACATCAGGAAAAGATATTCGGCCGGAAGAATTGCAGAGGATTCAGGATAATGAAAGTATTCCATAAGGCTGAAAAAAAAACCGGTCATTCCCAAACCTGTAAAATACAGAAAAGACAGTCTTTTTTTCCTGACAGCAGAATACAGAGAACCTGCAGAAAGGATCAGAAATAAAAAAGCTGCAGGCAGTATCTCCATATCGTAAGGACAGACTAAATACTGCTCCCTTTTTTTAAAATAAAATTTAATTTACCGACGGAACAGTAAAAATATTCTGAAAGAATGTTTTCTAAAATCATTGTGACTTCCGGACCGACCAGAGAATGGCTCGATCCAGTCAGATACATCTCAAATATGTCCTCGGGCAAGATGGGCTTCTGCATTGCAGAGGAATTTCTGAAATCCGGCCTGCCGGTTGTATTCATCCACGGACCTGTATCAGAAAAGTACATTCCTCAAAATACAAAAAATATTTTTGCTGAAACCACATCAGAAATGCTCTCCTCCGTCCTGAGTGAAATTGAATCAGATACTGTTCTTATTATGGCTGCCGCTCCGGCAGATTTTCGCCCGGCAGAAGAATCTGAAAAGAAATTGAAGAAAAAAGAAGGTGAGAATTTTCAGCTCAATTTAGTCCAGAATCCGGATATTCTCAGAACAGTAAGAGAAGAGACTCAGAAGAAAAAACTCAAAAATGTAATTCTCTTCGGTTTTGCCGCTGAAACGGACGATCTTTATGAAAATGCTCAGAAAAAACTTGAAAAGAAAGGAATTGATTTCATAGGAGCAAATAAAGTCGGAAAAAATCAGGGTTTCGGAGATCAGAACAGCACATTGACTGTATTCTCAAAGAAGGGAAAGGAACTTGAAATTATCGATTCTACAAAAGAGAAAATTGCGGAATCTGTTTTCAGATTTCTAATTGAAAAATGAGACTGAAATGCTTGGATGTAAAAACCGTTTAAATGCACGCTGAAGATATGGGAAGAAAAAACATTGCAGACAGGATGTCTTGTTGGGTACGGATGTACTGTATCCTTTTCATTTCATCTCTGTTTTTCAGATGTTCTGCATCCGAAGGATGGTACGGAATACCTTTGAATGCACGAGCTCACAATATGCGCCTAAGAACCGCTTCGAATTCAGAAAATGCCCTTCACAGTATCTCGGAAAAATTCATTTATCTTTCTTTCGGATATCGGAAATGCAGAGGAATCTGCCCGAAGACCGCAGCTGTTCTTTACAGACTTTCGAGAGAAATACAAGATAATGATATTTTATTTCTCTTCGGAGAACTGATGCCGGAAAAAAACAGAATAGAGGATTTTCAGAAAGAGCTGAATCTTTTCGGAGAACGTTTTACGGCATTCACGGCGGATTCAGAAGAAGAAATGAGATCAAATGCAGGAAAATTTCATGAATACTTTGATTCGGGAAAAGAACAGATCTCTCACACTGGCAATATATATCTGATTGACAGCAGTAAAAATATCCGGCTGATCTATCCGGACACATGCAGGAATACGGACAGAATGAAAGAGGATTATGACAGGCTCAGGAAAGAATATGGAAGAAAATAAAAAGTACGGAAAAGAATTCCTTGAACATTACAGAAAAATGCAGTACAGAACTGATCTTCTGTTTTATATTTTTCTGCTGATGCATTTTCCTGCGGCAGCTGTGCTCTCACTGCAGTACGGCACCTTCTGGCTTGCCTTTGCTCCCGGACTGATGCTCGTCATACTGAGCACTGCAGTTTTCTTTCTTCTGAGAGGGACTGTCGTGTCAAGGATTTTCTTTTCAGCAATACTTATGTGCTGGAGTACAGTTTTCATTACTTCGCAGATGGGGAAAATTGAAATGCATTTTCATGTGTTCAGCGGACTTGCATATCTTCTGATCTACAAGGACTGGAGAACTATCGTAACGGCTGTCGGAGTCACTGCCTTCCTTCATACAGTAATCAACCAGATGCAGTCAGTCGGAACGGAATTCCTAGGATATAGATTATTTATTTTTAATTATGGACACGGATGGGATATTGTTTTTACTCATGCATTCCTTGTAGTGCTGGAAGCAGTGGTTCTTGTATATTATTCAGTAAAAGATAAAGAAGCTATGAGAATCGACTTTGAAAGGATCCGAGAGCTCGATCTGGTTCTGAAAAAAGGAGCTCTGAATGATGAAAGACTGAGTCTTCTGGAGCAGGTTTCAAGTAAATCGGACAATATTTCTAAAATTCTTATGGAGCAGTCTGAAAAAATCGGAAACTCATCGAGACTGCAGACAGGAAATCTCGAAGAGATTTCTGCAGCCGTGGAAGAGGCAAGGACATCAGTGGAAACGATTGCAGAGGCCCTGCAGCAGGGCCAGTCTGAACTTGAAAAAATCACCCAGGAAATCAAAAATCTTGCAGACTCGAATGAAAAAACATCTTATGAAATCAGTTCATCATCAAAAGTTATGAACCGGGCAAGCGAGAATGCAGTATCAGGAGAGGATCATCTGAAAGAAATGGGAAACTCAATGTCCAAGATAGAATCTTCCTACAACAGAATGATTCAGATTATGGAGGGGATTCATGATATTGCTGACAGAATCAATCTTCTCTCTCTGAATGCATCTATTGAAGCAGCAAGAGCGGGAGATTTCGGGAAAGGATTTTCTGTAGTTGCATCTGAAGTATCCAAACTTGCAGATCAGACTTCCGGCAATCTGAAGGAAAGCGACAAACTGATCAAATCAATCAAGACAGATATCAGAGAGGCAAACGAAAAACTTCAGAGCGGGATCAGGCTTTTTATGGATATTGCTCAGGAAGTGATCAGAGTGAATGAAACCTTTAAGATAGTATCAGTTCAGGCGGATTCAGAAAACAAAAAACTGGAAATTTTCCGATCAGGCATCAGTGATTATTCCGAAAATATAAAACTTCTGGGATCAGCTCTGTCTGAACAGAAATACACAATGGTGGCAATCACAGAATCAGTCGATCTGGTCAGCAGATCCTCTCAGGATATACTGAAGGACCTCGGAAAGCTGCAGAATGCAACAGATGAATCAAAAATCATAGCAGAAAATATTATAAAGATTCTGGGAGAAAGATCATGATAAAATATTTTCTCTCGACCGTTCTGAGCTTCATAATTCTGACTGGATGTTCAGCAAAAAACGACAGTAAAAAAAAAGAAAAAGAAACACAGAATCTGATTCTTGCTGCTGCGGTGCTCACTGCCTGTATACCGGGTTCAAACGGATTCTATATGCTCAATTTCGAAACTGGAAATTATGAATGCGTAAGAGCATCTCTGAAATACTCCAATTCAGACATTGACATCTATGTGCAGGATGGGCTGGAATCCATGCAGACAGAATACGGGATAAATAAAATCAGTTATTCTTCAATAGCCTCCGGATTCAGTACAAACATTGTTTCAAAACTTAAACCTGCAATAGGAACATCGACAGACATAAACGGGGACAAAAAAATCACCTTAATGTTCTTTGTTTCGAGCTTTGAAGTAAGTTCAGGAACATACGTTGCAGGATTCGTGGATCCGGTTCATTTCTTCAAGGCAGAATACGGTCTTGAATCAAATCAGAGAGAAATCATTTATATAAACGGATTCAATCTGGCATATTCCAATCAGATTGCTTCAAAAACAGGCAAACCGGATCTGATTCTTTCTACACTGGCGCATGAATATCAGCATCTGGTCAGGGTTCCTCATCAGATGGGCAGATCAGGCATCACTTCACCTATTCCGATTCCGGAAACAGAATCCGAACTGAATACAATTCTGAACTTTGACGATACATGGGTGGATGAAGGAAGCTCTGAAGTGGCAAGTGATATTGCAGGATACGGACCTCAGTATGAAAGAATGTCCTGTCTCAGAGGAGATCCTTCTACTGGAACAACATGCCTCGGAGGATACAATTCCGAATCACTTTTTGCATGGAACAGTTCAATTCTAGACTATTCATTTGCATATTCTTTCATGAAATATATATATGAAACATCCGGAAGCACAATAGACACGAGAAACAGTTTTTTTCTGGAATCAGTCACCGGAAAATCAGGAGGATTGAGAGCAGGAACAGCCTCCAATCTGATGAATGTATTCAAAAGAGCTTCCTCTTACAGTTCAACTCTTCTCGGATCTGACAGCACAGGAATGTTCCAGAAACTTTTCGCAGTGTATCTGGCCAAATCTCTAAGTTATGAATCAAATGCGACCCCTGCAAATGACACACAGATTTTTGTCGGAAACAATGCTGCACTGTATCTGAACAGTTTTGCTGCTGTTTATCCCTTTTCATCGGAACATACGACTCTGTTTTCCTATCCGTCCTCAATTGCCAAAACGACAGCATCCCTTTTTGAACTCACTCCTTCACAGGTATACAGAGTCGGAAATACAAGATCTGCAGGTTCCTATGACAGCAGTGCAGTGTACGTAAAAAGGGGAACTAACGGAGGATCTGATCCTCTCGATGCAGTCCTGTTCAACGGGAACATCACAGGGTCAGCAAGTTCGGTCATTACGACAAAAGAAATGTCGGGCGGTTTCAGTAAAAAAACATATAATCCCGGCAGAAGCAGTCTCGATAAATCCTGCCAGAACGATTTTCTGAAATTCAGATTCAGAGAAAACCTGATTTCGAATTTTCAAAAATCTGCACGTCACAGAGATTGATAAAATAAAATATACAGGATAATGACTATGTCAGGTTTTCTTTTCGGTTTTTTTTCTTTTTTCAGAGGACTCAGCTGGATTCGCAGAAAGAATCTCTGGTCGTATATGATTCTTCCCTGTGCGGCAAGTTTTATTGCCGGAACGGCTCTGATCGTTTTCTATTTTTGGCTGATTTCCGGACTGATGCAGGCCGGTGCAGGATCGGCGTTTGAACAGATGAACAGATGGACAGGGTCATCGTTCAGCTCAGGTGACGGCGGAACAGTTCTGATAAATACTGTTTCTGCACTGCTTTCCCTTCTGATGTACATATTTACTTACAGGCCTGTCGCAGGGATTGCCGTTCTTCCGTTCCTCGGATTTCTTCTTGAGAAACTCGAAAAAATCGGACTGGGAGAATCTGTACAGATCCCGATGCATAAAGAAGTAAAAAATCTTTTCCTCGGACTGATCATTAATATAAAATATACGATCATTGGAATTCTTTCATTTTTTGTCGGCCTTCTGTTCGGGCCTTTCCAGCCGTTTTTTGTAGGAGCAGTTCAGGGCTGGATTCTGGGAAGAGGCAGTTTTGACTATATTCTTGAAAAGAACACGGAAAATCTGAAAGACAGGGAAAAGGCAGCATCGAGTTTCCGAATGGAAATTTTCGGACTTGGAATTGCTCAGTTTCTTTTCCTCTTCATTCCGATTATTGGAGTTGTGCTTGGACCGATTGCAGCTGTCATCGGATCATTTCTAATTTATTACAGGGACAGAATTAAAGAATAAGGGATGTCTTTATTTAAGATTCCGGTTGGAAAAAGAGACCGCTCTCCGGGGGATTCTGTCTTTTCAACTGCTGACTGTGCAAAAAAGACTATTCAGGAATCTTTTCAATGCAGATAAGTGCTCTGCCTTTGAGTCAGTCTTTCCTTTCCGGAATCTTCCCTAGACGGACAAGATAAGCTTAGTACCGAGCAGCTAATGCCGTCAGGTTAAGAAGCCGACAGCTCAATGTCATTAGGTTAAGAATTTTTAACCACGAAGTTATGGAACAAATTCTTTTTCTTCGTGTTCTCTGTGCCCTTTGTGGTTAATCTCTTCTTTGTTTTCCTTAACTTAATGACCATGAGCGCGCTTTTCCGTTTCACATTGCCTTGACCTTTGAACCCGATTTCAGACCACAGTAAATATAGGACCTGTGCCCTCTTCCCATCTTTTGAATTTCACTTTGATTCCAATTGCTGCCTTGTCCTTGTCGATATCTTCCACAATTGTGAGAACCTTGAGTCCTTCCTCAAGGGAAACAATCGCGAGAACATAAGGTGCTCGGGAAGCAAGATGACCGAAACCCATCATCACGACAGTGAATGTATAAATCTCTCCTATTCCTTTGAACTGAAACTCTTCTATCCTGTCACTTCCGCAGTTTGCACATGCAAAACTCGGATTGAGCATGTACTGACCGCAGGCAGTGCATTTTTTTCCGACCAGTTTTTCCATTACAGCTTCCATCAGTATCCCCTCTGCAGTATATGCACTATGCTTACAGCTCCAGGACCCCCAAGTACATGAGTCATCGCAGTCCTAGCATTTTTGACCTGTCTTGCTTCAGCTTCTTCGCGGAGCTGAAACGTCATTTCCACTACCTGACCGACTCCTGTCGCACCGATCGGATGGCCTTTTGCCTTCAGTCCGCCCGACGTGTTGACCGGAAGTTTTCCTCCAAGTCTAGTATGACCTTCCAGGGTATAAAAACCGCCTTTCCCTTTTTCCACAAATCCTAAGTCCTCTATATTGATGATTTCTGTGATAGTAAAACAGTCATGGCATTCCAGAACATCAATATCGGATCTCTTCACATCAGCCATTTTAAAGGCTTCTTCTGCAGCCTTTACTGTTGCAGGGAAAGAGGTGGAACTGTTTTTCAGAGAAAGAGTGAAATAATCCCCTCCGTGACCGGAACCCTTTACGATGACAGGTTTTTTGGAAACAGACTTTGCTTTTTCCTTAGTTGTAAGAACAACTGCCGCAGAGGCGTCAGTCACTAGCGACATATCATGAAAACCGAAAGGGGTTGTCACCGTTCTTGCATTCATAATATTTTTCAGCGGAATGACTTTTTGTTTGTGTGCATACGGATTTTTGCTTCCATGAAAATAGTTCTTTTCTGCAACAGTCGAGAGCATCTCCTTTGTTGTTCCGAAATCATGCATATGACGCATTGCATTCATGGCAAATCCAGAAGGTCCTGACACGCAGAATCCGCCTTCAAATTCAAAGTCCTGACCTCTAGAAACAATCTGCATCGTAGTTTCAGAGTCCTTTGTATTCATTTTTTCCACACCGAGCACAAGAACTGTATCATACAGACCTGAGGCAACAGCGAGGAAGCCCTGACGCATTGCAAGGCCCCCTGATGCACATGCACCTTCGAGCTTCATTGCAGGCCTGTCGCCGAGTCCAAGTATTGTCGCAGCATAAGAACCCATCGTATTCTGAAAATTAAATTCCTGACCTGCATAATTTCCTACATAAACTGCCTGTATTTCCTTTCTGTCAATTCCAGCATCCCTGATCGCTCCGTTTCCGGCTTCTGTAACCAGATCGCGAAGAACTCTGTCACTGTGATTTCCGTGCACTGTTTCACAGGCACCGATAATGGCGACTTCTCTCATCTTACATTCCTATGGCTGCCCCGCCGTCAACGCGGAGAATCGTGCCTGTGATATTTTTTGCACCTTCTGACATATAAAACATTACAGCATATGACACGTCCGACTGAGTGATCGGATTTCCAAGTGGAGTCATTTCTTTCAGTTTTTTCTTTACATCCTCAGGAAGAGCATCTGTCATATCAGTCTGAACAAATGCAGGACAGATCGCATTGACTGTCACTCCTCTTCCAGAAAATTCTCTGGCACTTACCTTTGTGAGAGCAATCACTCCTGCCTTGGATGAGGAATAATTTGCCTGAGCAGGCTGCCCTGTGAGACCGGAGACAGAGGAAATGTTTACAATTCTTCCTGACGGAGATTTCAAAAGCAGTTTGGATGCAGCCTTAGTCATCAGGAATACGCCTTTCAGATTTACATCAATCACAAGATCCCAGTCTGCTTCGCTCATCCTCATCAGAAGATTGTCTTTCAGCACGCCTGCATTGTTTACAAGAAAATCCAGTCGACCGAATGTTTCCTTTATTTTTGCAGCTGCATTTGTACAGTCTTCTTCCTTAGTGACATTGCATGCAATCCCAAGTGCCTTTACACCGTAGGCAGAAGAAATCTCTTCAGCAGCTTTCTCAATTGCTTCCTTGTTCAGATCGAGCACAACGATGTTCGTGCCTTTTGCTGCAATTGAATTTGCAATAGCTCTGCCAAGCCCTCTTGGAGATGCTCCCCCGGTAATCAGTGCGACCTTGTCTTTGTAAAATTCTTCCATGATTCCTCACATTCTGCGGTTTGTATTCAGAAAACCCTGCCGAGAATTATTCTGCAAGCTTTTTATTCGACGCCTGCGTCAATTTTTGTTTACTGAAACAGAAATGAGTTGAGAAAAAGAACTTTACCCGCCAAAGGCAATTCTTTTCGATGCAGTCATGACTGACATTCTAATTATCGGTTCAGGCATCATAGGATGCTGGACTGCACTTAAGGCTGCGGAAAAAGGATACACTGTCGCAGTCTGTGAAAAGGAAAAAATTCCAGGGGACGGAATAAGCGGAAGAAATTCTGGCGTACTGCATTCAGGCGTTTATTATAAAAACAATTCAATGAAACATATCCACTGTATGAGAGGATATGGACTGGCTGTTGAATTTGCAGAAAAATACAAAGTGCCCTATCTGATTTCAGGCAAAATCATCACATCCGGAAGACAGGATGAATTCAGTCAGGAAAAGGAAGAGGAAATACAGAGACTCTTTGAAAATGGAAAAAACAACGGTGTCAAAGATCTTTCGATATTGAAAAACCCGGGAGAAAAATACACTGGCGTTCTTGGAAAAACAGCTCTGGACATTCCCTGCACAGGCATCATAGATGTTCCGGTTTATCTGAAAACACTGATTCATCTCTGCGAGGAAAATGGTGTCATTTTCCTGAAAGACAGAAAATTTTCTCATCAGGACGGAATTTCCTTCCTTATAGATTCCCGTTCCATAAAGGAAGAAGTGGAGCCGGGAATCATCATCAATGCCGCCGGACTCTATTCAGATGAGGTTGTTCAGGGATTCGGCCTTGCTGAATACTCGATCAGGCCGAACAAGGGAGAATACTTCAGATTCAGGAAACCTCTTCCTTACAGAAAATTAGTCTACCCTGTCCCTTCAAAGAAAAGCACAGCCCTCGGAGTTCATTATACATTCAATACCGCAGATGAAGCATACGCAGGACCGAATTCAGACTGGGCAGAAAATAAAGAAGATTATAAAATTACTGCTGATAGAAAAACATATTATCAGTCTGTATGCAATATCCTTGACTGTTATTCAGAAGAAGATCTTTCACCGGGTTATGCAGGGCTCCGCCCCCGACTTTTCAAAAACGAAGAACCTATTCAGGATTTCGTAATCATAAAACATCCGAAAAACGTCATTCATCTTCTCGGAATAGAAAGTCCGGGTCTGACCTCCTCTCCGTCCATTGCTGATGCAGTAATGAATATGATCTGACTTACTCAATATACAATACAATGCGACTTGAAAAAGCCGCACATTCATTCAATCCAGACTGCGCTTGCCCAGTTTTCTTTTGTTTTCAATCTGAACCTTGACCTGTTTCTTTGTATCTTTCTGTTTGAGGCAAAATCTGCATTTACATCAGACCGTTTTCAAACCCCTTATCAGCCGCCGCTTGAAAAAGTTTTGACTGCATATTCTATTCAAAGTATTTGTTTACAATGATCGAGATTATTTCTCTAATTGCTTTTTTTGCGGGAACGTCCATTGTGACTGCAGGGTATTTTTACCAGAAGAAAATGATATTTTATCCTTCAAAAACAGAAAGAAATTACAGATACAGTTTCGAAAGGCCTTCTGATGAAATTTTTTTCAAAAGGGACAATCAGGAACTCCATGCCCTTCATTTTTCACATACTGCATCAGAAGGTTTTATTGTCTATTTTCACGGAAATGCAGGCGATCTTTCCAGCTGGGGGAACATTGAAAAGGACTTCAGAAAATTTCCACTCGATTTGTATATACTGGATTATAGAGGATACGGAAAAAGCACAGGGAGCATCGGTTCAGAAAAAGAACTTATTAATGACTGCGAAGCTTTTTATCAGGAAATCTCATCAAGACATCCTAGTGCAAAGAAAAAAGTCATATATGGCAGGTCTATAGGAACAGGGCCTGCAGTTTACAGTGCTTCAAAAAATACTGCAACTCATCTCATCCTAGAAACTCCCTACAGCAGTCTGAAATCCCTTATCAAAAAGATTTTTCCTATTGTACCCGCGTTTTTAATCAGCTTCACACTTGAATCTGATGTATGGATTCAGAATGTGAATGCAGAGATTCTCATTCTGCATGGTACAGACGACTCAGTCATTCCTTTTGCTGAAGGCAGACAACTTTCTGATTCTATAAAGAAAAATCATGATTTTATCACTATAACTGGAGGAGATCATAATAATCTGTCCCTCTACAAAGAATATCATTCTGCACTGGAGATATTTCTCCAATAATAACAAAGTATTCGGAACACTTCTTAAAACTTAGAGAATTTTCATAAGAAGAATCATTAAAATCAAAACAAAGATCAAATGGTCAGACGCTGTACGACACTCAGGGCATAATTAAAGGTTTGGTGAAGTTAAAAACAACGATGATTGATTACAAATCGACAGAACAGAATGAAAATGCAGTCATTAAGCGAAAGAGAAAATTAGGTAAGGTGAATTCATAAAGCCATTTTAGAAAGGCTGAAGTCCTCAAGCCAAGACATCCTAAGGTATAAGGCAGGTTAAAAGATCAGAATGCGCAGAAATATGAAATGAAAAGAATAGAGCTGATTCAAGGGGTTTTGAAAAGGAATCCGGATCCTGACTGTTTTGAAACAGAAGAATTTTAATAAA
>JBPOJG010000281.1:0-6538 GCA_052033835.1 Spirochaetota bacterium
GTGAAAAAGCGGAGGATTGGGGTTTGAGTTGGGATGGCGATCTACCGGAAGGGCTATAAATGTATTAGGAAAATCGAATAGACTAGTAAAAACGGGATTTGGGGCAGCAGCTTCCAAACTTGCGGAGCCCCAAGAAATGCCGCCGGCAGGCAAAACTCCAAAAACGCCCCACCTGCGTAAGGTGTCTTATTCAGAAATCTGACATCGGACTGGAGGAAGAGCTTGGGAGAAAAATACAGACTCGAACCTTCTTCTAAAAATGATATATATCTGACCATTTTGATTCTCACCGTCAGCATCGGATGTTCCGGCAGAAAATACATCTCCGAAAATTACAATTCATACTGGAATGAATATTATGCGGAAAGGGAGAGGGATAAAGCCTCAAGCGTGCAGAATCTATCCGGGAAAAAAATTTGCGAACCTCTTCGCCTCTGTCTCCGAGACTGCATTGAAAAATATCCCTCTCACTCATTTTCCTGGAGATCATATCGAGGAAGAAGAAGAGACATTACAGATTTTTACACTTACACTCCGATATCCCAGTGCGAGATCTACTGCTATCAGGGGATTTCCTGTGAAGAAAAATGAGTAATTATATTTAATCCTCGAGGATCTCCAGTTTTGCAGGTTTTTTCCATTTGCGGATTGGGTAATTTTTCTTAATGATAGGATATTGCCCGGCTTCCAGACCGTCGTATCTCAGGATGAGTTCTGCATCCTTTCCGGTTCCTCTGATTTCCCCTGAATATTTTTCTGCTTCTGTGCCCAGTCCCTGAATGATGATTTCTCCGTTGAATACGGTTGCTCTGGCAAGATAAACGATTGTATCGAGCTGACCGGGACGGTTGACTGTCAGCGTGGCAGTGAGATGACTCATTCCTCTTTCATCCATTTCATTTGCAAGAGCATCTGCAGTGTTCAGCATTCCTCGAACTGCAACAATTGCCGCTGCCACTGCTGAAGTGACGTCGGTACTGCCGGCCATTACAGGATGTTCTTTCAGATGAGTGTATCCTTTTTCAGTCAGATCTGAACGGATTCTTCTGTGTACTGCATTGCCTTCATTGTAGTGAGCGAGACAGCCCACAACGGCTCCGCATGCAGCTCTCGGATATCTCCATTTGGATTCACTTGTCTTTCCGATGACTATGCCGTCTTTCTCCATCCGACCGACGTGAGTCTTCAGATCAAAATTGCACATTACGTAAGAAGAAGCAGAACCGAGGTAAATCTGTTCACGCAATACATCATCTATATGATGTGCCCAGGTCACATGAGCGAAAGTGGCTCCGTCATCAGTTCCGCCTCCGGTCGGCGCAAATGCTTCTAGCTTGTACTCACCGATCTCTGAGATTGTGGCAAATCTCGATGCAATCATCTGAATGTATGCTGTAGTTGCTTCTCCCTGATGAATCCTGTCTCCGCAGTTTGTATGTGCAAGAGTAGTGATGACAGAAGGAAGACTGAAATCTGCACCGCAGGCAGCAACGTCTGATTTTTTGTCGAGGCCGGCCAGCTGAAGCTCATCCCGAATCACCTGCATTCCCCGGATCAGACTGTATCTGTCACTTACTATCTCATCCAGATAGACATCGTGTGCAGGTCTTTCTTCACCGAATTCTGCTTCCAGATTCCAGAAACTTTCAATATTCTGTATTCCAAGTTTAGGATCAAACTCCATTCTTACCTCAATATGGTGATAATTTGTTCCTGCAGTTTTTTACAGAGTATTGAAAATGTCAAGCTGATCAGGAATGTTTGAACTCAATTGTTTCCTGGACAGGAACAGGATTCTTAATGATATCAAGCACTGGGCAGTTGTTCTTTGCCAGATGAGAAAGCTGTGCCAGTTTTTCAGGATCTGTTTCTTTTGTATGGACTGTTGTGACCAGTCTGACAGTATCAAAGCCAGGTCTTACTTCTGCCAGATTGAAAAATCCTCTTAAGTCGAGTTCTCCTTTCACGTCCACTGTCACCTTTTCAAAAGAAATTCCAAGTGCATTTGCGTATGCAGAGATGACAATTTCCTGGCAGGATGCAAGTGCGGCAAGAATCAGCTCCACTGGATTTGCTCCCTGATCTGTCCCTGCAAGAGCAGGCGGTTCATCCGAAATCAGTTCGAATTGACGAATCTTATTGACTGCTTTCAATCCTTCCTTCAGCTCACTTGTCACTGAAAAACTCTGCCTTCCTGCCTTTGGATTCACTTCGACTGCCTTTGCAGTTCTTGCCACCAGATTGCGGATGCTTTCGCCCAGATCTTTTTTTTCTAAAACGGTATTGCTCATTTTGTTCTCCTGCATTTTTTACCATCCTTTCGTGGGTATATTCAGAATGCAAATGATAATCCAATATAGCAGATTAATTATTCAATATAGCGAATAAATTCTGTTAGATGGGAATATCTGGATTTACAGCTTAGTCAGTGTGATTTTTCTGTGAGTGCCGGCTGCTATCAGTAAAAATGGAAAAATTCCGAAAATTGGAAACAGTCGAATGGCCTTTCCGCCTTATCCCGTGGGCAGAATAATATAAGTGAAAAAACGGTTTTCCGTTCCGACTGTCTTGTCAGACTGTCTTAAAGAGATCAGAAAGAATTTAGAAAGTATGAAAGAGGGATAATGATTACTGCACTGGAAATAGAAAACTACAAATCCATACAAAAACTTTCTCTTTCTCCCGAAAGAGTGAATATTTTCATTGGTAAGCCTGCTTCCGGAAAATCGAATATCATTGAGGCGCTGTCCTTGCTTTCCAAAAGAAATGTTCCAATCAAGGATCTTGTCAGGATGAAGGAATACAATGATTTAATTTATGACAGAGACATTGAAAGAAAAATAACCATTAAAAGTGATAACCCAAGTTTCAAAATGTATTATAAAGATGGATTTTATTTTGTGAATTACGAAGACTCTAAATTTATAGAAAAGTATCTTCCGAATAAAGATTTATTCATTAATGGAATACTTTCTCAAAATTCAACCGAGCAGACTTTGGCAACGAGGTTTTTCTATCAAGCTATAATACCCCATTTGAATGCAGAGACTGGAATTCTTGGCTATAAATTGGACAGCGATGATACCTCTAAAACGAATAATAAATTTATTCCAGAGCATTACTTATCAGAAAATATATTCTACTACAAATTCAAATTAACGTCAGCCTTTGATGATAAAACAACTGAAAGACTGAACGCACCTTTCGGAAACAATCTCCCCCAGATTATTCTGACCAGGGGTACCTTAAGAAAAATCATTACAGAAATTCTATCTGATTATGATTTAAAACTGGGATTAAATCCAAATGAAAACTCGATTAAACTGCTGAAAGAGCAGGAGGGTGTGTTATATGAGTATCCGTTTGTGAGTTTATCAGACAGTCTGCAAAGGCTCATTTTTTATGTAACTGCAATGCATACGGAAAATTCTACCTTGCTTTTTGAAGAACCGGAATCTCATATATTCCCCTTTTATAATAAATATCTCGGAGAAAAGATTGCTTTGGATGAAACCAACCAGTATTTCATCGCAACGCACAGTTTCCCATTTCTCTCTTCCATTCTCCAGAAAACAAAACCGGAAGACTTGAGAATCAATATTACATATTATGAAGATTATCAGACAAAAGTTCACTCTATTCCGCAGGAAAAATTTCCGGACATTTATGAGATGGAAGATAGTTTCTTCTTAAATCTGAAACATTTTACGGAGCAAGTATGATTTTAGTTGAATGCTATGGAGACGAAGCTTTGGTAAATTATCTTGGATTCAGCAAAGCAGATCATAATTTTGGGATAGGGAATATTGCAAAAAGGTTGAGTAAAAGCAGGAACAGAATTGCTCTAATAGATGAGGATTCTGGTAAAACCAAGCCAACCTATTTTAAATCCTTAAAAATCGCTGAGGAATCTAATTATTCGGTCACTGTGTCAAAGAATGAAAATCTGAATAATACAGTTATATCTCTGGAACCAGACCTGGAAGGATTCCTTTTAAAAATACTGGAAGATACTAAATCCAAAGATTTATTAAAAAAGCATAAATTTCCTGAAAATAAAGACGAACTCCATTCATTTTTTATGAATCAAAAAAATGCTCAAAAACTTAGGACTTTGCTTTCTGAGCTGGAATTAAAAAGTTCATCACCAAGATTGGATGCCCTTAGAGATGCGCTGAAAGGGTAATTACTTTTTAAAACTTAAGTTCAGTTATTTCCAGCCTGACTCCCTCAAAAAAAGACTTGCCTTCAAATCGAGGCCAATGTAATTTGATTCCCGTATGTCATTCAGGATTGATGCCCATTGTCCGAGCTGCGGAGCAGTTTCTGAGATCAGAAACCCGGCAGTACAGCAGGTTACCTGCGGTTATTGTGGAACCCTATTTCTTTGGGACAAAGACGGTGTCAAGGATCTGGGAATTAAGTCAAAGCTTATGCCTGCCATTTCAGGACTTGCCATAGGCGTTTCCGGGAAATTGAACGGGAAAAGTTTTGTTGTTATGGGCAGGGTGCAGTATGCATATGCCTACCAGTCCGGAGAAGAAGCCTCCCGTTGGGACGAATGGTATCTGGATCTGGGAAATGAAGAATCCTGGATTTCTGAGGACGCGGGCAGGCTTTTTCTTCAAGTCAAGGCAAATCTGACTGTTCCGGTTAAAGAAGACCAGATCTCTGTAGGAACTCCTCTCGAAGTAGAGGGAAAAAGTTATCGTGTCAAGGAAGTAGGGACTGCTCTCTGCAAAGGTGCTGAAGGCTGTCTTCCATTTAAAATCACTCCAAATGAATCCTATCTCAACGTGGACGCCCTTGCAGAAGACGGCACGAATATCACTTTGGAATTTGAGGATGACGAACCCTTAGTTTTTATAGGCAGGGTTCTGACTGAAAAAGATATTCAGTATAAAAAAGAAGTCTCTGCCACATCCAAAAAATCCACTGAAGCTCTCAGATGCAAAAACTGCGGATCTCCGATTGAAATGAAGGGAAATCCTTCTGAGATCAGGACGGTTGGGTGCGGTGCCTGCGGAAGTGTGATGACTCTAGATGAGGGTCAGCAGATGATTCTCGGCAAGAAAAATACAGGCGGTGCAGAAGTATTTCAAATCCCTCTGGGTGCGGCCGGAACACTTCTGGATACAGAATGGATGGTTGTAGGAAGACTCAGAAATGACTGGGAAGTAGAGGGTGAGACCGGATATGAACTGACGTATCTTCTCTACAATGCGGACAAAGGCTACAAATGGCTTTCCGAAGAAAAATTTCACTACTATCTTGCGGAACCAGTGGAATTTTCCAAAGAATTTACATATATCGGGAGTTATGCTCCCAAAACTAAGTTTGATATACTAGACAAGCAGTTTCAGTTTTATGAAGCAGGGACAATGGAGCTGACGTATGTAGACGGCTGTCTTCCTTGGCTTGCCCGAGTAGGTGACAGAATTGAATATGCCGATCTGACTTGCCCGCCTCAGGTTTTTTCTGAGGAGAATGTATACGACAACGGTACTTTGATTGAAAAAGAATTTTTCCTGAGCACTTATGTTGAAAATGAAACAGTTAAAAATGCGTTCGGCATTGAAGACTTGGGTGTTCCTTATGATGTAGGTCTTGGGCAGGTGCAGACACCTTTGCCTTGGGAAAAACTGATCAAATTAGGGAGCATATTTGCAAGTATTCTAATGCTCTTTTTATCGATTACTCTTTCCGGTGACGGAAGCCCTGTTCTGAAAGAATCATTCAGTTTTGCTTCCTTGAACAAGAAAGAAGTTTTTACTAAACCGTTTCAGGTCAAGGCAGATGAGACCTTGGAAATCAAAATCAATTCCAATCTGAACAATGCCTGGATTGGGGTGTATGCCGGTCTTTACAATGCAGACAAACAGGAATTGCTGACTGCAGATGATATTGCAGTTGAATACTATTACGGTGTAGAAGACGGTGAGTCCTGGTCGGAAGGAAATACGACAGAGTCCCTTTTCTGGAAAGTCAAGGAAGCAGGCAATTATAAACTTCTTCTTTCGGTAGGAGAGTCTGAACATGCCTCTTCGGTCAATGTCAATGTAGATGTTTCCAAGGGAGTCAAGAGAGTATATCCTTTGGTATGGCTCTTTTTCCTTTGGTGGATTCCTCCGTTTTTTATCTGGATGAGAAAATGGTTTTTTGAAAGTTCCAGATGGAAGGAAGTAATGCCTGAAAGTGAGGGCGGTGATGATTAAGTTTATTCAAATTACAGCAGTTCTTCTTCTGCTTGGATCGGCATATTATGCATATGCATGTGCTACAAATTCGATTATTGAATATGCAGAAGAAGGAAAAATCAGTCTGAAAGAAGAAAGTGTGAGAACAGGAAGAACAACATTCTTCTATGACACTCGCAGACGTTCACCATCCGGCGGCGGATGGGGTTTTGGGAAATAGAAATTTTTATATAATAAGGAAGATTGGGGGTTATTATGCCGGATTGGTTGGTACATGAAAATTTAAAAGGTGCAGTTATCATTGAAACAATGTTGTATACTGCGATCGGTTTGATGGTTTT
>JBPOJG010000379.1:0-19684 GCA_052033835.1 Spirochaetota bacterium
TTTTTTATTCTGTAATGATAGTAAGAGTACAACGACATGAAAAAAGGAAGCAATACTATGGCTAAGAATTCAATACTGCCTTTTGCACTTGCCTGCCTGTTTTTGTTTGGACTGGCAAATTGTAATCCGGCAGACAAAAAAGACACTCCTCCCCCTAAGGAAGATAAGGTGGAGCCTGCAGTTGAGAAACCGAAAGAAGATAAACCGACTGAAGAACCCCCTGTTAAGACAACGGAGAGAGATCTTCTGGATACTGGCATTGATGCTTTAATCAACCAATTCAATGAAAAACTGAAAGGGGTTCGTTATCCTGACGGAAGTTCTATAGAAGGGTTCGAATATAAAAAATGGGAAATCCCTAACAGAAAAGACTTTGTAAAATGGGTAAAAGTTTCCGGTGCGATCATTAAAGAAGCATTCGAAAAACTCCCTGAAGGCGTAAAACTGGAAATTACCGGTCACGCTGACACAAAAGGTCCTGAAGAAAAAGAAGGTAAAAGATTGGGAAATATTTTTTACTCTACTAAACGTTCTGAATCTGTCAGAGATTCTCTTGTAAAACTGGGTTTCCCCGAAAAGAGAATGATGACTAGAGGTGCAGGTTCTTCAGAAACAATTCCTGGAGTTGACGGTACATCTGCAAAGAACAGAAGGGTGACTTTTAAACTTTTGAATACTGGCAGTGAAAAGCCTGCTGAAGAAGCAGACCAAGGCAAGTAACATCCTTTCATAACCCCGCTGTCGCGGGGTTTTTTGTTTTTTTTCTCAAATCCCTTTCCGATAATCAAATCAGGTGTCCCAAATGCAAAGCTCCAGAAAGACAAATTTATCAGGCAGACAGAAAGCCGCAATTTTTCTCATCGCTGTAGGCGGTGAAGTATCTACCGAAATTTTTAAACATCTCAGGGAAGATGAGATTGAGCAGATTACATTTGAGATAGCGAGAATTGATAAAATAACTCCTGAAGATAAAGAAAAGGTCTTGATTGAGTTCAGTGAACTCATGATGGCTCAGGAATTCATTACAAATGGGGGTATCGATTTTGCCAGATCTCTTTTAGAGAAGGCCCTCGGAAATCAGAAAGCAATCGATATTATCAACCGTCTTACTTCCTCACTTCAGGTCAGACCATTCGACTTTGTGAGAAGAACAGACCCTGCACAGCTCCTGAACTTCATACAAGGGGAACATCCGCAGACCATAGCACTCATATTATCTTATTTAGATCCAAACAAAGCAGCAACAATCCTGTCTGCCCTGCAGCACAATATTCAGGCCGATGTAGCTAAGAGAATTGCTACAATGGACAGGGTAAGTCCTGATGTTCTTCGTGAAGTGGAACGAGTCCTCGAAAGAAAACTCTCCACTCTGGCTTCCGAAGACTACACTTCTGCAGGAGGTATCGATGCAGTTGTGGAAATTCTGAACAACGTAGACCGTGGAACGGAAAAGACAATCATCGAAGCACTCGAAGAAGAAGATCCGGAATTGGCAGAAGAAATCAAAAAACGTATGTTCGTATTCGAAGATATTGTTCTTTTGGACGACAGGGCGATTCAGAAGGTGATGAGAGAGGTGGACAACACTGATCTCGCAAAGGCATTAAAGTCTGTCGATGCAGAAGTGCAGGAAAAAATATTCAAGAACATGTCCAAGAGAGCCGCAAGTCTTCTTAGAGAAGATATGGATTTTATGGGTCCTGTGCGATTGAAGGATGTGGAAGATGCACAGCAGAAAATTGTAAACATTATCCGTAAACTTGAAGAGCAGGGTGAAATCGTCGTCGCAAGATCTGCTGAAGACGAACTCGTTGTTTAAGTTATATGGCTATGTTTACTGCAAACTTAAATTTTCCGGCTGATGAAGTAAAAGTTCGTTTTGAATATATCAAAGCGAACAGAACATCTATTGAATTCTTTGCAAATTCGGTTCAGTCTGAACTTCTGATCAGAGATACAATTTCGGATGAAGAAGAGAAGAAAAGACTCGATCTCTGTGATCTCAAACTTGGAGAAAGAATTACTGATCTGATCCGATCCAAATTTCCGGGTGATTCCGTTCTGTCCGAGTCTGAAACTGTTCCTGGAAAAAATGACTTTCAATGGGTTCTTGATCCTGTGGACGGATCTATGAATTTTTTAAGAGGACTTCCTCTGTATGCAATTTCCATCGGATTAAAATACAGAGGATCTGCAGTGATGGGATTTATCATTATTCCAGGCCTTGACAGTGTATATACTGCGATTTCAGGATCGGGCGCATTCAAGAATGGAAATCCTATCCAAGTCTCAGAAATTTCCTCTATACAGAGAGCATTTTTAGTATTCTCTTTTCCATCACGGAATGCAAATCTCAGAGATTTTATCACTGAACTCACTGCATTTGTCAGTTCGGCCAGAAGTATCCGAAGAACCGGTTCACTCATTGTAGATCTGTGCTTTCTTTGTGAAGGGAAACTGGACGGGATCTGGGAAAGAAAAGTGGAACAGTTTGATCTTGCAGCTGCATCTGTCATTTTACTTGAGGCCGGAGCACATATTTCAGATTTTAAAAATCAGGAAATTCTTTCCTATCCGTCTGATGTTCTGATTTCCAATGGAAAAATCCATGAACAGATCCTGGATGTACTGAATAAAACATTTGCAAATATGAACTGACTTTATTTTTCCCAGTTCCCTTGTCGAAAAACAGTTTTCAACATTTTAATATCTTCATTCATCATATCGGTAAATGGCTGATCATCTTACCTGTCCCTTCTGTGGTTTCTTTGGAACGGGTTAAAATCTGGATGATATTTTGCATTTGAGCTTTGCTGATCTAATAAAATCAAAACTCAGCTAGAAAAAACCTGTCGGTCTGTTTCCTTCTGTGACTCAAGCTTCGCGAAGTATTGATTTCAAAGTGCCATTGACATATTTCTTTGTATATTTTTTTGATTTTTAATGAGATTGTATCTAGCCAATTAATGATTGACTGAAGCGGGCTTACACTGACACTGAATTTCACCTCCGGCTGCCGAAAAGGCCAGTAAATGCGGTGTTTTAGAAAGTTCATTATAAATTTGAGTATTTCATATCCAGTTTGTGCAATATGAGTTATTAATGAATTTCTGCCGTAACTTATTTTCTAATTAGATCTTACCTACTGCTGATAGGATATGAGATATGGAATCTGTAATTTTATAAACGCAGGCAGTTTCCAAATCTGCGAGACCTCATGGGCCGCCGCACTTGCAGTGAGCCTGTCAAATCCAGACCCACTGCGTCCTTAGCTCACCCGCAGCCGAATTGCGTAAGGTGAGTTGCACTTCAAATTCCGTTGCCTTCTGATTTTTGGATAAAAATTAATGGAAAAGCAGCAATTTATTGTTGCATTAAATCGGATTAAAAGAATATTGTACAATGTTATTTTTCTTTTGAAAAATATTGTATACACTCCCTCAGGAATACAGCAGGTCTTATGATTTTATTTCATTATTTTTTACTATATTTTATTTTTATACCTGCCTTGTTTATACTGGCCGCCGGAAATATTTATGCCCAGAGTTCTGGGCGGAGTGTTTACATTGGAGGAATATATCCTTATAAAACCGGCAAAGATGCAGGTGCAGAAGAAAAGTATTTTAAGAGTATTCAGGAACAGATAGTGAAGATGGGTATGGTTCCAAAAAACACCGGAGGAAACTCACTTTCGGAAAATCTCTCTTCAGCTTCTTCTGAAAAAGGTTCAGTCCTAATTGAGTGTTATTATAAAAAAGACAGGCTCGGCAATTTGATTCTTTATCTGCAGATGTATGATGCAGATACCGGAATGATGATAGATGCTCATCAGAGTTCAGGCTACTTTGATGCTGGTACAGATTTGAAGCTGGATGAAAAAGAATTAAAAAATTCAGACTCAGATACAATTAGAAAAGACACAGAAAAAGCAGTCTTAAAGATAAAAATAAATATTTCAAAAAAGGAAAACAGACAGAGTATTGAAGAAAATCTGCTGAATACACAGCTCGGGAAAGATCCTTCGATCAAGTTTCCAATTGCGGCTGAAAATGTTGCAAAGCAGACTGAAGATGTTTTTGACATTTTAAAATCTACAGAAGTTGTTACCGCATCCAGAACAAAAGAGAATCTGTTTAATGTACCTGCTTCCACCATGGTTGTTACCGATCAGGATTTCAAGAACAGAGGTTATACCAGTCTTGACGATATCTTCAGAGATCTTCCCGGGTTTGATTATATCGGCACCATGGGAACTGATAATGCAAATTTATATCAAAGAGGATACAGAACTCCATTCACATCCAGAACCCTTCTGATGGTCAACGGAATTATTGAAAATGATCTTTGGGCACAGGTTGCTACTCCCAGCAGACAGTATCCGATTTCGAATATCAAGAGAGTGGAAGTTATTTACGGACCTGCTTCGGCTGTTTACGGACCTAATGCTTTTCAGGGGATTGTAAATATCATTACAAAAGACGGAAAAGAAAATGATGGAAAGAAAATTTCCGGAAAGACAAGTTTTATGTATGGGAGCGGAAATACCTGGGCCGCCGATGGAGGGATTACTTCGCAGATAGGCGATTTCAGTCTGGCAGTTTCTGCCAGAAAACAGGAGGGAGACGATTCAAATAAGAACATATCCAATTACGGATATAATTCAAGGTACTGGGTGGGACACCCTACCGTATGGGGACCTATGCTTGCAAAAGGAGATGCCGGCAGACCTTACGGAAAGTATTCAGATCCTGTAAATGACTGGGGAACAATCATCAGCGGTTCCTATAAAACTGTGAAAATTGGTGCGAATATTACGAATAAATATGAAGGATACGGTCCGACTTATCCCGGTGACAAGTCACAGCCTGCCACTATGTGGGGTAAGTCAGGAATCAGTGTTTATGCAGAAAATCAGGTGGACCTTTCCGAGAAAATAAGTTCATTTACTTTATTGAATTACAGGGACAGCAGGATTTACGGAAACTGGGCGGAAGCCGTGGATGACTGGAATCCTGGAAAAGAGATGTACTCTTATATCAGTCTTACCAGATGGAATGAGATCAGCAAGAGTCTTTTAGGTAATCAGAATATTGAATATAAATTCAACAGCAGTTTCAAGCTGATCGGCGGGCTGAAGGCAGAATTTAAAAAACTTACGAAGTCATACGATGTACCCGGATACTGGTGGGGTTCATCTTTCAGTTCAGTGGATTATCTGAATCCGGACGTGAATAAGGGTATAGATAAGACAGTTTCAAACGGATATTCCATAATGCACAGCTCTGATCCCTATCTTCTGAAAGGCCCTTCGCCTAAGAACAGAATGCCGGATGAAAATACTATCGGCACTTATGATCGGGGGGCTTTTCTTCTGAGTATTCTGGAAATTGGAAAATTCAGATTCAGTCCAGGCATACGTTACGATCATAACTCGATCTACGGACAGTCCATCAATCCTCGAATTACCGGAATCTATAAATTTGATGACAGGAATGCATTCAAACTTTTATACGGTGAGGCATTCAATGAACCGTCTCCTTTGAACCTTTTCGGCGGATTTTCCGGAAGGACAGCGGATCTTAAACTGAAACCGGAGAAGGTCAGGACCGGTGAAGCAATTTATATGCACCAGGGGAAACAGGCTTTGAATGAATTTTCCATTTATTATTCCAGATATGATAATGTAATTAAGGAAAATGCTCAAAACGCAGGCAAGCGAAGGATTTACGGGTTTGAATATAAATTCAGATGGAATTTTTCAAACTTTATCAGCGGATCGGCACCTATCAGTTTTTATACATATTATACGTTTACTCAGGCTCAGAGCAGTATTCATTATGATTTTCAATTGGGCGAATGGAAGGAAGGGGATACTTTTCTGGGACAGTATGAGTATCTGTTCAAAGATCAGGCAAAGAATATTCCCCGCAGAACGAAATATTCCAACCTGGGTGACATTGCCCCGTCCAAAATCAATATTGGTTTCAATATTCCTGTGAAAAATTTATTCATCATCAATTTGAGAGGAAACTATGTGAGCAGGCGGGAATTTTATCTGCGAAATGCTCAGAGAAATGACTATCCGATTGAAAATGATGAAGAAAGCATTCTGCGGAGAATTACAAAAGAAAAAGAAAGAACACTTAATCCTTACTTTATTGCGGATGCAGGACTCACTTTCAATTTCGGAGATTTTGGATATCTTACATTCAAGATCTCCAATCTATTCAATAAATCATATAATCATCCTGGAGTAGGGCAGGGGAATTCCGGGAATTACTATTACGACAGATCTCTCGGATTCGATTCCTCAATTATTCCGCAGCCGGGAAGAACGTATATGCTGAATATGACACTGACTTTTTAATTGAATTCCTGGCGCATCAATAAAAAATAATGATATGTTGACAAAAATTCTTGATGAAATTCGCAAAACTGCTGATGAAATTTACCGTCCACGAATAGAATCCAGTTCTTTCGTAAAGGAATTGGCTCTGAAAAATCTGTCTCTGGAAAGTTACAGCGGATTTGTCCGGACGATGGCAGTTATTCATGGAAATTTGGAGAAAAAAATTTCTGAATCATTAAATCCTTTTCTTTCTTCTGTGTGGTCTGATGAAATGAAAAAGACACTCAGTTTGAAAAAAGATTCTGCATATTTGAAGTGGGTGAAAAATGTTCCTGAAATAATGAATATTACAAAAAAAATAGTGAAAAATATTCAAGAAAAAGAGGAGAAATCACCGGAGACTCTGGCAGGATATTTATATGCACTGCAGATTTCAGGGCTTGAATCGGGTGAATACAGGAAAAGCCTGATTCTTCAATACCCCTGTCTGAAGGACAAGGCAGATCATTATCTGCAGAATAATATGTCTGGCGTTCAGAAAAATCTGGACGAATTCAGAGTAAGACTGGAGCGAGTTCAGGCGGATTCTGTTCAGGCGAGTCGAATATTAGACGGGGCTTGTGAACTTTTTGACTGGACTGTTGAAACTTTTGAGAATCTTTTTCCCTTACAGACCGGCAGGAAAAAATATTTCGCACTGGACATTAATTCCGATGCGGGCAGTCATCCTGTTCCGGAGGATGCGAGAGAGATCCTTGCTGCTATATCAGCCGGTGATCTCTGTGCCGACCTGTTTTTGTATCAGGATATCAGATTCGGAAGCAGGGGCAGGAAATTTGCTCACAGTGACAGTGCCTGGCTTGCTTCGCTTTCCGATTTGGAGCAGTCAGAAGTGACGAGTCAGACTGTCTGGCTTGCAAATGTTTTATCAAACAGAGGAATTCCTTCCTGTATGCTGGAAAACCATTTAGATATATTATATAATGAATTGTGCATTATTATTCCGGAAAATGAGAAAAAATACAGAAAGCTGAAAAATGCCGCTGACGGACTTCGAGCTTTTCGAAGAATCTATCTCAATGATCAGGTTTATTTTTCTCTTTCTGAAAGATTCAATGATCGTCTCAAATACAGTTTTTTCCGGAAGACCGGTCTGTCTGCAGAACTCTGTGCTTCAGCACTCATTGATTCGAAAGGTGACGCTGTCAATGCTGTTCAGAATATATATGAATGGATGAATGAGACTCAGGTGGCTGACCCCGAAGAATTTCTGTCTTTTCTGGATGAAATTGAGTCATTGATTCAATCATCTTCTGAAAGAATCTCTTCACTCCGCATTTCGATCTGATGAGAGCCTGAACTTAAGTGAAAAAAGCTGCCCGTCTGTCTATTTTTGAGCTTAGAAAATTCAGAAATGATTGACTGAACGGATAATTTGATTTTGATTGCCTGAGTGAGAAGCAGAGCATCATTGAAATTGGAAATGCAGAGATTGGATAAGTTCCCGTGTGCGACATTTTTCGGCAGGGCCTGTTTGAACTTAGGACCTGTTCTTTTCAATGAGATACATAATCATTATAAAGGGATAAAATTCTATGAGTAAAAGCAGCAAGAGTCTGAAGATCGGAGATGTTTTCCCGGACCTGAGTTCTGTGCAGTGGATAAAGGGGAAGAAAGCAGTCATAGGAAAAAAAATGACAGCTTTTTTTATCTGGGAGTCTGGAAAGGAAGAGAATATAGATGCAGCTGCCATCTTCTTTGATATAAGTGAAAAATATAAGGGAAAACTCAGCGTATTTGCACTGACTTCAGATGATCAGGATTCTGCAGAGGTTTTTCTCGAGGAGCAGGCGGATCTGTTTGCTTTCAGTGCAGGAATCATATCGGAGGAAATTAAAGATTGCGTGTCTGAAATGATGAAGACTGCCCCTCGTGCATTTCTGCTGAACTCGAAAGGGGCTTTGATCTGGAGCGGAAGTGTGTTTAACGTAGAAAATTTTCTGACGATGCTTCTGGAAGAAGGAAAATCGGAAGAGGAAATTCTGGAAATTGCAGGACTGACCGAAAAACTGGAAACTCTCAGTGCGGAGATTGGAGTTAAACTGACTGCAAACTTAAAAAGGAAATCAGAGGCAATTGAAACTGCAGAAAAAGTTCTGGAGCTTTTTCAGGATGACAGAAGTGCTTTGGATCTGATTCGCCGTTTCGATTACCTGATTCCCGGAGAAACAGTTCCTGAACTTGAACCGATTGAGTGGATCGAAAACAAAACTGAACTTGGCCGCGGACTGACCTTGGTGGATTTCTGGGATGTGGGAAACACTCATATGCAGTCATTTCCTGAAATTTATAAACTTAAGAACAAATACAAGGACAGACTTACTGTAATTGGACTTAGCGAAGATGCTCCGGATACGATTGATGAATTTCTCGCAGGACAGAAAGAATATATGAATTTCGGAGTCGGTCTGATTCCAACTGAACTGTTCAGTAAATTTATTCCGTCATTGGGAAGCACGGAAGATCCCCTGACATTTCTGATCAATGCAAAGGGAAAACTTCTCTGGTGCGGCAAACCCTGGCAGGCAGATATGGCAGTTTCCTATGTTCTCGAGAAGGGCAATCCGGAAGACAGTCTTCTGGAATATGCAAAACATCAGCAGGAGTTTCAGGATTTTGCAGTAAAGAATACAAGTGAAGAAAATATAATGGATTCAAAGCAGTTTAATAAGCTGCACGCTCTTGCAAAGAACGCTTTGGCTTATTATCCTGGAGACACATATGTGCTTGATATACTGCTGAAGGAGGCCGGAAAGATCGGTTATGATGAAATCCTCGCGGTCTGCAGTGAGACAGATACTTCTGAATTCAGTTCAGAGCACCTTCGGCTCCTTTTTCTTTCTCTCGATTTTCTGGATGTGGCCAAGCCGTATGAGTACGGTGTCAAATGGCTGAATCAGGCGGTAAAGCTGGAGCCGAAATCCGATTTCGTATGGGAAACATACTCTGATATGCTTGCCAAGATTTATCTTACGGATGAGGCGTTGAATGCAGCACTCGAAGGACTGAAAGTGACTTCTGATTACCGTCGGGATTCACTGGAAGGCAGAAGAGATCATATGCTCCGCATACAGTCAGGGAAAAAGGCTGCTGCAGAATACTTTAAATAAGGCAAGGAACAAAATAATGAAAAATAATGATGAAATGTCTTTTCCGTTTGAGCTGAAACAGGGCAGAACAGTTCCCGGCCTTGAGGGTGTGAACTGGGTAAGGGGTCCGAAGGTGGAAATCGGAAATGAACTTACCCTCATTGAATGTTTTCAGACAGATGTCTATTTTGACGGTGAGCCTCCTTATATGAATGAGATTCCTGCAAAGTACAGAAAGCAGATGGTATGTGCGGGGATTACTTTCGAGACCAAAAAAGCAGTGGATGAATTCCTTGCAGAAAACGGAGAAGGAGTTTTCTATTCGGTGGGAATCTGTTCTAAAAAACTGTATGATTCTTATATGAAGGATGTAAACAGATATCCGAATGCATTTCTTGTGGACAAGGATGGAAGACTTGTCTGGCAGGGAAATCCGTTTGAACTGAAGGACGAACCGAATCTGAAAAACTTTGTGAAGCCGGAATACAGGAAGAAAATCATGGATGCGGCTCGAGAGAGAGACAGACTCTTTACTCTGGATCTTCAGGGTGCAGACGGTAAATATGCAGATAATCCGCACAAGGATGAAATCAGAGCCCATGCAAAAGACTGTTATAAGATATTTGACAGAGATGAGGATGTAAGATTTCTACTCTGTAATTATGATCATCTTCTGTACGGAGACGATGCTCCTGATCCGGGAAAAATCAAATGGGTGCAGGGAAAGTCGGAATTCGGAGGAAAATATGCTGTATTGACTGTTTTGGACTGTACTGGAGAATACGGAGAACAGACATTTGTCCAGATAGAAACAATACGGGAGAAGTTCGGAGAAAGAATCAGCCTTTTTGGAATGACCAAAAATTCCGCTGATGAAGCTTCTCAGTTTCTGGAAAGCCGGTCAGAGGATATAAAATATCCTGTGGGTATCGTATCTGAGAAAGTTTTTAATGCATATCTCACAGACAATACACTTCTGGGAGGAAGCGGATGTTTTCTTGTGAGTCCGGAAAAGAAATTTCTCTGGTATGGAAATGCCAGTGAAGCCTCTCTGATTCTTGAAGGTCTTCTGAATTCAAAAATGACGGAAAAGGATATTCAGGAGTTTACAGGAGAAAGAGATCTGTTTGAAAGACTTCGCATCGATCTTTTAAATTATAAAACTTTATATAATTCAGAAAACCTTAAGAAGCTGAAAAGCTGGAGTAAAAAAATTCTGAAGTCTGTTCCAAACTGTATGGAGGTCATTCATTTTCTGCTCCGTGCCTCCGTAAGTGCCGACTATGAAGAATTCAGAAAGATCTGCAGTGAGCTCAATACCTCTTCATTCAGTATTGAAGATTACAAGGTTCTGCTCGATGAGGCCGATAAAAACGGAGAAGGGCTTTTTCCATATGAAGCTGCTCCTAAATGGATGTCTGAGATGATTTTACTTGATTCCGAATCTGCAGACAGTTATGTATTCTGTTCTTCTTATCTGGAAAAGATGCATTTGCTGGATCTTGCTGTGAAATTTTCAGAGAAAGCGCTAAAACTCAATCCTGATTTGGAAGAGGAATTGAGTGGGAAAATTCAGCGTCTTCAAAGGCTTAAGAAAGCCGGAGAGGTGAGTCTTTCCTGGATTGGCAAATAGTAGATGAAGAAAGACACTGAAAATTTAATGGCTGAACTGAAGACGGGAGACACTGTCCCGGATCTGAAAAATATCAAATGGACAGGCAGTAAACCTCCTGTATTCCAGAAAAAATATACAGCACTCATTTTTTGGAATACCTGGGATGATTCCTCGGTAAATTCTCTTTCTGAATGGAGTGCGCTTCAGACAAAATACAGTGATTTGCTGACTGTCGCGGGCCTTTCCGATCAGACCAAAAAGGATATGGAAGAATGTCTGAAAGACCGCAGGGCTGACTTTCCGAACGGTTCTGTGCCTCAGGCTGTTTTTCGTAATTATATGGAAGGATATTATATGATTCCTGCAGCATTCCTTGCTGATTCGGAAAAGAAGCTTATTTGGAAGGGTCATCCTTTTTATCTTGCAAAAATAATGAAAATCCTCACGGAAGAAAATGGATCTCAGAAGGAAGTGGATGAGTTTGAACGGCTGAGAAAACGTTTTGATAATTTGAGATATGCAATGTCAGGGAATAATTCTGAATGTCTGTCGGACAAGGAAAAATACAAGTCATATGCCCTTGACTATCTGAAGATTTATCCTGAGGACAGTTTTGTACAGAATATACTGGATGAGTTTGAAGTGCTGATTCCAAACGAAAAGGTTCCCAGTCTGAAAAAAAAAGAATGGCTCTGCGGAGAAGCTGAAATTGAAAGAAAGGCTTTTCTTGCTGTCTTTCTCGAAGCAGAAGAGGATCTTCTGAACCTTGGAAAGCTGCATAAAAAATTTCACAATAAGCTTGCAGCGGTCGGGCTGATTAAAAAGTCCCGAGCAGCAGACTTTAGACTGAGCAGAATAAAAACGCCAGTTGCTAAAATTACTGATGATCTGTATTCAAAATATATGACAAAAAATACAGTAAGAGACTGTATTAATTCGTTTCTTGTCGGTTCATCCGGGAAACTTCTATTTTCATCCTCTGCTGCAGAAATTGAGAAGGTTGTTTCTTTTTTTATTTCTGAAAAATCATCTGATAAAGCACTTCTGAAACATTTTAAATCCAAGGAACTTTTTGATCAGCAGACGAGAGAACTTTCCGTTGAAACAGAACTGTCTGAAGTACAGTTTTCTGAGGTTTTCGAACTGGGAAAAAAGATTTTGAATCTGGAACCAAAATCTTTCCTTGTGCTTTCGAGACTGATTGATCTTTCCTGCAGAATAAATGCGGAGAAGCCGAAAGAAGTCTGTGCGGAATTTGATACATCTTCCTGGACTGCAGATCTTTTCAGAAAACTGATTGCAGATCTGAATGAAATGGAGGACAGATTTTATCCTGCTCTGTCTCTTCTGAAATGGGCAGAAAAGGCAATTGCACTCGAACCGGAAACTGCGGAGAATTATTTATCCTGTTCAGATGTGCTCCTGAGAGCAGGGAGGAAGAAGGAGGCGGAGGCGATGAGGAAAAAGGGAGAGAAGATGCGGAGTTGAGAAACAACTGATCGAAATTTTGGGTTCTTTTCAATGAATGGGAATGTTTTACCCCTGAATTTCACGGCAAATCAGGAACCAGTCATAAATAACGTGAATTCGATTTTATACCGAACTCACGTTATTTACAGTTCAAAGTTTATTGGATCAGTTGTTTCTGATTTCGGGCAGATCTGTTTTAACCATTAATCTAAGTCCTTGAGAAAGAACCTGTTTCCTTATTTCTTCCCAGACTTCTTTGATTCTTTCAGTTGAAACATTTTTTGCGATTTTTAAGCTCTGTTGCAATTTAGGATTAAAGAATTCATCGAGCCCCTTCAGACTTGGTCTTTCAAATCCTTCCGTTATTGAGGAATCATTGCACGGTACGAAACTGAATATTTCCTTGCTGTCTGAATACATAAGACCTTCATATGATCTGAAGTTATTTTCACCAGCCGCATTATAACACTTTTCTGAACTGTCAAAACTGACTTCGCAGGTGTTTTCACTTATGATTTCTTCATATTTTGCTTCGTCTGTTCCTCCCTTATCAAAAAGAGGTTTTATTGAAGCGTGAAAATATTGACTGTTTGTTTTTTCGAGAAGAAACTCATATTTTTTTCTACTGTATTCTGTATAGCTTTTGACAATAAATACAGTATCAATACAGAACTCATTATCAATGCATGAACCAAAAACGATTAAAGATCCATTTTCAAGTTCCTTCATTGTTTTATACGACTGTTTGCATACGCAGTAATAAAATTGATCGCCGAAGACAAAAGGATCAGTGTTATCTCTAGCTTCGGTATAAGATAAATCCAAATACGGTTCAAAAAGAATTCCGGGTAAATGAGCTTTTTGATTTGCTGACCGAATAATTTTGGAATGAGCTTCCCATTCACACCAGAAATCAATCTTTCCCGACTGGAGATTTGATCTTTTGTCAATGGACTTACCAGTAATCTGAACAAATTTTCTTCTGTGACCTATCCTGTAATTCCACTCAACACCAGTTTTTTTAGTGTGTTCAGGCCCCGGATGAATAAACTGTACAATTTGCGGCATAATATTACTCCTTTTATTTATAATAAAAACAGAGAGATGGTGTAAATATACGGTTTCCTGTCTGTGTTTTTACAGAATTAACTATTTCACTGTCTCTCTGAAAATTGCAAGTTTTTTTATTACTTTTTATGGCATCTGACTCGGCTTGTTTTCATCAGCTCAATGTTCCAGCCTCCGGCAACGCCTGTGCCTATATCTACGTGAATTGCCTGTTTGTCTGAAACAGTTTCACTGCTCCAATACCAGTCCTTCCGCCAGCCTGCACCGCCGGACTGATAAACCTGCATCAGTTCTGCTTTTGAAGGAAGTCGCATTTTTTTTGATTCACAGATTCTTTTTGCGTCGGTGAAATTTTTATCCCCTTCATCCTCGCCCCATTCAGTTTCTTCTTTTACAAGATCGTGAGATACTGTAAAGACATCTTTTGAACTGCAGTTCTTCAGCTGCCGTCCGACAGCTTTCGGTCTGCCGTCATCGCCAATCTCGCCCCATTCAATCAGCAGAAGAAGACCGGGACGGCATTTAGTCATTTTTGCAGACTGTCCGTATCTCACTTCTTTTGTTTCGAAATAGTTTCCCTCGTTATCAGAAATATGCATTTTTATCAGAGGTGCAGACAGATTTTTAATGATCAGTCCATCCGAAGCTTCCAGATTTGACAACCCGGAACACAGGGCTGCAAATCCGATCAGTATATTCTTTGTTTTCATAAAACATCCTATAATCAGAATATACTGATAATACTTTTATTCCCTCTTTTTTAGAGGAACAAAAAGTTCATCTGGAATCTTTTTCATAGTTTTTGAGGGTTTTTTTCAATATCTCTGCATAGAAAACAGCATTTTCTTCTGGGGAAAGCAATGTGCAGTGATTTCGATAATTGAATATGGCATTATAAAAATATCTATGATCCCAAGTGCAGATATTCAGGATGAGTTTTTTTTCATCTTCTTCCACTATCTCAAATTCAGGAAAATAAACATGTCTGAAGTGATTGAAAAATTTCCTTTCCAGCCTGATCTGGAAAACAGTATGCTTCATTTCATACCGATAGTCTTCCGAGTTTTTGAAATTTTCCATATCAAGAAGAATTCTTTTTCTGTCAGGATATTTATAATAATCAAATATATCAGTATGGATTTCAGTTACACAGCTGAGAACAAAATGCTTGAATGTCCCTGTCTGAACATCTAAGGCAATTACATTCAGGTAAGGAGATCTGCAGGAAATTCCGGCCGGAAGGATTTTTCTCTTTCTTTTTTTGGAAGAATCCAGAATATTATCGTAAGTTATTTCTACCGTCAGACCGAGTCTTGACGCCAGGTGAAAATATACGATTAAAAACAGGGAAAATTCCAGAAGTCCAGCCTGATTCTGAATCCTGACGTAATTATTTATTATATAATCGTTATACTCAACTGCATATTTCTCCAAATACACTTTGGACATCAATCCTGTCATTTTTTCGTTCTTGGAAAAATTCTGAAATATTTTCTTTTGAAAATCGATTTTTATCCTGAAAGGGGATTCAGCCAGTTTGTCCCGGTATTTCTTATATCTTCGGTTTATGAAATCGGTTTCCTCTTCATTGCCTGCAGAAAGATTACTGTAGGATTCCTCAATGACACTGATAATTTTGTCTGCATACAATTTCTTTTTTCTGTTCTTAGGCATCCTCGCAAAATACCATCCCAAAGCGAGCTGTTCAATTCCTCTTGTGATCTGTTCTTCTGCAGTCAGATTTTTCTTTTTCATTCAAGTACGTACAGAAAAAATACAGAACAAAGTCAAATGAGATTTTACTGTCCGAGCAAGTATTCCAGTAACTTGCGGATTAAATGACATAACCAACTTTAGATCCCTTTCTTACTCCGGAAGATATTTTTCGTCCACAGTCTCTTCAAATGAAAACGGCGCCTCTTCCGGAAAACTGGAAAGAGGAAGTCCTGTTTCGGCAGAGGCTATTTCTCTGGCTTTCGGATAGACCTTTGCAAAATTGCTCTTTCCGTGCATCCATAAATTCTTGCTGTCTTCGAACTCGGCGTTTAACTGTGTCCGTTGTTCTATTATTGTTCCCTTCCAGCTGCTGGATCTTGCTGTCGGCTGAAAAATCCATTTCAGCAGATGAACAGTCAGCACCCGCAGTCTATTGATGATTTCTCTGAAGTCTCTTTTTCCCATATCTTCCAGTGTCTCCGCAAGATGTTCTATGTCGGCCAAGTCCAGTCGGCCCTCCCGAAGGAGTTTTGCATTTTCGAACAGCCAGAGATGTTCATCTTCTTCGTAAAGTTTTTTCAGATCAAGTGCTGTCTGCATAGATTCAGGCTAGTTTGATGTAAGCCTTTGTAAATCCTATTCTGTCTTGCATCAAAAGCAGGCGTTGTCCATCGATTGGAGTTTCAACAGTCCGAGAAGCTCTGTTCTTCGTATGGAGTTCCCACAATCCATTCAGATTCTCAGAGCTTTTTGTCGATAATCGAATTCGAGGGCGTTATGAAGATAGGATTGATCGGTTCAGGAAGTTTCGGCACTGCCTTGGGCAGTCTTTTGGCAGACAAGGGATATGACGTGCTCGTTTGGACTCGCTCTCAGGAGCAGGCAGACGGCATAAATAAAGAGCATAAGAATATCAAACATCTGAGCGGACTTGTTCTTCCAGATAAAATGAAGGCCACTGTAGATTTGGAAGAGGCAGTAAAGGGTAAAGATATGATTCTGTCTGCACCCCCTTCTCACGTTCTTTCTGAGATCCTTGGGAAAATCAAGGGGATCATTCCTGACAATATTCCGATTGTATCTGCCAGCAAGGGGATTGAGAACGATTCTCTCCGACTGATTTCGGATATATTTGAAGAGTGCCTTCCTGAAAAATACCATCCCAATCTGAGTTTTCTCTCGGGACCCAGTTTTGCAAAAGAAATTGTGCAGAAAGTTCCGACTGCTGTCAGTATCGCATCCAAGAATCAGTTCACTGCCAAAAAAGTGCAGGAAATCTTCAGTTTCAGCTATTTCAGAACTTACTGGACATCTGATGTGGTCGGTACAGAGATCGGCGGCTCCATGAAAAACGTGGTTGCAATTGCGGCCGGTGTATGTGACGGAATGGGTTTCGGACAGAATGCAAGAGCGGCAATGATTACTAGAGGTCTAAATGAAATGACAAGGCTCGGTGTGAGAATGGGAGCGGACGCAATTACATTTCTTGGACTTGCCGGTCTCGGGGACTTGGTTCTGACCTGCTGCGGGGATCTTTCCCGAAACAGGACTGTGGGAATCAAACTTGGACAGGGAAAAAAACTGAGTGAGATTCTGACGGAAATGAACGAAGTGGCTGAAGGGGTAAAAACTTCCAAGAGTGCATTTCAGCTTTCAAAAAAACTGGGAGTGGAGATGCCCATCACTGAAGAAGTTTATAAGATGCTTTACGAAGACAAGTCTCCCAAGGAAGTTGTAAAAGACCTGATGGGAAGAGATCTGAAAAAAGAGGGGATTCACCACTGATGATATATATAATCACTGCTCTTGCTGGAGAAGCAATTCCGTTTATTAATGCATTTAAATTAAAAAAAGATATATCTTACACAAAATTCGATATGTTCAAGAACGAACAGATTCGACTGATTCTGAGCGGAACAGGAAAGGTCAAGTCTGCTGTTGCCACTACATATCTTCTGGCAAAGGAGTCTCCGCGCGCAGAGGACAGGATTATCAATATCGGCATTGCAGGATCATCCAAGGACGACTACAAGATCGGGTCTGTATTTCTGATCAACAAGATTACGGACAGTTCTTCCGGAAAGTCGTTTTATCCCGAAACAAATTTCCGCCACGAAATCAAAGAGGAAAGAATTGTCACATTTGACAGGCCGGCCAGAAAAAATGATCTCGTGGACAGTCAGGACGGTCTTGCTGATATGGAAGCGTCCGGGTTTTATGAGGCTGCAGGAAATTATTTTCATTCACACAGGATTCATATTCTGAAAGTGATTTCTGATCATATGAGAGGGGAAAAGCTGACAGGTGCATTTGTTCAGGGACTGATGGAGAGAAGCATTCAGTCATTGAAAATTCTGCTTGTTCGTGCTTCAAAGGCAAATGTTCCGGATGCAGATGTGCTGAATCAGGGAGATTATAAGGTATTTGACAATGTAAGCAATGAGCTGAACTTAAGTGCCACTCAGAGATTTCAGGTTCTGGATCTCATCAAGGGCTATAAAGTCAAAGGCGGTGATGATCTGAACTTCATCAAGGGATATGTAAAGCAGAAGAAAAATACAAAACAGGAAAACAAGAAAATCTTTGAAGCATTGAAGGAAAAACTCGAAGATTTGACGGATGACTGAAATTTTTTCCCCAGGAGCTGAACAATGAAAAAATTTAAGGATTTCAATTTTAAACTGATGGTTATTCAGGAACTGATGTATCATCGTGAGGTTCTTGATCCGATTTTTGATCTGGATGAGTTTGTCGAAAATTATACAGAAAGAAAAATAGATACAGATACCATCAGTTATGAAATCATTCCTGAGGTCAAAAAACACTTTGAGGACCTGGATATTCCGGATGACCTTCTTGATTCTGTTACCGAACTCAATGCCGACGGGGGCGATGATATTTATTTTCAGCTTTGTCCTCACTGGGACGGTGAAGATGATCTTTTCAATGTCAAATCAGCTGACGACTGTGCCAAGTTTAAGAATCTGAAAAAAGTCACAATTTTCTACGATGATGATGAATCTATTCTGAAAAAATTTGCAAAATTCGGAGTGAAGGCTGACTGGCTCTGAAAGAATTGCGATTCAGTCCGTCCTGAAAAATTAATCTGATTTTATCAGCAGTGATATGAAAACTATTTTATCTCTTTTTTTAATGCTTTATGACCCAGCTGTAAAAACCCTATATTTCATAAAATCACTTCTTAAAAGTATTGATTTTATTGAATTTTATTACTGGGGATTTTCGAAAAACGACTTTTTGCAGGAGGGTCTTTATTCATTTTCCTCCGCCTTTTCGGAAAAGGTGTATGTGGGAATTTATATTGTAAATCTCGGCAGATTTGAGGTTGCGACCGGCAGTTTCACTGTTGATTTTTATCTGACTCTGAAGACAGAAAAAGAGTCCGAGTTTCCTCTCGACAGTTTTGAGTTTATGAACGGAAGAGCAGTTTCCTCTGAGAAAATACTGGAAGAACCGAATATGGTTCAGTACAGAATCATGGCCAATCTGACCAATCCTGTAGATCTGAGAAAGTTCCCTTTTGATGATCAGATGCTGAGCATTATTATTGAGAATAAAAAATATACCTCCGACAAGGTAAAGTATGTCATTGTGGACAGGGATTCCGGACTCGATGAGATGATTGCATTTGCCGGATGGAATATTCGCGGGTGGAAGACCGAAGAAAAAGATCATATATATAAAGTATTCAATGAAACGTATTCTCTGGCCTCGTTTAATATTCAGATTGAAAAAATCCGCTGGAATGCATTTTTTAAGACATTTCTGCCGGTACTGATTATTATCTTCTTAGTCAATTGCAGTTTCATTATGGATACAGACAAGATAAAAGACCGACTTGGGATATGCACATCGGGCCTTGTCGCATCAGTGATGTTTCACCTTTCGATCTCAAATCAGATTCCGGCAGTAAGTTATCTTACAATCGCAGATAAATTTATGCTTCACACTTACATCGTACTTCTGATGTGTGTCCTGCTGAATGTGTTTATGCTTCAGCTGATTCAGGAAAAGAATGAAGAAATTACACTTCGAATTCATAAGTTCACAAAGTACGGAATGTTTGTTGTCATTCCTGCAATTTATACTGCATTTTTTATTGTGAACCTGGCAGACTGAGGGGTCTGCCTGTAAAAAGTAGGTAAAAGTTTATAATATGTATTGTTCAGGAGGGAGAGTGTCATCTCGAACGCAGCGTAGCGAAGTGAGAGATCTTAAAGCATTGTGCGAAGATGACTTCCTTTCGAACGAAAGGGCTGTCCGCTCAGGGAGCGTTAAGATCCTTCCAGCAAACGT
>JBPOJG010000013.1:0-1800 GCA_052033835.1 Spirochaetota bacterium
GAAACAAAGTCAAAATGGATTTTTTCTCTCTCAAGAACACGAAGAAGCCCTACATGCGCAAGTGCCCTTGCACCGCCTCCCCCGAGAGTCAGTCCTCTTGTACGCGACACAATAAATCTGGAAAGAAGTTCTCTGTTGTAGAAAATCTTCTCAGTCGAAGATTCACCGGCAGGATACATTGTATTTTTTTCCTGAATATAACGGATGCCTCTTCCTTCAAAATTTCTGATGTCAGTTCTTATTTTTCGGAAAAAATCCAGCTTGTTTGTCCAAGCCAGATTTACTTCATTTTCATAAAATATTATATAATCAGCATGACTTGCAATATGTTCGAACATGAAAAAATCATTAATTCTGTCCAGCTTAAGATGAATCACGGGAAATTTCTGACGGTTCTCACTCAGAAATTTCAGAATCTTTTCCTGATTCAGACCCTTGAAACTGTCCGGATTGAGGATGATGGATTTTTTACCTGTCGCCTGTTCGCAGTATCTTACAACTCTGGTCACCTCTGCACTGAAATCCTGTATTGCATCAAACTTCACATGACAGATAAATCTTCTAGGATAATTCTTTTCATTTTTTGTAAGAATGTTTTCACGGAAACGCGAAGAGATCATTGTGATCAGATTCTGAGACAGCTGCCTGTCCGATTCTGAAAGTCTCAGAAATTTTTCTCCGTTGATTTCATAGATCAGGCAGTCCATAGAAGCTTCTGCTGTGCTTGAATGAGGCAGTTTAGTCACAAGACTGATTTCAGCGAGCGCATCACCGGGACTCATAAAAACTTCACCGCTTCCGTACTTCAGCATCACTTCACCGTATCTTATAATGAAAAGTTTATCAGAAGGCTCGCCTGCAGTGAATACGGCTTCCTTATTGTGTATTTTACGTTCAATGACCAGCTCTGCAAGTTTCCGGACTGTGAGCGGTTTGACCTTTGCAAACAAAGGACATTTTTTCAGAAAGTCTATTCTGTATTTGGAAGCCTTGGTATCCATGCTAGGCAAAGAATTCAGTCAAGTGCTGTGAAATCAAGAAGATTTCACAATCCGAACTATTTCTTCACACTTCCCGGAACAAATTTACTCTGATGAATCGCTGCTTTTTTCTTTTCTCCTCTTATCTCTGCAAAAACTTCCGTCCCGTCAGCAATGCCAGTCTTAAGCACTGCAAGTGCAATACTCTGACGGAGAGAAGGAGAATAAGAACCGGATGTGGTCAGACCGATTTCATTTCCTGAACCGTCAAATACCTTAAAGTTTTCTCTGAGCACTCCAGGTTCTTTCAGAATCATTGCATACAGGCCGACCTTGGCTCCGTTTTTTTTGTCCTGAATAATTCTGTCATATCCCAGATAAGGTGAATTTTTTTCTTTTACAATCCAGCCGATTCCCGACTCCACCGGAGTTCTTGTTTCATTCAGTTCATGCCCGTACAGAGGATATTTTGCTTCAAGTCTAAGTGTATCTCTAGCCCCAAGTCCGACAGGAACCAGACCCTCATTTTTTTTCATTTCCAGAATTTCACTCCAGATCGAAAGCCCGAGAGAAACGGAACTGTAAATCTCAAAACCGTCTTCGCCTGTATATCCAGTCCGGGATACAATCATTTCTTCGCCTCTGAATTTCACAGGTGCAAAATGATAATATTTGATATGAGAAATATCAATCCCAATATAATCAGAAAACATACGATCAGCTTTGGGGCCCTGGATCGCAATCTGATGCCAGGATGCACTTTCATTTCTGATCTGCACAGAACTGCTGTGGTATTTAAGGAAATGCTCATATACCTTTT
>JBPOJG010000230.1:0-3638 GCA_052033835.1 Spirochaetota bacterium
ATCGGAACTGATTCCGTTTCCAATGATCCCTGGTTTTTCAGCTGCGGACTTTTACCGAGAGCCAGAGATGCAGACAGCGAACCGGCCTTGAATGCAGAAGCACCTTTCTCTCTGAAATCCGCTTTCAGCCTGACCACAAGCGTTCCCGCCACAAAACACGTTCTCGGATGAAAAACCCCATTCTCATCGACCATACCTGCGGAGCTTGTGATATTGCCGCTGCCTGCGGTGAACATGTTCGTGAAGTCGTTTGCGACTCCCGTAAGGAAAGAATTCGCTGATCCGAGAATTCCGTCTCCGAACGAGGTTCCCCACATCTCATTTCCTTTGGAACCATTCTGCTGACCCAGACGCTTGAACATTTCATCGTTGTCTTTCTCAGACAGTCTGCTCGGATCAAACTGACCGTCATCACCTTTGAGCTTATTCAGGTCTTCAGCTGTCAGTTTATTTTCATTTTCCTTTAAATACTTCGTGAGCAAGGGCGGAAACTGTAGGCCCTGCTTGTGAGCCCCCCATTCACCTGACGGTGAACCTTGCAGGCCTCCCTTCAGTCGCCGGACATAGAATCTGTTTCAAATCCCTGTGCGGAGTTTCTTCCGAGAGACAGGGATGTTCCGAGCTGGTCGGTGATGCTAAGTCCGGAAGAGACCCCGGTTCTGTCGAAGTTCACACTCAGTCCGAGTGCCCTTCTGTCCTTTTGATCTGCTCTCAGTCTCTTCTTTCCGTCGTCCGGATTCGTCGGATAGCTGTAGTTCATGCTTCCGGAAAAGCCTGCAATGGAATTGTAGTTCAGGCCTGCGCTCAGTCCAGACAGCGGAGATGCGGAGACTTCCTTGAACCTGTCACTCGGATTTCCGTCGGCATCTGAGAACATTCCCGAGAAGGTGCTGAGACTCACATTGTAGCCTGCTCCGGGCGAGCATTCGAGAGCTTCGGCGAAGAATGCGAGGCCTGCTAGGTTTCGCTCTTCGAGCGAAAGGGCAGGAAACCGTCGGCTCCGTTGTAGCTCAGGCTTGCCCCGTCTCTGGAAAGTTCAGCCTGTGACCACCCATTCACCTGACGGTGAATTCAGGCAGGCCTCCCTTCGGTCGCCCCTCTCTGGGAGAATGTCACTGAGCCGCTCATTCCTTCGTTTCCGCCCACTCCTATCGTGCCTCCCCAGCCGTTCTTCGGATCGTAATTCACGCCAAGTCCCTACCGGCAGATCTTTGACCAGGGGAAGTCCTGCGGGCATCTTGATCCCTGATGTCAGTCCGCCGAGGACTCCGTTTGCAAATCCTGCGAGTGCACCCTGAAGTCCGTTTCTAGATCCGTCGAAAGACTGGCGTCTTTTGACTCCGTTTCTTTTTATAAAATACTTTACTTTCTCAATATATATTCTCTTTACTTACTTTCTTTCTTTTATTTTCTGTAAACCAAAAGAAAGAAAAGGAAAATCTGCTACTTGCTGTTTTTGGAATGGTTGTCTAAAAAATTACTTTCTTAAAAACCCTGTTTTTTCCAGAAAATATTCAGAGTGTGCATAATATCTTTGATACTGACTGTCAAGAGGAAAATAATACCAAAATCCAGATTCAATGTGTTCATTCAGAAACTCTACTTGAAAACTATGATGATATTGCTTGCTTTCAACCGTCATTATAATATTAAACAGTACGCAGGTTCTGGTTGTACCTGTCTCAGTTTTAAACTGAACCTCACCGAAGTATTCAAATTCTTCCAGCTTGCCTTCCTTGAATATATATTTTTGAAAGAAGGCGAGACCATCTTTGCTGAAAATGGTTTCAACCTTTAAATTTCTGAATGCACCTGTATCTTTAAAAGTGCCTAGAACTTTTTCTGCTTTTTTCCTGAAGGAACTGTCCTTCAGAAAACTGATTTTTTTTATCCAAATCCAATCCTCAATCAGGTTTCCAGAAGAATCATAACTGCTTAGGAGTTTTTCAAGCTCAGATTCCAGTTCTTTTTTTCTTTTGACTTCACCTAGATTAAGTTCTATATCTTCTACTTTTGTTTGGTAACCGGTTAAGCTTGTCGGATCTGATACACTATAGTCTTTGACTGAGCATTTTTTCAGAGTTTTGCATTCAATTTCGACCTTTTCAAAGTAATAAAGCTTTTCCGTTTTTGTAAAAATATAAAATTCTACATTAGAAAGATATGGTACAGAACTGGAACTCGCATATTTCTGTCTGGAATCATATATATGTCTGGAAACAGGTTTTCCGTAACGAATTTCCAGCTCAGATCGAAAATTCATCGCATCAAATACCGACTGATCGATTGCTGAGTGATGGAGTGGCAACATTGCATAGAAGTATTCAAATTTTCTTTCATTTATAAAAGAAAACATTATTCTGCAAAGAGTCAAGGAATTGCTGAACAGCTTTTCCTCTAATGACACCCCCTTTTCCTGTCTGTCTGAACAGTTCAAAGCAAGAAAGAAAAATAGAGAAAGTATTAGAAACAATGCTTTCATTTATAAGATTCCTCCGGAAGAAGAGGCTTTCGTTTTGCTCTATTCAATAAATCTCGTTCTTCAGGCTTGATTTTGCGGAACTCAACTTTGTCAGGACAGACTGATTGAGAAATTTTTGGTCCTTTCAGAGTATTTGGTTCTAATGGCTTTGGCAGAACTTGAACATCTTTTTTTCCGGAACTCGCTTTAGAAACAGCAATCCCAGCCCCTCTAGTTGGTGAAGCTGTTGCTGAATACCAATTCCCGTCCTTATATGGTGCATTCGGATCAGATAATAGGTAGGTTCTCAGCTTTACTCCACCGGCAAAAGGAATAGATATACCACTTGGATTTAAAAGAAGATGATCTGATAATGGAACGGACGAGGATTCAAAGGATATTTTCCCCTCATTTCCATAACTTCTGGATAGCTGTACCCTGGAAATACTTACAGTACCAGTCTCTTCACGTACATAATCGCCAACAACCTGCAGTTCAGTATAATCTTTTTTTTCTGCATTTATGATTTGGAAAACCCCCTGTAAAGAGCTGACATTGGTCAGAAATTCAGTATTGCCTTGTTTCTTTTGAAAATCAAAAAAAGCTTGCTTCTGAGTATCAGTCATTTTGCTCCACAATTCATTTGTAATATTCCCCGTTTTAATTCCCTCCTTTGCTGCTTGACGCACTTTTTTTGTTTGAAGAAATTTTTCTTCAGTTTCATCGAGTTCTTTTTCAAGCTTAGATGCATCTTTTTGCAATGCTCCTAATGTACACCCCTCATTATGCACGAGCACCCCATCCTCACCCACATAATAATCGTGTTCACCTTCCACCGTAAAGTTATAAACCGTCTCCCTTCTCTTCTCGATCTGAACATTACGGATGCGGAGCTGTCTTCCGGTGCTGTCAAAAAGAACGTCGCCCTTCTTCAGACGTCTGGCCTCACGCCACTCCGAGTTTTCAGCGTCAGGCTTTTCCTCTGTCTGACCGAATGCACTGTAGAGGGACACCTGCAGGGTCTGCGGTTTCAGCATTGCAGAAAGAGTCCCCGCTATTCGCTGTTCTCTATTCGCTGTCCGCTCTGCCTTCATTACTCTAAAACTGTGGTTCCAGGTAGTTTCTATCTTCTCGCCGGACTGCAGAGTCAGGATGTAGATTTCATCTGTCTTCTTAG
>JBPOJG010000205.1:0-3267 GCA_052033835.1 Spirochaetota bacterium
GAAAATTCTGATTGAAGATTTGCTGAAATCATACCCTCATCTGACTCTTGATGACATTTATGCAGTTCTTGCCTATTCAGCTGACGTCATCTCTAAGGAAGAAATGATTGCCTGTTAAGATTATTGCCGATGAGAATATTGACACGATTATTATAAAATCATTAAGAAATAATGATTACAATGTCATTTCAATTAAAGAAAACTTCAGAGGAATGAAAGATAACGAAATTATCGTTCTCGCCAACGAGAACAGATGCCTTATTCTTACTGAAGACAAAGATTTTGGAGAGTGGATCTTTGCCCATAGAACAGATTCAGCTGGAGTTCTTTTTCTTCGTTATGATGAAATAGAAATTAATGAAATTATAAAATCATTACTGAGTATTCTCAAAGAATACGACAGTTCTCTCTACGGGAAATTCACTGTCATTACTAAAAATAAAATCAGGATAAGAAGCATATAGTTTTGCCTGCAGCAATTTCCCAGCTCGCGGCAGTTTCCCGACTTGCAAGGGTTCGCTTTTCAAGCGAAAGGGGGGAAGAACCCGCTGCTCGACGTGCAGGCACGCTTCGCTGTTAGCCACGCCTTCGGCTGCCTGCACGTCTTCGCAGGCTCCCTGTGGGAGATGCACTATATCCCATTTCAATCATCGCATAATTGTTTATACTGTTTTATTGTACATTCTTTAATGAATTGCCCTTCCAGAGATCTGACAGTCACCTTTCCTGTCAAATATCCGAAAACAGTTTTATCAGACCATTTATCTCCTTCCATAATCAGACCGGATTTATAATCAGTTACACGGATGTTTTCTGGCTTTATGTCCATACCATTAAATTCTGCTTCTACAATTTTTTCATACTGAAGCTTCTTTCTTTTATTTTCGTCATAAAATTCATCTTCAGTAACCCGCCACCGAGGAAAGTAGCACATTTTTCCACGCCCTGCCTCGTTTCCCTTTTTCACCGGTCCTTCATAGACTTTAGTTATGACAACTTCTTCGTCCCAGTCATTTTTAAATTTCTCTTCATTCTTTGTTTTTGATTTATAAATAATTTTTCCCCATCCTTCTCTTACTCCGTCAATAAAATCGCCTTCATAATCGTCTGAAGAATGACCTTTATACCTTTCCCGTCCTTTTCCGTGCAGATAGCCTTCCTTGAACTGTCCTTCTAAAATATCATTCTCATCCCAAGTCAGCTTTTTGCCTACACCGTCTGTGCAGTTTCCTTCAATGCAGAATCCTGTCCTGCAGTCTGTATATCCAGTATAATCCTCGCCTGTTTTTCGAAGCACAAGTCTGATTTTGCCAGGAACACATTTTCCCTTATCTAGTTGAATGTAAATATCACATTCATCACAAGTACTGACTTCTCCTTTTCTTCTCTGATGAAATATATGAGAGCCATTCCTTCCGGTTCTGTATAGAGAATAACCATGAAGTTCCCCGTCAAGGAACTCTCCTATCTCTGTGATGCCCCACTCCTGTTTTTCAATAAATTTCCCTGCTTCATAAATATACCTTATATGGCTGCCGGACAATCTTGTGCCTTTCCCGTTTGCAATTCCATTCCGGAAATACCCTTCGTAAATCCGCTTATAAGGAGGACGGCCCACCCAGTTTTCTCCGGCATTAGACAGTATTTCCTCTTTGCCATATCCATTTTTGCAGTCACCCTTCAGGCATCTGTGCAAGGCAGGTTTTTTCGGGGGGTAATGCTGGTATTTATTATACGGATATGGAATCAGCCATACACAGGAATAAATTCCAAGTATTGCAATATAATAACTTTTCATAGCAATTATTTATTTCCTTGTCTCCTCTGTCACATCCCCTCTTTTGTCAGGGTTGTTTAATTTGTAGACCTTCTTTTTAAGTTCACCTATCATATCATCAAACTTTCTGCCTCTGAATTTATCTATCGATTCACCGGCTTCTCTGTCTTTCTGCCACTGGGTTTCCTTCCAGATTTTAAGGACTTCATATGTTGCAGCTTTTGCTCCGTCATAGCCGGGCGGACGAAGTTCTGGATCTGTTGATGTATTTGGTTGATTCAAGAGTTCTCCTTTTTTCTGATGAAAAAAGCCACGGACAGGATGACCGTCAAACTTTCCATGCTTTGACGGGTTCTGGTTTAGATAATTCATAAAAAATTCTACATTGCCGTCTGCATCACGTTTCATATGGGAACCGGAATATGAATCCTGAACTGTATGCAGAATTCTGCCGATCATCGATGCCTGATAATGTGCTATGTTTGCATCCACATTGAACATATGCCCTTTGTCGCTGTTGATGAAATAATACAGTCCTCCTGAAGCAAATGTCAGAAGCCAGTTCCCGATCACTTCTCCTGATGCACGCCTCTGTGTAGTGACCAGACCTTTTTCCTCTGTCGCTTCCATAAACCAGTCCTTGAATTGTGCTTCTATCTTGTCTCTTGTCTCCTTCGCTTTTTCATCTTCTCCAGGTGCATTTATATCTTCATTGCTCATTGAATGAATTTCCTGTTCAACTTCGTGGTTTTTATTGGTTCTTGCAGTTAAATCTTTTTTATTTGGATAGATCCCCCACTTGTCCAAGGCTGGAAGGATAGCCTGATGCCATGCCAGTGCCAAAAGACCGTCAGGTGAATCGTTCCAGACATTTCCGTCTATCAGCCCCTGTTTTTCATCCTGATCAAAAATAAAATTTTCTCTGTCTCCCATTTCTGCAATGACTTCGTTTGTGATCATTTCATGATGAGGAAGTTTATAATTATGCACAAGCACACCCTGTTCGCCTACAAAATAATTATGCGTTCCCTCCACCTCAAAATTGTAGACCGTGATGTCCGGGCTTGGAAGGGGTTCCACTGATACTACCGAGGCAGGGTTTCCTCTGGAATTGAGAAGACTGTTTCCTCTGTGCAGATCTTTTGCCTCCACCCAGGAACCTTTTCTTTCAGATTTGACTGTATTGTTATTTATAATCAGCATTCCAGACAGACTTGCTCCTGTCCGCTGCTCGCCATTCGCTGTCCGCTCAACTCCGGTTCCCGTCACATAGAAGGGGTGATTCCAGGTCGTCTTCAGAACAGACCCGTCGGAGAGTATGATCTTATATAATAACTTCACATTATGACGGTAAAGCTCCGTTACCTTCCCTGTCAAAAACTTTCTGCCGGATTCGTCGTATGTCCTGACCAGATCCCCGACTTTGATCTGTTCTATCGGTTTCAGACCTTCTGCCGTGTGCACAAGCGTCCCCGCCACAAAACACGTTC
>JBPOJG010000307.1:0-26675 GCA_052033835.1 Spirochaetota bacterium
CCAGTTTATCCATCCACTGCTCAGGAATGATTTCTTCATTTTCCCATTTCCCATTCTGAAGCACGAGCTTTCCGACTTTCAAAAAATCTCTGGCTCTCGCATTCAGGCAGCAGTAGGATTTTTCGAGTCCGTTTTCACTGTCAAGACTCCAGCCTGCATCCCATTCTGTTCCAATTTTTTTCCAGATCCTTTCCGCCACCAGATCAGAGATTCTCCTATTCATGACTTTTTCAATAATAAGTCCAATTATGAATGTATTGATGCTTCTGTATTCAAATACCATTCCCGGTTTCATCTGAGCCGGATATGAATGAAGACGGCTGCCGAGGTCGGAGCTGAGAGAGAAGAGATAGAAATCGGAGAATGCATTCGAATAGTTCTCCTGGAAATTTATTCCGGAAGTCATATTTAAAAAATCATGTATCCGGATTCCTTTCAGATTCGGGTAATCAGGAAGATACTTTTCAGCAAAATCCTCTTCAGAGGATATTTTATGATCATTTATCATTACTGTTCCGAACAGAAGAGATACGATGGATTTTGCGATGGAGTAGGAGGGAAATACAGTTTCTTCCGTTTTCCCTTTGAAATATTTCTCCTGCAGAATTCTGTCCTCTTTTGCCAGAATGAATCCAAGTGTATTTGTTCTTTTCAGGAATTCGCTGAATCTGATTTTTCCACCCGTATCCCAGTCTACCTCAGGATCAAAGTCTGTTTCTTTTCTTTCAAAGATAAACGGCTTTTCTGCTTTTTCGATTTTTCTTTCTGGAAAAATTTTATACGTTTCGGAAGGAGAATTCCAGTATAATGCTGCCTTCATTAATGTAAATGGCGAAATCCTGTGCCAGGCAAGGAAGAGTGTCGGTATCGCAGCTGCCGCAGACAGAAAGAGTAAGACCAGACCAAATGAAACTGGGAGTAAAATAAAACCCCATTTTTTTTCCTCTTTCATACAGCCCTCCCCTGCATTATATTGTATAATGTATATAAGGTTGAAATAATATGTCAAATTTAAATTTGCCCAGCTTTGCGTAAAGTATTCATTGGCAAAGGATTTCCAATGTTCTTACATCTGAAATCAGCCTTCTCATTCAGGCAGAACCTCTGCTGCATAGGAAAGAACTTCACCAGTCTTAATCTCGGCAATTTTCCCTTCCAGTACATTAGAATGAATATGCAGCAGCAGTATCAGATCTGCACCTGTGAGTTTTGCATCACTCAGTGATCTGTCTGATTCTGTCACTCCCTTCAGATGCAGTGATTTTTCCTTCAGGAAGGAATGGATATGTTCTCTTTCTATCAGTGTAAAGACAGTGCTTCTGAAAACTGCTTCCGCTGCCTTGCTGTACATAAATCTGGCAATTTTTCCAGATTCTGAGTTTTCATTTGATGAATTATTCGGTTTTTTTACGGAAACAAGTACTGTTCTTTTCTGGGGACCTCTGTAATTTTTTAAAAGTTTATTTATGGTATGTGTGATCGTATCTTCCAGAGCAAAATTCAGTGAAAGAGGACTGCTGTTTCTGATTTTTTTGAAAACCGGTTTAACTGAAATGACTGGTCCTGATTTTTCGCAGGCAGAATTGTTGATCTGTTTTGGGATATTTCCAATAGTTGACCGCCCTGCAGCCGTTTTCAAAGGACCGCCGTTTTCCAAATAGAATATCTGTTCTTCTGAGGGTCCGTATGCCCAGATCATCGGGAGAAAATAAAATATCCAGGAAAAGAATACATTGAGAGGTTTCCATTCCAGCCGAAGTTTTTCTCTTTTGAGAAAAAGATTTTTGGATCTGAATTCTACTTCATGGTCCGATCCGAAGTAGTTTGATGCTCTGAGGGAGATCGGTGTCTTTCCAATATATTCAGAGTTATAATAAGTGTCATATCCTGATTCAGGCACTGTTCTGATTCTCACATCGCTGCTCATCTGGCAGGACATTAGAATGACACATGCAGACAGTATGTATATTTTCATCATGATTATATATCCATAGTTTCCTGATTTTCCGATTTAACGGGATGTTGTACCTTTGTCGGAATCTCAGGAGAGTATGAATGATCTTCCTTGCTCCTGCAATAGGCAGTTTCAGCAGAATCTTAGGGGTTAGGGATATTACCTAAATCAGCAGGCATTGGGATTGTGTAAATGCTTAAAAAAATGAGCATCACGCGGAGACGCGGGGTTCGAGGAGCACTGATTTTATTAGTCAAGCTGACTTTATTTGTTTTAAGCTGTGCATTAATTCTGAGCAGTTACAATCAATCAAATATATTGAAGAGTCGAGTTTTATATAAAAAGCCGAAATTTTCCGTTTGACTGACAGTCTAACAGATATGCTGATGAAATTCAGTAACTGGTTCAGGGAAGTTCACTCTGTTCCGGAAAAAGTAAATAAATCTATAAGATGGCCTATGAAAAAATCATTATTTTATCAATTCGTTCTGTTTCTGTTCTTCTTTTCCTGCTGTCTGCGTGCGCAGGAGACTCCGGGGTTTCAGGAAGTAAAAGCCTGGATGGGTGTTTCCATTGAGGATAAACCTGAGGGAGTTCTTGTCAACAGAGCCATTCCCGGAACACCTGCAGAAAAGGCCGGACTGAAGCCCGGTGACCTTATCAAAAAGATGGATTCAGTTCCAGTAAAGGACAGAAAACAGCTGATTGAGTATGTTCAGTCAAAGGGAGTCGGAAATGAAGTGACGGTGGAAATTGAAAGGGAAAAGAAACTTCTGAAACTGACGATGAAACTTGAAGCAAAACCCGGAGAGATGGAAGTTGTGCAAAGACAGCTCATTGGCAAAACACTCCCTGATTTTAAACTGGAAAATCTGTCCGCGAAGTCTTCTTTTACAAACAAGGACATTGAAAACAAAGTGACTGTCATTGAATTCTGGGCAACCTGGTGCGGTCCCTGCAAGGTGAGTCACAGAAGACTCAGTGAGTTTGTCGGGGAAAATTCTTCTGTAAAAGTGATCGCAGTTTCCAATGAGGAATCCGATTTGATAAGTGATTATATAAATAAGAACTCTCATAAATTTACAACTCTCCAAGATTCATCCGGCGATTTCGTAAAATTTTTTATGGTATATGCCATTCCAATGACAGTGATTGCCGACAGACAGGGGGTCATTCAGTTTGTTTCATTCGGATCAGGGGCATATCTTGAGGAAGCACTGAAGAAGGCAGGGGAACTGGATAAGACAGATTCTAAAAAAGAAGACAGTAAGTAAATTATCCCAGTATCTTGAGTGAAACTTCTCTCAGGAATTCATAATTATGATGAATATTTTCCCTGATCAGTTCGGTGCAGAATGAAATATCTTTTCCTTTCTGCATCGAATCATAAATCCTCGAAGAGGATGCATAACGCACAGACTGACTTTTGTGGAGGATCATAATTTTCAGTTTTGCAATATCTTTGTTCTGAATATAGATATCTGTCAGAAGATATACTGATTTTTCCTTAAGGGAATCTCTTTCTTTTCTGGATTGAAAAAATTTTCTGATGTGTTTTTCTGCAAAGGATATATCTTTTCCCTGTTTCTGAAGAACATCGAATATATTGTATACCATATAGGATATATTGCATTCTCGAAAGGAAAGAAGGGGCGAAAGGGATTTCAGAAACTTCTCAGGAAATCCTCTTTTTTCCTGAATGATGGAAAGTGTCCAGGCGGCGTCCTCTCTTCCTCCTTTTTTTTCATTTTTGATCTGTCTGATCAGAAACGGTATGATCCAGTTCAGATTATAATCCAGATATGCGCATTTTTTAAAAACGGAAACAGCAGCCCAGGCAGTCGTTTTGTTTTTCAGCAGCCGCACAAGGGGACGAAATGCAAAGGAGGGATCGAAATCCTTTGATGCCTTTCTTTCGATTGACAGAGCTGCTTCTTTTCTGATTTCAGGATTCCTGTGATTCAGTCTGTTAAGAATGATCTTCTGTATGGAATCTTCCGCAAGATTCATTTCCGCCAGAAAATAATCTGAAAATCTTCTGACTGTTTCATCACTGCTGTTCAGAAGATTCAGAAATATGGGATATAAAATATCCAGATTATTCTTTTTCTCTCTATTGATAAAATATACCTTCTGAATTGCAGGACTGACTGTAAAAGTCTGGTCTGAACTTGACAGAAGGTCAGTTATGCGGTTTATATTGTATGTCTGCATATAATGACGTGCAAGTTCTGCTGCTGTATTTGATCTGAGTCTTGAATCAGGAGAGTTTAGAAGTTCTGCAGCTGCCGAAGCGAGTTCCTCGGAATATTCTCTCCCGGAGATCCCCTGTATTGCGCCCCACTGCAGGGATATATCCTGAAAATTATTCAGCAGACTGTAAAGTTTTTCATTATCTTGAGTATGATAATAATATATAGATAGATCAAATGAAGCCTTTTCTCTGACTGTTTCCATTGAATGAGAGATTTCTCTGTTCAGTGTCATCAGAAACCGATCCAGATATTCCTTTTCTTCCGGACTTTCGGACAACTGCGGGGGCAGCTTTTCAATGATGATTTCTGTGGAAGAGGTCATATCCTCATATTCCGTGATGAATCTGTAATGATATCTTCTTCCGCAGACAGGACAGACTCTTCTGCATCCTGCTGTTTCTTCCGTAAAATCCATTTCCGGAAGAAGTTTCAGCACTTCCTTTGGAACGTCAAAATCCCAGTAGTAAAGTTTTTTCCTCGGGATAGCCAGACAGATCCTGCAGGTCTCATTTCCTGAGATCATCTGCCGGCAGGTTTCTGCCAGTTTTTCCCTGTCTCTATGTTCGATGAGGAAACTTTGCTCCAGAATGCATTTTGCGTTCGAAACGTTTTTCCCTGCATAGATGCAGAGAAAATCAAACAGTTCAGAACTGATTTCTGGACGAATGCATATATATTCTTTTATCAGATCTTCATTGAGTATGCATTCAGGATTTTCTTTCTCTATGATTTTCAGTCTGTTTAGAGCAAGTCTGCGAATTTCCTGTTCGGGATCTGAGAGAAAAAGAAAGATTTTCTCTAAATGATATGCATTGTATGAACGTTTATAAAATGAAAAAATGACTGAATTGCATGCCCCGAAACGGATATCGGATGATTTGTCTGAAATCAGTTTTTCGAGTTTTTCCTTCTGTCCGCTGAAAATATAATGAACGCAGATGCACAGAGAAAAAATTCTCTTATTTTTTGCCGTCCCTATTTTCAGAAGAATCAGAATATTCTCTTCGAGAGGACTCAGATCTGCACCTGATTCTGCCATCGCTGTAAGTGATTTTTCCAGAATGGAAATTTCCTTCTCCGAATGGAAGAAACTGTTCAGGTTATGTACTGATGAGTTTATATTGATCCTGCCTGCCGCAAGGGAGTGCAGAAATTCCGGAAGAAGCAGTTTTTTCTTTCGCAGAAAAAAATCAGCACAGACAGAAATCAGATTTTCCCTGTCTTTGCATTTTTCTATGATTTTTCTGAGTATAAGCAAAGCATTTTTTTTGTTCTGTGAATAAGAGGATAGAAGAAAAGGAACAGCTGATTCGATGTTTTCTGTCTTTTCTGAGATTTTCAAAAAAACAGAAAAAATGAAATCGGGATATGATGTATTCTGTATCAGACTCTGCAGTTGTTTGAAGTCTCCAGAGTTGATGCTGTGATAAATGAGAGCAGCCGAAACCTCATCCATAACAGGAACCTGCTGTGATTCATGAAAAACATTTTTCAGAGCATCCACTGCAATGGAAATAACCTTTCCTGACTTTGCTTCTTCTTTGAAATATGCTGCAGAATTCTTCCAGTTCAGTCCAAGAAAATGAGGATCGTTTTTCTCTAGGGTGTCCAGATGTTTTTTATACTCAGCAGTCATCAAAGAATATCGACAGATTTCGTCATTCGGATCTCAGATTAACTTTTTTTTCCTGAATATTCAGTAAAAATAATGATATTTCCTTCACTGTCAGCGGATACAACCTGCTTGTAGCCCGGCTGGTTTTCCAGACCTGCTTTGTCATTGAGCGCAGGGAGCTGCGGGAATCTGACTCCCTGTTTTTTCAGATACTCATAAACCCTGTCTGCAGAACTGACTAGAAAGCTGGCGTAACCGTTTGTCCTGTCTCTTACGGGAATACCGTCATTATTTAATGACGATGTAAATATTCCGTATACTGTATTATTGCTCCAGTATCCTCTCCAGTCCTCATCTTTGTAGGGTTTGCCGAATCCCATCTGTTCAGTGTAGAATTTTTCCGCCTTCTTCAGGTCTGTCACAGGGTGGCCTGTGTAGTCTAGCTCCATTGCCAGTTCCGCACCGTCATTTGCACCGACAATATAAGTGAACAGTACTTTATCTGCAGATTCAAAAATATGCGTAACAAAAGCCTTCTCATTGACCGGATGATTTCCGTTTCCCTTGAGTGTTCTTTCATAACTGACAACAGTGAATTTGCCGAGAGATTTTTCCCGAATGTTTTCTGCATTCCATTCAGCAGAAATTCCAGACTTGGAATGATCGTATTTCTTCCAGTAAAATTCTTTCAGGTTTTTGGAGATGTCCTTGCCGCCCTGATGCAGCCCTCGGATTCCGCTTCTGCTGATATCAAACCAGAACCCTTTTTTTCCGTGCAGATCAGCAATATTTTCAGAGTTCATTTCAAGCCAGGCTTTCGCTATTTTTTCTGCAGTCTGCAGAAATTTTCCCTCGCCTGCAAACTTTCCGACAGCGGGATTTCCTTCTGATGAAGAAAAATCTCTTTCCATAAGTGCGATTACATTTCCGTCAATGTCCTTGATGAGTGCAGTCAGATCATTTCCGGTCCTGATCGGTTCAGAATCTGTGTTTTTCAGAAAAATCAGTCCATTATTTTTTAATTTTTTTATATCTTTTTTCAGGTTTTCAGTGTAAATTACTGCATAACCGTTCGGAAGATCTTTTTTGACCTCGGAATATCCGTAAAGTCCGGAACTGTCCAGAATGAATCCGGGATCTCTAAGTCCGAAGTATGCCTGGGTTTCAGTCATATAATCCGGCTTACCCATAATGGCTGAGTAAAACTGCACAGCACGATTCAGATCTTTTACCGGATAAACGTAGTCAAAAATGAATGTAGGCTCTTTTCCATATTCTTCTTTATCCAGATCAAAGTCAGTTGACCAGCCGTCAGTATGATGAATCAGTTTCCAGTCTCCGTTTTCCTTGGAAAAGATCTGAAGAACAAGACCCTGATCGTCATATTCCCATCTGGTTCCGCCTTCTATTTCCATCCAATAAAACGCCCAGACTGCAGAAGGAGCTGATTTATTATCCGCATATATATTCAGATTCCTGATTGTCAGTTCATCTGATATTATATTGTTCGGTCTTTCGAAAAGTTCCCATTCCTTCTGGATTTCGGAAAGAACTGCATCCGGTGTATCCTGGATTTTCCTTGCTCTCTGACTCATTCTTCTTAAATCGGAGGAAAAACCTGATGAGAACTTTTTACGATCCAGATGAAGATAAGCTTCCCAGTGTTCCTTAATCAGATCCGTAATTTTTTTGATGTCTTCATCAGGAAGATCACAGTCATATAATTCATCATTAAGATTCAGAATAACTTTTGATTTCATGGGTTCCTTTGCTCTTTTATCTGCAAAAAAGTCAGTCTAAAACACTTTCTATATTTTATTAGGACTGTCAAGTTAAGAAATTTCTGCAGTTTTCTTTACAATTTCAAACAGATCTTCCAATTCGAACTGTTTTATTTTCTTTTCCAGATATCCCATATCCAGAATTTTTTTTTGAACTCTGTAAACTCCCATGACATCCCTGAGCTGTCTTTCGCTTCTTCCTGACTGAACACACCAGATTAATTTAGAAATGATCAGATCTTCTGCAGAAAGCATAGGAAGTTCTTCGTCCAGAAAGCGTTTACTGACTCTTCTCCGGAATTTTTCTGCTTCATAGCTGTCATTTTTAATGAGATAAAAATCTATTTTATCTCCTTCTTCTGTGTCCAGCAGATTGAACATTTTTTTTGATTCCATTGCCAAAAGAATCAGTTCCTCATCCAGATAATACTTTGGGGGTTGAAATGAGGAAAGGAGTATCGGAATGTGCTTTTTTTCCAGCTGAATTACCAGATCAATATCCTGAGTGCTTCTGGGTTCGCCGTACAGACTTGATACAAAAGAACCGACAATCATAAACGGAATGTTCTCTCTCTTTAAGACAGAAACTGTTTCTTTCAGTATTCCGAGTTGTGACATTCCGCAAGCCTCTGCAGGTAAAGTTTATGGATTTCTTCAGGTGTTTTTTCAGGAAACTGAATTTCAAGTCCTCTTTTCAAAAGCATCCTGGTCATTTCAGTCAGCTCAAAAACTTTCAATGCTTTCTGTTCGAAACTCATCTTTCGAAGAGTTTCGATGTACATTTCCTCAGAATTCATGATATTATATCTCTTTTTGTCCGTCTTCTTCCTTGGGTTTGAGCTGTTTTTCAATGCGGTTGACTTTCATCTTGAGTTCGGCCAGATTTCGGAAAACGCTCTGACTTTTCATAAAATCGCCCATAGGCATCAGTGGAGTTCCTGCATAAACTCCCGCTTTTTTTACATCACTCATTACACCAGGACGGATAAGAAGAACGACATCATCTGCAATTGTGAGATGATCGAGCACACCGGCCTGACCGCTCATGATGACTCTTTTTCCTACCTTAGTGGAACCTGCAACGATTCCCCCCGCAGTGATTACAGTATCTTCACCTACAGTTACATTATGTGCAATATGGCATAAGTTGTCGAATTTTACGCCTGCTTTGATTCTTGTTTCCGAATATGCAGCTCTGTCAAAACAGCAGTTGGTTCCGATGCGGACATCATCTTCAATGACAACAATGCCAGTCTGAGGAATTCTGTTGTAATGTCTTTCTGCATCTGTGGAAAATCCAAAACCTTCTCCGCCTACAACTGAACCAGGCTGAATCAGCACTCTGTTTCCGATGATGCATCCCCATCCTATCAATACATTCGGACAAAGAATCACATCGTTTCCGATTACAGCATCTCTTTCAATGACCACATTCGCCTGGAACACACAGTTTTCTCCGATCTTCGCATTTTTTCCGATGACAACTTTTGGACCGATCACGCAGGATTCAGGAATGCTTACACTTGGGTGGATGACTGCTGACGGATGAATTCTTCCCCATTCTTCAATGTCTCTCCAGTTTCTGTCTGCATATTCTGTTTTGATTTTTGCATGAGCAAGTCCTACATTCTTGGAAATGAATACTGCATCTGCAGACTCTTTTACCTTGTCAGCAAACTCTGCCGATGTGACAACTGCAGAAGGTCTGTTCTTAATTACAAATTCCAGAAAATCTTTTTTGTCCAGAAATACAAGGTCACCTTTGCTTCCAGTTTCCACAGCAGCAATGTTCTGAATCTCTGCTTTTCCCTGTACTGATTCGAGTATTCCCTCTGGCTGAAATCTTTTCAATATTTCATCTGTGTGAATGTTCATAGTGTCTTTCCGTTCTGATATTTAATGTGAACTTGATATAATATCAAATTCACTGCCTGCTTTTTCAAAAAGCAAAAAAGTTGGGACTCTTAAAGTATTTATGCAGACTGCCATACAGCCGTTTTTCCGCAAATCAAAAATGAGAATTGCCTGCAGGGGTATGCCCAATTGTTGAGACCACTTGTCAAGAAAAAGTAGATATTGCCTTTCAGCACTTTTTTGAATTGGCTCAGTTTGGATAATTTTACTTTCCTAAAAAATATTTGCAAACTGCTTTCAAAACCTCTTTGAGGAATCTGACACCCCAAAAAAATTCAAATATCCTGAATTTTTCAGAAAAATTTTCATTTTTCAGGCATTCGGCTTTTTATATTTTGGTCATTACGAATGAGGACTCAATGATTGAAGTAAAAAATTTGACTAAGAATTACGGCAATAAGACTGCCATTCAAGGTTTGAATTTTACCCTGAACAAAGGGGAGATAGTGGGGCTTCTTGGACTGAACGGTTCAGGAAAAACGACTACAATAAGAATTCTTACAGGTTTTCTTGTGCCATCAGAAGGTGAGGTTCAGATCGACGGGAAGAGTAATTTTACCGATCCGATGGAATCCAAAAAAAAGATAGGTTATCTGCCGGAAACGCCGCCTCTTTATGAAGAAATGACTGTCCGTGAGTACCTTGACTATGCGGGTAAGATCAAGGGACTCTCGAAGGAGATTTTAGTTTCCGAAATCGAAAGAGTGTCTTCGATGACAAATCTTCTGAAAGTGCAGAATACGATTATCAGTCAGCTTTCTCTGGGTTTCCGAAAGAGGGTGGGGATTGCGCAGGCACTTCTCGGAAATCCTCCGATCATCATTATGGATGAACCGATTTCAGGACTCGATCCGAAACAGATTCTGGATATGAGAAATCTGATTCAGGGACTCGCGGGAAAACACACTGTTCTTCTTTCGAGTCATATTCTTTCTGAGGTGCAGAAGACATGCGACAGATTCATTTTCCTGCATCAGGGAAAAATCACTCACGACTACAAGTCCGCGGAACTGGACATTCAGCTCGCAAAATATGCACTTCTCGAAGTACAGCTTTCCGGAAAGAAAAAAGAAGAATGCATCAAGTATCTGAAGAGCATTGATTCAGGCGTGCAGATTGTAGAGACGCTCGAAGACGCAGCAGGACTGACCTTCGGACTCCGTGTCACTCTTCCTGACTTCACGGAAAGACTTCTCGACACTTACAAGCAGGCCGGACTGAAGATCGGTTTCTTCAAAAGACAGACTCTCACACTTGAGAGAATTTTCATGGACAATATCTGAGGAAATATGAACAATATAAAATGGATTTTCTTTAAGGAAATAAAAGTTTTTTTCAGCACATATATGGCTCCGCTCGTTCTCGGAGGAACAGCATTTCTGAATGCTCTTCTTGTGCTGATATTCAATTTCAACGACAGATCGACTCATGACGAGGCAACGATTGTTACCTTCCTTTCCTTCATGAGCACAATCATCATCTCTATGGCGATTCTTTCGATGGGATCAATCGTGGAAGAAAAGACAAAGGGCACAATGGAACTTCTGAATACTTCCCCTGTGACAGATCTGGAAATTGTGATGGGCAAGTTTCTTTTCGGCGGATTTATCTGCCTTGTGATTACAGGGATCATCAATGTATTCTTTCCGGTTCTTATGTACTCTTACTGGAAGGCTCCTTTCTACATCGTGTTTGCAGGTTCGATAGGGGTGTTTCTGCTTGGACTGTTTACATATTCAGTCGGAATGTTCGGAAGCAGTCTCGGAAAAAATCAGATGATTGCGCTTCTGATTGCAATTGTCATCGTGATGACTCTCTGGGTGATCGGGTTTTTCTCGCATCTGTTTGATCACAAGACAAGATCGGTGATGTATCATCTGCATATATTTTCTCATTATATCGGATTTTCAAGAGGGGTAGTTCCATTGTCGAGTGTAGTCTTTTTTCTTTCGGGAATTTTCACATTCCTGTACCTCACAGTCAAGTCGCTTGAATCAAGGAGATGGATAGGATGATCATCAGACTGAATCTTTCACTCACACTTCCGTTTGTTTCCATCGGCGCGCTTTTCTTTTATTTTCTGACATATGATTCCTTTGTTCAGCCGAACTGGAAGATATTCAGAGATATATTCTTTTTTGCCGCTGTTTTCATTGATCTGGGATACAGACTTTTTCTGAAAAGCAGAAAGGAAACTGAAAATGCAGGGATCACTGAAATCGGGATTTCTGCTGCGACTGCTTCGGCATTTGTTCTGAACTTTGTTAGAAACTATCTGGACATATCGAACAGAACAGGGATTTCTCAGGAAACTTCAATGATTCCCAGATTCAGAGACTTTCTTCTGATTCTCATCATTCTTCTTTCCATAGGTGCACTGACTTCTCAGATTCTTGTTCTTCTTTCTGCAAATTCACACAAGGCGCAGACAGACATAGGCAAGCAGAAGAGAACTCTGCTTCAGAATACACTGTATGGATTTTTCAGTATATTTCCATTAATCATTCTAGTGAATTATCTGGCTGTGCAGAGAGACTACAACTTTGACCTGAGTTCCGTCGGGAAATTTTCCTTCTCGGATACATCCAGGGTTCTTCTGAAAGATATTCAGAAAGATGTGGAGATCACTGCTTTTTATCCTCGAAATCTGGAAGCTTCCGGAAAAGAGGAAAGTTTTGCACTTTCTGCGATCCGCCCTGATGTGGAAATTTTTCTGCAGAAGCTCACTGCAATCAACGGAAGATTCAAGTCCAAGTTCATCAATGCGGATGTGGAAACAGAACTTTTGGGAGAATACGGTCAGATATCGAACGGATCCATTCTCATCAGAAGTCTGAAGACAGGAAGCAATATCGGCGGAAATCCGTATCTCGAAGAAAAAGTGATGGTGCAGAACAAGAAGGATCTCGAAGGTCTGGAAAGAAAACTTGTGCAGGCAATTCACAATGTGACGATTCCTCAGAAAAAGTTTTATTTCACAAAACTGAACGGAGAAAGATACGGGACAAACACTGCGACAGTTCCGGATGAAAATACAGAGAAGTTCATTTCTGCACTCGGACTTTTCAATTTTCAGGTGAAGGGACTTGGACTCGAAGAGGGCTGGCCTGGAAAAATTCCGGATGATGCCGATGTAGTGGGAATCATCGGACCGACAGTTGCATTTTCAGATGAGGCACAGAAGACTCTTCTGGAATATATCAAGACAAAAAATGGGAGAGTTTTCATTACAATAGATCCCAAGGAAAAAGAAGACTTCAAATGGCTTCTGGACAAATCCAAACTTGAATTCAAGAAGGAAAGTCTGAGACAGGCACAGGGAAGAGTGGAGATCATTGCAACGAATTTTCCGGAACATCCTATTTCGAGTCTCTTCACAAAAAAAGAAACAGGTGTTGTATTTCCATGGTCGGGATTTTTTGAAAAGAAGAATACAGGAGGTTCTGAATTCTTTGAAACAAATATTCTGGAAACAGGAAGTGCGATATTTATTGATAAAAACAATAATAATCAGCTCGACAAAGAAGAAAAGCAGGGAAATTTCATCCTCGGTTCAATACTGACAACTGTGGATTCAAACACAAAAGAAGCCAAGGACAAACCTTACGGAAAAGTCATTATTTTCTCAGGAACATCCTGGCTGACTGACAGATATTTTCTGTACAATCTGAATCCGATCTTTGCTGTCAACTCTGCGAACTGGCTGAATCAGAATCCTCTGATTGATACGATTCTTCCAAAAAAGGAAGAGAATCCTTCCATCACACTGACATCCAATCAGAAGATAGTCATCTGGGCGGTGGGGCTTTTCGGATATCCTCTTCTGACAATGGCCGCACTTACCTGGTATGTCATCAGCAGAAGGAGAAAGAGGTCAGATGAAACTTCTGTCTAAGATCCTCGTCCCAGTCCTGATCATTGCCGGACTGCTTCTTTCTGTTCTTTACGTAGATGAAAAAAAAGAGGAGCAGACAGATATTCAGCTTTGGAAAAAGGATATAGATGAAATACGCTATATCCCATCTCCGAAACCGTCCGACACTGATAAACTTTCCAAAAGAAAGTTTTCACTTCATAAAAAAGAGAGGGGAGTGAAAAAGAATCCTTTCTTTTATGTGAGTATTGAAGGAGCTTCTAAAATCCATCAGTATGAAGCCGGATATATGGTGAAGAATCTCTTCACAGATATGACTCTGCGAAAAACGAAGGTCTTTGAAAAGGTGGATGTGGATACTCAGAAGAAGCTGGGCATTGATCCTTCTTCCTCAGCCTCTGCTGAACTGTACTACAATGGGAAAAGGGAAGAGAGTTTTCTTTTTGGAAAGGAAAACAGAGAAAAGAACGGAAGGCTGATCCTTCACAATCTGACTCTTGCTTCCTTGGATAATTACATAGCAGAGAAATTTTATGATCCTATATTCAATCTCCGGGAAAAAACTCTCGTGAATACAGGCGAGGCAAAGATCTCCAAGTTTACATTTCAGTCGGATGATCTCAATGTTTCCTTTGATGTCAGAACTGTGGATGAAAAGAATGTTGTGAGAACAATCTGGAGCAAATTCACCACAAAGAAAATGCTCATCAATCCAAGTTCAGGCTCAAGACTGGAAGGTAAAATTGCAGCTCTTTCCTATGATCTTTTTCCTGATGAAGAAAACGGTCAGGGATTTGAAGTCATTGAAAACCTGAGTAAAGGAAAGGAAACGGCTTCTCTGGATTTTGTTTTTGAAAACGGGAAGAAGCTTCAGATAAAGATCTTTATAAAAACTGATATTAACGGGGTAAATTATTATCCAGTGATTAAAAAGACAGATGATTTTACGGATTCTCCTGCATATATGAAAGAGAATTCTCTTCGTGAACTTGCGGATACTGTAAAACAGATCAAGGATGAACCCGAATGGAAACAAAACTGAAGAAGAAAAAGGTATACGAAAAAGGAGATACTCCTTTAGTATTTCCTAAATTTGAAAATGAAGAGAAAATGACAGTTTCTCAGATCTGCTGCGCCTGCACAGGGTGCTGCAGATATGTTTCCACTGTAATAGATAAGCCCAGAAGCAAAGTGACAATAGATCAGTACAAATGGTTTCTGCTTCATAAGAATGTACAGATTTATATAGACAATGAAGGAGACTGGAATCTGCTTTTCATTACACCGTGTACCAAACTTCAGAGCGACGGAACCTGCGGAATCTATGAGACACGTCCGGATATCTGCAAGGATTATTCACCTGATTCCTGCTCCCGTACAGGAAAGGACTACACTCATCTTTTCGCCACGCCCGACGCACTTCTTGATTATCTCGAAGAAGAAAAGGCAAAACGCAAAGCCAAAAAGGAGCAGAAGGGAAAGAAACAGGCCGGCAGATAACTGTATCAGGAACCGGGGTTGTGTAAAAGCTGCACAACCCGCATTAATTTTGGATATAACCTACCGCGTTTCGTCCTTTTTCTTTTGCGATATAAACACCTTTGTCTGCAGCTTTTATCAATTCTTCAAAGCTCTGAATCCCGGATTTTTTTGCAGCCACACCGATGCTCACGCTTCCTTTCCATTCTCCGATACCTGCTTTTATCCGCAGGTTTGCAACTTCGCGTCTCAGCTGTTCTGCCAGATGGACAATTCCGTCAAACGGAGTGTTCGGGCATATAATTAAAAATTCATCACCGCCGAGTCTGCATACAATATCATCAGTTCTGGTGGAATTCTTCAGCTGTCTGGACAGATCTTTTAATACAGTGTCTCCTGCCTCATGTCCATAAGTGTCATTGATCTGTTTAAAATAATCAGCATCGATCATCATACAGGAAAGAGGCTGGCTAAACGATTCAGATTCTTTCCATAAAAGATCAAACTGTTTCATTGCAAATCTTCTGTTGGGAAGACCAGTCAATACATCTGTCATTTCAATATCTTCAAGTTTCTGATTTGCCTCCAGCAGTTCTTTTGTACGTTCGGCAACTTTTTCTTCAAGAGTCTGATTCAAATTGTAGAGTTGAGCATTACGTTCTGAAACCTGTCTGAAAAGACCGTTCAAAGCATTGAGAAGAGGCTCAGTAGCTGCACTCCGCATCTGTTCTTCAATCAGAAATGCATCTTCAGGTGTGCTTCCTGATTGAATCATTTTAAGCTGCTTTGCCATACTCTGGTCAGATCCCAGAATATGATATGCAAGCCAATGCACAAGAAAGTTGAGCAGAAATCTTGCCGGCTCCAGATTATCGGAAGAAATATTTGAATATAAATGAGTGACTTCAGTAAGAAAGCTTGAATGCTCTTTAAAATGATACTTCAAATGTCTTGGATCCATTTTAGCCTGAACCATCATAGCTTCTTCATCGGAAAAATGAAATTTGGAATAATCAGTCAAACTGTTGAAAATTCTTTTTAAATCTTCCTGCTTGATGCTGTTTGGGTCCAAAATACTGTTGCCGAATTCATTGATTAAGTCTACCAGTTTGCGATGCTGGACATCCACAGACTCTATTTCCGTTACATAGTAATTATCCCAATGAAATGATTCCATAAAAAATCCTTTTAATCCGGCTCGTCCTTGACTGTCCTTTAAACTGTCTATCAGACTGACATACTTTGATCTGCAGACAAAAAACCGGTTCAGCTGAATACTCTGCTGCCATACTGCCCAAGGCTGTATAGACCTTTCGGTATACCGTTCTGTAATCACTTTCAATTTTTCAATGACCCGTTTTCAATCAATCTTTATTGTGAAAGTCTGTATCATTCCTGTATTGATTTGCCGGATGAAATGTATGTCCATATTCATCAGACTCTATTCTCTTATTGATACTGATGTTCATCCGCAGGAATATTCTTTAGAGTTGTTGAAAAATGAGTTTTCAACAACTCTAATAATACTTTTTCAAACGCTGATATGACTGCTTATCAGCTCTATTCGAAGATGCTTCTTTCTAGACGGTGCGAAGTTCTTTTCATCTGCCAAAAAAAAGATTGCTAAAGCTTTGTGCTTTCATACCGTAAACTCCACTATGATTAAAGAACTGATTCTGCATTCTGCTGAAATCTTTGAATTCGTACGGGGATTTATTATCCTTAATGCTGTTCTGCTTCCGCTTTCTGTTCTTATGGTTCTGTATATTGGAATAATGGGCGGCGGTGGTCCTCAAAAAACCGGTTTCTGGAAATCTATTGGAATTTCTTCCGGTTTTGTATACGGACTGCCTTTCGGGATTCTTGTGCTCAGTCTGGTTGGCGGCAAGGGGCTTGATATGATTTTCGGAATCAATCCCGTTTCGCAGGGACTTGTCAGCTGGTTTTCACTCGGGTTGACTGCAGTTCTGCTTACAGTACTCGCGGAGATTTTTGTCGATCATTCATTTCAGTTCAGGAAAGGTAATTATGGAATCATTATTATGGGATTTTTTGCAATACTCTTTTTTCTCGTCATTGTATATTTTTCCGGACGTATTCCGCTTCCCTGGATTTCAGGATGGTTTAGGTAGTCCCCATATTTCTAATCGGTCTGTGAGTGAGACAGATTTTGTTCTTGACAGAATTTGCGTTTAAATAATATTGAGAATCAAAATCAATTAAGGATTCAATGTTATGTCAAAACGTGCAAAGTCAATCAGATCCAATTGCAGTTCCGTGGACTGTCCAGTTTTTCAAAATGAACAACTGAGAAAAATTTATTGCGGGAACAGAGGTCTCTGCGAAAAGCTGGAGAACTATGACAGCAGACGGTCTGATCGGGAAATTCTTTTCAGATATGAACCATAAGACCCGCCTCTGATTTTTCTTTAAGGTAATTCGATGATGAAGTATACTTATATTTTATTTATAGTTATTCTTTCTTTCTGCAGCAGGGGCAAGTCTGCCGTTGTTGCAAATTTTTCCGGTGCCCCCTTTACCTCTTCTGCAGATTCCTCCATTCAGTCAGTTCTTCCTTTTGGAACAAAATTGACAGTTTATCCGGACAAAATTTCCTCTGGACGGATTCTTGCTTCCTCCGAGACAGAGAAAAATATTTATCTTCAGGTCGGGGATGTATCTGATACGGTTCCAAAAAAAATTTATGCAGCTTCCCTTGCCGGGATTAAACTTCCGGGAGGATCAGCTATGGAATTTGGACAGTCTGCGGAATTGAGAGAAGTAAAGAATGAATCGGGTCGGCCAGTCCTCAGGATAAAAATAGGAGAAAAGGAATACACAGTATCCCCTGAAGGTTTTGGGAATAAAGAACCTAAAAAATATTTTTTTGTATCCTCCAGAACAGGCTTAAATTTGAGAAAAGGTCCCGGTACAAGTTATCCGATTATTGAAACACTGAAGTATGGAACGACTGCTCAGATTCTGAAAGCTGTGCCTAAACTGGAGTTTATTCAGAAAGCACTGGGTGTCTGGTTTTATACTGAACTGGACCAAATGAAAGGCTGGATGTTTTCAGGCTTTGTACTGACCTCGGACAATGAATTTCCTGCACCTGCATCTACAGAAATTTCTGACTCGGATATGCAGGCTTTGTTTGCGCCCCTGGGTAAGGAATTTGAAGGAAACTCCGGCACAGGGAAACCGGAATGGAAGAAGAAATTCGGAAAAATTCAAGTTTCACTGATGAAAAGAAACGAGGTTTCAGAGCAGGACAGTTCCTGCGGAATGGGACAGGAATTTATTCAAATATCCGGTCCGAATATAGATCAGTATCTGTCGGCCTACAACTTTCAAGTTTTTTCAGAAGAGCTGATTGAATCGGGCTTTCTTTTTTACACCGACAGACCTTGCGGGTGCTGCTGTGCTCCAGCACATTACAGAATAATTGCCCTTGCTGAGAATGGACTGCAGTCTGCCTGGTATGAAAATTCTCGTTCCTCCGGATGTTCGGTGGCTGAGGCCAGTTTCCTGAAAAAAGATGTCAGTGATACATTCAGGATAGAAAAAAGTACGGGAACATTATTTTTAATGAGGGAATATCCTGTATGTGAGGAAGTCAAAAAAGAGGAAAATCAGTTTGGAAAGGAATTTTCCAAGATTGATACAAAATATACTTTCAACGTATACCGTATCATAAACGGTGAACTGAAGCAGGATCATTATGAAATGCAGTCCGAGGAAAATATTCCGGAGGAGTGGAAAAAGAAATACAGTGAGGCGACCCCCTTCACTCCTGGTCACTGAAAACGTCTCAACATGTATAGATTCAGACTATGACTGAAGAAATAAAAGGAAAACTGCTGAACCATCCCAATTTTCAACAGGACATAGGCGAGTCTTTGGCAGTATCATTATATTTTATGCCATCTTTCCTGAATCATTGCAGAATCGATATACTCGCGGAGAATGAAACTGTTTTTGCTGAGTTGAGTGTTGAGAATGCTGATCAGGAAATACTGGAGATTCAGTCTTTGCAGTTCAAGAAAGAAATTATGGATCTGGATATTCTTTACCTCAAGGATCATATGCCGCTTGGATTGGACGGGATTATTGTTTTCTGCCTTGTTAAAAAAGGAGATGAATTGAATTTTTTCCATTACTGGTCGCCGGAAAAGGATTCAGTTTATTACAAGCTCTCCTTATCAGTTTTCAATTTTCTCTTGAATCATTCAAAATCAGAGAAGATCCTTGCCTATCTGGAACATCTGAATGATTATTTCGGTTTTATTTCGCCTTACTTCTGCAGGGAATATGATGACTGGCAATGGATAAAAATTTACGGAACCCTGAGCTGACAGTTTCCTTTTGAAACAGATTATCCTCTTCAGAAAAAATTTGAAGACTCGCTGAACAGACTGAGTTTATCTAAACCGATTCTTCTGGATATGAGCAATTTCATTTCTATAGGCGGTGCATATGGTAAAATATTTGAGCATTTTTTTAAAAAATATATAAAAACAGTACTGCTCCTGAATGAAACAGCTGTTTCTTATTTAAGAATTACGGGATTTAAAGGAAAGTATTTTATGGACAGAAAGGAAGCAATGATGAAAATCAAATCTTATCTTTGAAATTTGAATGTGGAATGCTTTTTGTCCTAGAGCATCAGATTGCTCATCTCGAAATTGACTGCAATCTTAACCGTAAAAGATTATCTAACTCACCTTACGCCTTCGGCTGCCTTCGGCCGCCTTTGGCTGCAGGTGGGGCGGCCTAGATTCGACAGGCTCACTGCAAGTGCCGGCGGCCATAAGGTCTCGCAAATCTTGAAGCCGCTGCAAGCTATGAAACTGCTAGATTTTCCTAATGCATTTATGAAATTACAGATTCTAGACCTCATATCCTATTTGCGTAAAGTGAGTTAAGAATTATAATGGAAGAAAACGCTCTAAGATTCCTCTTTTCACTTCACTTTATAAGCAGACTTACTTTCTTTGATATTTTCAAGAATTTTTTTCTTGAAATAAAAATCCAGATTGTCCGGCCAGGTCTGCTGTCCTCTGTCGATCATCTTGATTGCCTCATCAGTCAAATGCATATAGGAAAGCACATCAGCATAGAGCACAATGCATTCTGCGGAATCGGGCGAAAGCTTGAGTGCCTGATCCAGGCATTTTACTGCATAGGGGTAGGGGATAAACTGGCCATCCAATGACAGAACTGCTTCACTCACGAGCTGTCTCAGCTGATTTGCATTAAAGGAAGATGTATTGAACGCGGTACAGATTTCAGAAACTTTTTCTTTTCCAAATCCTGTCGCCAGATTGCAGAGTGCAGTCATTACACTGAAATCGGCCGGGTTGATCTTCAGCACCTTTTCCGCTGCTGAAACCAGCTTCTTCAAATCTTTTTCAGTCACTTTATTCTGAGAATAGAGTGCCGAGCTCATTGCTTCAAATGCTTCCACATCGGAATAGTGCTGCAGAAGAGTTTTACTCGTGCCTTTTTTGTCAAGCAGACTGGAAAGGATTCCCGGTGTTTCAGATGCCTTGCCTTTCCAAAGCAGTGTTCTCTCTGAATCAAACAGATAGGTAATCCCATATTCTTCATTTTCTATATTATATGCTTCATATACAGGAGGAGTCATATATGCATACTGAATTCCCGGAGTCAGACTCTCTACAAACTGGCTGATATATTCGATATCCTGAGGGGAGAGTGCTGCAGTGAAAATCCTGTTCTCGTATTTTTTCTGCAGTTCAGACATCAGTGGAAGAGATATTGACCATTCCGCATCGGCTATGGGAGACCATGTATGAATTAGATTATATTTATTTTCAAAATTTCCTGAGAAGCCAGGAAACCATTCAATCTCATCGAGAGAGGGCAGTGTTTCTCCTGGAACAAACAGCTGATATTCAGAAAGTATTCCTGTAATTTCGCTGTCGTCAGTAAGAACATCCAGTACTTCAGCAGCCAGCTGTTTCAGTTTTTTCTTTTTGTCGAGATTTGCAGAAATTTTTCCCTGGATTTCTGAATGCAGGGTCAGTATTTCCTGTTTTTTTCTGGATATGTCCAGAATGGATTTTTCAGATCCTCCTTCCCCGAGAATCATAGGCAGAAGGCTGCCCAGATAATAGGGATGACCCTGCCAGAGGAGCTGCTTTTTTTCATTGATGAGAAATGCATTTGGAATGCCGTCAATTCCTTCCATATAGGCACTGTATACATCCAGCGGTGCAATGCCCACATTGTAATCCATATTCTTTCCCTGCTCTTTAACAAACGGAACGACCTCATCAGAGGATTCATTTGTAAGTCCTGCTATTGTAAGTTTTCCTTTGTATTTTTTCTGCAGTTGAGTCAGATGAGGAATTGTCTGAAGGCAGGGGCCGCACCAGGTTGCCCAGAATTCCACAATTGTCAGTCCGGTCCCGAGTTTGACTTCCTTGCCCTTGACCCAGTCAATTCCTTTCAGTTCAGGAGCCTTGTTCCCAATTTTTAATGGAGCATATGTTTTCGGAGTCTCTTTCATGGAGTGCATAATAATCTATACTTGAAAAAGGTCAACTAAAATGCCGAATTCCAAAGGGGCTGCAGCAGTATCGAAGTTTGCGACGCTATTGGAAATCTGGGGGATACGGTATAAAACTTTTCAGCGACAGTCAGAATTTTTCCTATGTCAAGAGTTGTCTGTTCAAATAAAATGACACAAGAATTTTATTCATTGGTTTTAGTAGAATAATGAAAACTCCGGTGAAATGAGATACTGAATTTTTCATATTGATAAGAATAAGGTTGCTTATACTTTGTGAATATGAAGGAAAAAAACAGAAGAGTCTATACTGCGAGAATTATTGCATTTTTGGCAGCATTGAATCTCATAGCAGGGTACGGCATATTTCTATTATTTGATTTTTTTTCATTAAGTCATTATTCTGTATCAAGAATACTCGTGTGTATTTTATTCTGTGTTCTGTTTATTCAGCTTTCTTATGGAACAACTGTCGCGATTTTCGGTTTTCTGCAGGAGTTGTCCGGCGGAAATTCTTACCGAATCACTGAACTTTCGAAGAATTTTTCATCTGTCTCATTAGTCAATGCACGAATTGCAATAGTAATGCCAATATACGAAGAGAATGCAGCGGAAGTTTTTTCGAGAATAGAAGTTATGTGTGAATCGATTACAAAATATTCGGAATTTTCGTCCTTTGATTTTTTCATATTGAGTGATACTCAGAATCTGAATGTCTGGCTTGAAGAAGAAAAACTATTTTTGGAATTGACGGACAGATTAAAAATATCCGGGAAAATTTATTACAGGAAGAGAAAAGTCAATCTGAATAAAAAAAGCGGGAATCTGGCTGATTTCTGCAGAAGATGGGGCAAGTTATATAAATATATGATAGTATTGGATGCTGACAGTCTGATGACTGGCGACTGTATGATCCGACTGGCTAAACTGATGGAAGCTAATCCGGATGCCGGCATTATTCAAACATATCCTGTCATTATCAACACTGGTTCTTTTTTTCAAAAAATAATGAAATTTACATCACTTGTTCACGGTAGAATTTTTTCATCAGGAGCCGCCTATTGGCAGTGGAACTCTTCAAGCTTTTGGGGGCACAATGCAATTATACGGCTGAAGCCTTTTATGGAATATTGCGGACTTCCGTCTCTTCCTCGACTGGGGGCTGTCGGAGGTAAAATATTAAGCCATGACACGGTTGAAGCCGCCCTTATCAGAAGATCAGGATATTCAGTTTGGTCTGCTTATGATCTTGCTGGGAGTTTTGAAGAGTTTCCTCCAAATATGATTGATTCCCTGAAAAGAGATCAAAGATGGAACCAGGGAAATCTTCAGCATTTCTGGTTTTTGCCGGCAAAGGGACTGCGATTATCCAGCAGGATTCACATACTGCTGGGCATATTTTCTTATCTTTCTTCCCTGCTTTGGCTTTTGTACCTTATTGGGATGTTTTTTATTTACAAGGAGGACCTGCAGTTTTTCAGACTTTCTCTCGGTCCGGAAAAATGGCAGGAATTCTGGAATAAGATTTACTGGCAGAAAGGGCTTTCTCTTCAGATCTATACGATTACTGTGCTTTTTTTTCCTCGATTTCTTGCATTGGGTTACAATATATTTTCAAAAAATTACAGACTGATTTCAGGTTCTTTTTTCCTGTTCATAAGAGACTGCTTTTTGGAATTTTTATTCAGTGTAATTCAGGCTCCGATTCTGATGTATATGCACAGCAAGTTTGTATGTGCAACTATATTCGGGATAAAAATTGAATGGATATCTCAAAACCGATCACAGGAAAATACAGTTTCTTTGAAAGAATGTTTTCAGGTTTTTAAAATACAGTCTCTTCAAGGCATACTTTTGGCCGTATATTTATATCTTCTCTTTCCAGGTCTTTTTTACTGGTTTCTCCCTATTTGGATCAGCTGGATTTTTTCTCCCTTGATCAGTTATTTTATCGGTTTCTCCTGCAGTAAACGGCTGTTCGGTGCAGATAATTCTGAGCCTGAGATAAAAATTCTGTATGAAAAAATTCGAATTCAGAAAGAGAAACTGAAGGAAAATCTGCATATACACTGTGATGCATATTTTTTAATTACCGTTGATCCCTATTACAATACACTTCATTCCTACTTTCAGAAATCGCACAACAGCACAAATCTGAAAAAGAAGGAATACGGAGAAAGGATAATGGACAAACTTTTTCGAGAAGGGCCATCTTCTCTTACAAAAGCAGAATTTAAAACTCTTTACTATGATAAAGAACTGACTCAAAAATCTTATAAATATTTCTGGAAGATGAAAAAAGAAGATATGCATGAGTATTGGAAAGAAAATATGAAAATTTACAAGTCTTCAATATTATAAAATTATATAGATTAACGGTGTCTGTAAAAAACAAGTAAATTAGAACAAAAAGCGTATAATGAAATAATATACTGAACCCCAGGCAAGAAGGGTAAGGAACAGCACTGTTTTGTCAATTTCTGACCAGAAATCAGGACTTAAGGTTTTAATGGATCCAAAATCAATCGGTAATGGAATCATAGAGCCGACTTTATTCAGTTCAGGAAGAGTGACTGCCGGTTTTTTATCTTTGAACTTAATTTCCATCAGTGTGCTGGAGAGTCCTTCGAGTTTCCATGATCTGGAAATGAATTCTTCCTTAACGAGGTTTTCCAGAAAATCCTGATTCTTTTCATCTGAAGACTGCATAGAAACCTCGCGTATCGTCTTCAGTATAATGGAAATTCTTTCAAAATCGCGCATTCCATATGACAGAATCTGAAGAAGAAGTTCATCTTCTTCAGAAGTCTTATTCAGTTTTTCAAAACTCAAATGTATATGTCCAGTCTTCAGTCAGCTTTTCATTGTCCTTATCTTTCAAAGATGCTCTCAGCTCCATCGGTTTATTTGGAGTTTTATTTTTGACTTTATAGGAAAGTCTCCATTTATCTGTTTCCTCTATTTTTTGAATCCCTACATCCGATATTTCTGAGTTCTCTGAGCCACTGACATTGGCTTCCAGTTTTGATTCAGAAGAAAGTTTTTCTCCCTTAAAATCAATTTGAACAATTCGTGAATCCGGTTCATTATTCAAAGTTTTAATTCTGGTTGCCACAGTATCTGCATTAGATTTTCCTTCCGGTTTCTCATTTACCCAGTAAATGGTATAAGAGAAATTATAAGGGACATTCAATTCAGGATAAACGTCAGGTACCCAAAATGCAACGACATTGTCTTCTGTATCCGATTTGGTCGGCATTCTGTACAATTGCACAGTTCCTTTACCCCAATCTTCTCCTGGAACAATCCAAGCACTAGGTCTTAAATGATACTTCATGTCTTGGTCCTCATAGCTGGAAAATTCTCTGTCTCTTTGAATCAGGCCGAATCCTTTAGGATTTTCTGATGCAAAAGTATTGACTGTCGGCCTTTTGGGATTATCCAAAGGACGCCAAATCCACTCACCGTTTTGATTCAGAATAAGAAGCCCATCAGAATCATGAACTTCAGGATTGGACTTTTGGATGAGTGCACCGGAATTTTCGCCGTACCAAAACATGCTTGTCAAGGGTGCAATTCCCAGACGATCCACTTTTTTTCTTAGAGTAATTTCTGCGTGAACTTTCGTTACAGTTGTCTTTCCGGGAATAAATTCGAATCGATAGGCACCCACAACAGAAATTCCGTCCATCAAAGCAAATATGTTGATTGAATCACTGCCCTTTTTGGGTTTTTCTACCCAAAATTCGCGAAATATTGGAAACTCTTCCGGATAAGGCATTGCCGTATTGACTGCAATTCCTCTGGCAGAAAGTCCATAGACCTGTTTTTCTGATACAACACGAAAATAACTTGCACCCTGAAAAACTGCAAATTCATCAGTATGTTCCTCAGTGTTGATCGGATAATGAATTTTGAATCCAGAGAAATTCATATCACCGTGAACCTTGCCTTTGGATGGAATCTGTGAAAAATCAAACATATCCTTTTTATAAGATATTATTCTGGCTCTGCCTGATCTCAGTTCATTTATAAGCACACCGTGTCTGTAAATGTAGCCCTGATGAAGAAACTGGAGCTGAAAAGGGTTGCCTTCTTCTCTCCAGACTGATTTTTCCGGAAGAAAGCGAATGTTTTTATACTTGTCGTAATCCAGGCTGGAAAGCATTTCGTTGGAGATTTTTTTCGGTTCCGAATAAGGAATCATTAAAAAATCCTGAGCTTTTTTTCTCACATTTTCAAAAGTGAAAATCTGTTCTTTTTCATTCGGTTTTCCGATTACTTCAATATACGGTTCTTTTTCTTTCGTTTTACCGGAGTCCTCTTTCTGTATTCCGGTGGCAATGAGAATTGCTGCAACTAAACCCATAATAAAATTTATAATAATCATACATGTAACCTGCTTATAGTATTTGAATGTATTATCAGCTGCTGAAATAATTTCGTAAAAATCATCTGCGTGATTTTCAAACAGCATTTATGCGGCTGCTTGAGGTGTGTGCATTGCATATTACACAGATTGATTTTTGGAAATTCATAATAACCATATTCTCTGAAAACAACAATCTGATGAGACTATTTTTTGACAGGACGGGAAAACGTCAACCTTAATTTGTCCGCTGTTCTCCTGTACAAAGAGGGAAGAAGGAATTTGAAAATTGGTCGTATCTTGTTTGCATAAGTTGAATATTCTTTATCTGAAAGAGTTGAGTGCATACATATTCAGATACACTTATCCGACGGTATAAATTCAAATTAGATCTAATGCGACTTTGTCAAGTCACACTGATCAAGATAAAGAATTCTTTCTTGCCGAATCTTCACTTGACAGAACAGAAAGTACAATTATTTTTGGCAAATGAAAAATTTAAAGATAGTAAAATTATTTACAATCGGTTTGGTTCTGTTTCTTGTGCCTGCACTGTCGGCGAAAAATCCGTTTGAGGGCCGCTGGGTGGAAGATCCTTTCAATGCTGAAGAAATGAAGGGTATGGGATTTGAAATGACAATCAAGGCGTCAAGTCTGGAAGGAGGGATGGTTGGTCCGGGAGGCAGGAAATTTACCGCGTCATGCAAAATGGAAGGAAGCAGCCTGAACTATATGATCACATCCAAGGATCACTACGATGAAGTCCTTGATGCGCCTCAGAAAAAAGGTGTGTGTAAAATTGAAAAAATCAATGATAATTTATATTTTCAGGAACGTCTGAACTGCACCGGACCTATAGGAAACTTTCTGAAACAGAATGTTAATGCACGTACTGCCTA
>JBPOJG010000362.1:0-24263 GCA_052033835.1 Spirochaetota bacterium
GTTTTTCTCAGTCTGAACAGGTTTGTTTCTGTTTTCTCGTTCATTCAGGATTACTATCGGTGAGGCCGTCTATTCCTCAAGTAAATAATACTGATGAATTCCTGCCGTATCAGTCATCCAGTTCCACTGAGCCGTCTTCCTGAATTCCGAACCAGCCGCCAGTGTCTCCGCCAGCCCAGCATTTTCCATCCGAACAGGCCGGAATTTTTTTGCAAAGATCCTTGAAATGTTTTTTACTGCTGATGTCCGCGTTTTCGTATCCTTTAGGCAGACAGATCCTTTTGGAATATTTGCCGGGGACGCGGATCTGTCCCATCACATAAATGTCACCTCCCACAGGATAGACTGAACCTTTTGATGATTTGGAGTAACAGGCAGCATAACATCCTGGCGCTTCCGTGAATGTATTTGCTGTGGGCAGAGAAAGTTTTTTGCCCCCGAATTTTCCGGTATTCACGATGCTTCCGTCAGGCAGAAGCCATATAAAAAAAGGGTTCTGAAGAACTTTTTTGTGCGCCGCATCGTAGAATTCCTGTGCTTCATTTTCCGGAACATTGGTTCCATAAAGAAATCCTGTCACCGACAGAATCAGAAAAATAAATGTGATTTTCTTTTTCATATTTTTATCCTCGAAAATATGCAGTGGAACGTAGGTTAAGTCTTTCAATTCTTTTATTTCAATCTGCGGCTAGCGCTTTCTAATGAAATTGTATACATTCAATTGAGCATTGACTGCAAGCATAATTCTAATCACCGAATGTTTCCTTCCATTATTGCCGACCCATTTCAAGTTAGCGGAAGAGAATACCGAGGTTAACTTGTGTAAAAGAACATTAACCGGAGAAAAAAATGAGAAAACCTTTCATTGCTGCCGTCTGTTTAACTGCAGTATTTGCAGTAAAGCTGTCTGCCAAAAAAGGGAGTAAAGCTTCAGACTGGAGCAATTACAAAGGAAAAATGCCCTGGAAGGACGCATTGAAAAAGTGCAAAAAACTGGGGATGCGGTTACCTACCATTGAAGAGTTTGAAGCAGCGTACAAGAATGGAGTGACCAAAAGATGGAAAGAGCAGGGCATCTATTATTTGGATTTTAGAGCGTTCAGATTCGATGTCTACTTTGGAGATATCGACGAAGACCGTCAGGACATCGACCACGACTATGTGCGCTGTATTCGCTGATGGTTGTCGCTTCGCCGCTACGCTGCTCACCACGGCGCCTTGGTCTGGGTGATTTAGGAAGTACGCAATCTTCTTCGTCCCTAAAATTCGGAAGGATTTTCACTCAAACCTCACCTTCCCAGGCCGATAGAATCTGTCGAGTTCCACAGTTACATTTTTTCTTCTTTCACTTCCGCGAGGGTTGGGAAGACGAATTTCAGCGGGGAGAGTCCTGAACCGGACGGATAACTTCCTACACCGACAACAAGTGCCACCCGTCTAGTTTTTGGCAAGCTCCCTGGACTTCCTTCGGGACGATCTGAATGCCTTTGGTTTCGTCCGTTTCGAAGGGGGTGTAACTTCCTGTCTGCGGAGTTCCTGCTTTTGTATCGGAAGTGGTGCCTAAGGTCGGCACAGGAATGGGAGTTCCCACAGTCTCAGAAAGCAGAAGGTCGATTGTTTCGGACAAAGACTCTTTTCCTGAAGCAGTTCCCACACCGGAAAGAGGAAATCTATGTGCACTGAGAATCATTATCAGGAAGGACAGGGAAATGAAGAGCAGTTTCATAGAGAGCAGGGTTCCTGTTTCAAAAAGACAGTAAAGAAGTTTTTTGTCCGCATTTATATGCTGATATCGCCCGACGTTAAGCTATTCGCTTTACATAATAGGTGCATATTTTTTAATAGAACCAATACAAAAGGGCAATGCCCAATTCATTTCGGAGAAGTTAAATGAATCAATCCGTAAAAACGGGAGGATATCTCTCCTCCTCGGTCGGGAAAAAACTCGTTCTTGCTGTGACCGGTATTTTATTGTTCGGATTTGTAATAGGACACATGCTCGGTCATCTGCAGATGTTTGCAGGACCCGACAAATACAATTCCTATGCAAAAATGCTGAAAGATTTAGGGCCTGTGCTCTGGGTCATTCGTTTTGTGCTTGCAGTCATTTTCCTGGCTCATGTAGGAACTGCAATCCGCGTGACAATGGAAAACAGAAAAGCTCGTCCTGTGGGTTATTATAAGTACGGAAACAATGTTGCTTCCTATGCATCCCGCACAATGATTATGAGCGGAATGCTTCTGCTGGCATTTATTGTATACCACCTTCTGCATTTTACTGTCGGTGTTACGAATCCTGAGTTTCATGATTTCAAGGACAGTCTCGGAAGAGCTGATGTGTATAAGATGTTTGTGATCGCATTTCAGAGTCCTGCAGTGCTTGCTTCTTATATTGTGTCCGTATTTCTGCTCTGCTTTCACTTGAGTCACGGTCTGTCGAGTCTCTTTCAGACACTGGGAGCAAACTCTCCTAAACTGGATCCAAAACTGAAAGCTGGCGCTCTGCTCATATCTGTCTTGATATTTTTAGGATATGCATCTGTTCCTCTGGCCGTTGCTGCCGGTGTAATTAAATAAGGAGAAGAAATGATTAATTCTAAAATTCCTTCCGGTCCTCTGGAAAACAAATGGGAAAAGCACAAGTTCGATATGAAACTTGTGAACCCGGCCAATAAAAGAAAATACAGCGTAATTATCGTAGGTTCAGGTCTTGCCGGCGGCTCTGCTGCGGCTACTCTTGCAGAACTGGGATATAATGTATCCTGCTTCTGCTATCAGGATTCTCCAAGAAGAGCTCACAGTATTGCGGCTCAGGGCGGGATCAATGCTGCAAAGAACTATCAGAATGACGGAGACAGTGTACACCGTCTTTTTTACGATACGATCAAGGGAGGAGACTTCCGTGCGAGAGAGGCAAATGTACACAGACTCGCTGAAATCTCTGCCAATATTATAGATCAGTGCGTGGCACAGGGAGTTCCTTTTGCAAGGGAATACGGAGGACATCTTTCCAACAGATCCTTCGGGGGTGCTCAGGTTTCGAGAACCTTCTATGCAAAGGGTCAGACAGGTCAGCAGCTTCTTCTAGGCGCATATTCTGCACTGTCCAGACAGATCGGACTCGGCACAGTAAAAATGTATCCCAGAACAGAAATGCTCGATGTAGTCCTCGTGGACGGTCATGCAAAAGGAATTGTTGTTCGGGATATGGTATCAGGAAAAATATCCTCCTATGCAGCAGATGCTGTTGTTCTGGCTACAGGCGGATACGGAAACGTATTCTTTCTTTCTACAAATGCGATGGGATGCAATGTGACTTCAACATTCCGTGCATACAAAAAGGGAGCACTGTTCGGCAATCCTTGTTATACTCAGATCCATCCTACCTGCATTCCTGTGGCAGGGGACTATCAGTCCAAACTCACTCTGATGTCTGAGTCTCTCCGTAATGACGGAAGAATCTGGGTTCCGAAGAAAAAGGGTGATACCCGTTCTCCTTTTGATATTCCTGATTCAGAGAGAGATTATTATCTGGAAAGAAAGTATCCGTCTTACGGAAACCTGGCACCTAGAGACATTTCTTCTAGAAGTGCAAAAGAAGCCTGCGATGACGGAAGGGGAGTCGGTCCTGGAGGACTTGGTGTATATCTGGATTTCTCTGATGCAATCAAGAGACTAGGTGAGGATGTGATCCGTGACAGATACGGCAATCTTTTTGATATGTATTCAAGCATTACAAATGAGAATCCATATAAGACTCCGATGAGAATTTATCCTGCAGTCCATTACACAATGGGCGGTCTCTGGGTGGATTACAATCTGATGAGCAATATTCCAGGTCTTCATGTGATCGGTGAAGCAAATTTCTCCGATCATGGTGCAAACAGACTTGGAGCATCTGCTCTGATGCAGGGACTGGCTGACGGATATTTTGTACTGCCGTATACGATCGGCGATTATTTTGCAAACAATACAGTCAAAAGACCGGACACAGATCATCCTGAATTTAAGAAGGCTGTTTCCGAGACAGAAGAAAGAGTGAAGAAACTTTTCTCCATTAACGGAAGCCGCACTGTAGATTCATTCCATAAAGAACTCGGAAAGATTATGTGGGACGAATGCGGGATGGCAAGAAACAAGGCCGGTCTCGAAAAAGCGATCAAGAAAATTCCTGAACTTCGCGAAGAATTCTGGAAGAATCTGAAGATTACCGGAAAAAATGAAGAACTCAATCAGTCCCTGGAAAAGGCCGGAAGAGTTGCGGATTTCCTGGAATTCGGAGAACTGATGTGCATTGATGCTCTGAACAGAGAAGAATCCTGCGGGGGACATTTCCGTACAGAATATCAGACAGAAGACGGAGAAGCTAAGCGTAATGATGATAAATACTGTTACGTTTCTGCATGGGAATACAAGGGTGTCGGCAGTAAACCGGTTGAACACAAGGAAGAGCTCGTGTTTGAAAACATAAAACTCGCTCAGAGGAGTTACAAATAAAATGGCTGAAATCAATCTCAAACTGAAAGTATGGCGTCAGAAAAACGCTTCCGACAAAGGTAAATTTGTGGATTATATAGAAGAGGGAAAGGGAATCAGCACTCATGCATCCTTCCTTGAGATGCTCGATATCGTGAATGAAAGACTCGAAGCAAAAGGCGAAGAGCCGATAGCTTTTGATCATGACTGCCGCGAAGGGATCTGCGGAACATGTTCACTTTTCATCAACGGGTTCGCTCATGGGTTCAGAAAGGGCACAACCGCCTGTCAGCTTCATATGCACAATTTCAAGGACGGTGATGAACTCGTCGTTGAACCTTGGAGAGCCAAGGCGTTTCCAGTTCTGCGTGATCTAGTCGTAGACAGAAGTGCATTTGACAGAATTATTCAGGCAGGAGGATTTGTTTCCATCAATACCGGCGGTGCTCCCGATGCAAATGCTCTTCCTATTCCGAAGACCGCAGCTGATCTTGCAATGGACGCAGCAGCATGTATCGGATGCGGTGCCTGTGTGGCTTCCTGCAAGAATGCATCTGCGATGCTTTTTGTTTCTGCAAAAGTTTCTCAGTTTGCACTTCTTCCTCAGGGTCAGGTGGAAAGAAAGGAAAGAGTCCGTAAAATGCTTGCAGCAATGGATAAGGAAGGTTTCGGAAACTGCACAAATCAGTATGAATGTGAAGCAGCTTGTCCGAAGGAGATTTCTGTCTCCAATATTGCAAGACTGAACAGGGAATATCTCAGCGCAGTAAACGCTGAAGGTTAACTGATTTTTCATTAAAAAATACAGCTGTCTTTTTTCCAAAGGAAGAGGACGGCTGTTTTATATAATATGTCTCACTTATTATCAAAAGACAGAATCACCGGCCTTCTGAAAGAGCTGGATGAAGAATTGGCCTCAATGGAAATTACTGGAGAAATCTGCATTTATGGGGGGGCGGTTATGTGCCTGGTTTATCAGTCAAGACCGGCGACTGATCATAGAAAACGAATATTATTCAGTTGGAAAAATTTAAAGGTATTTATCCCGGAGTCCGACTATCTGCTGGCAATGAAGTGTCTTGCTTCAAGAATCGATTCGAGCGATAAGGATGACATTATTTTTTTAATTAAACTTTTGAAAATTAGATCTCCTGAAGAAGTTTTCAAGATTTTGGAGAAATATTATCCCAAGGAAAGAATCAGACCGGCTATGCAGTATTTTATTGAGGAGATTTTTGAAAATGCTGACTATTAAGGAGACAAAAGAAAGCATAGAAAAGGACAGTGAGAACTGGGCCCTTTATCTGATGAATTTTGTTGATGATTTCAGATACTTCAAAGATTCAAAATCTATTGCCAATGGTTTTTCTTATACTATGGAAAAAATCGATCCTCTGCTTGCCTCGACAGTAGAATATCTTTGCGATGAGAATGGCCTGGAATGGCCGGAGTGGACTTCGAAAATTCCTGCCTGTGAAGACCCTTTTTTTGTATCAGGTATTGAAAATCTGAAAGCGATTGCCCTGGCAGAGAGTCCTCTCGTATACAGAATCCGTAAAATTTTTGTATTGGGAAACTTTTTGGAAAGATGCTGAAAAACTGCTTTACGGAAGGAACTGACAGCTTTAAATAAACTGAAAAACTCCTGCAGGCAGACATCTATGTCCTTTTTTAAAAAATACAAAATCATTTTATTTTCCTCATTTTTATTTTTGTTTCTGTTTGTGCTGTCTTTCTGGCTTGCCTATTCAGGTTTTCTGAAGACCGTTTTTGAAAAGTCCAATTATTATTTTCTTGCAGTCACTTTCCTATTCAGCCTGAATCCGATCGGCGAAAGGTATCTCGAACGATACCCGGCATATCATTCCTTCTGGAATGAAAACCGTCTGAAACTGTCTCTAGGATTTCTGCTTTCGGTCATTCTTTTTTATTCGGTTCCTTCCGCTTTTCAGATCCTGGCGGATGAGACAAATCTGCTTTCAGAATCAGTTTCCTTCTATAAATACAAAACACATACAAATCTCATAGAAGCTGTGGAGATTTTCGGAAATACTTCGGTTGTAAATCAGGATACAGCACACAGACCTGGAATGTATCCCTTTCTTGTATCTTTACTGCATTCAGTCTCAGGGTTCAGACCGGAAAACTCATTTGCTCTCAATCTGATTCTGTTGTTTTTATCTTTTCTTTCTGTTTTTCGTCTTGCGGAAAAATTTACCGAGTCGGAAGAGATCAGGATCGGTCTGCCGATTCTTGTGCTGTCATTCCCGATCACTGCCCTCTGTTTCCGTTCTGGAGGATTCGATGCATTGAATCTGTTTTTCTTTTTGGTCTGGGTGCATTCTGTTCATCTATATCTTAAGACCGAGGCTGAGTCAAATGCAGAATGGATGATTTTTGCCTCAGTCCTTTCAGGAACAGCCAGATATGAAAGCATACTCCTTATTGTGCCTTCTCTCTTTCTGATCTGCATTTCTGTATTCAGAAAAAATTTCAGACTGGAACTTCTGACTTGGAGATCACTTCTTTCGGTGATTCTGTTCTTTCCTCTTCTCTGGCAGAGACTTGTTTCGTCGAGCATTCTGAATGCAGGGGATTCAAACAAGGACCCGATTTCTGTTTCTTATCTGTTTCCGAATATACTGAATCTCGCAGATTTTTTCAGAAATGTTGTGCCGGGAACATATCCTTCATCTTCAGTCATTTTCTTTATGGCTATTGCAGGGATCGGAGTCCTTGTCTGGAATTTCAGAAAATCGGAATATTCGAGTGAGGAAAAAAATACAATTCTTGCTGTGTTTATCGGACTCTCTCTTGTCTATACTGTAAGACTTGCCTATTATTTCGGAGATCTTCGTTTTCCCTGGGTGCACAGACTTTCTCTTGAAGCAGCATTTGTAATCTGCATTCCTGCGGCTGTATTTCTGAAATACTTGATTGTTGATATATTCAATAAAAGTATAATATATTATATTGTAATATTTCTGATTGCTGTGCAGAATCTTTCTATTGCAGGCAGAAATCAGAGCATCAGGACAATTACTACTCACAGGGAATTTAAAAACAATCTGGACTTTCTGAAAGGTTTTCCGAAGGAAGGGACTCTTGTGATTTCCGGCAGACCCGGAATGTATGTCTCACTCGGTCTGAATGCAGTTTCATTTGAAACAGCTCTTACAAAGTCAGACGATCTGGAAAACTGGATGAAAAATAAAATTGTGACAAGGGTCTTTGCATTTCAGGAAATAAAGTCAGATACCGGACTGCCGGTTTCCTACAGCAGTCTTATTCATCCTAAACTCAGTCTCGGTGAGGCGGAATTGGAATATTCCGTGACGGGAGGATCATTCATCAGGATATCTGGAGTTCATCTGAGAAAATAAAAACTGAACGCGTTCAAAAACGGATTGACTGTTTTTGTGCATTTGTAAAATTGAACATGTTCAAATGGAGGATCTTATGAAAAGATTTCTGATACTCGGTCTTTTATTTTTTTGCATTTCAGTTCAGGCTTCGCCTGAGGAAGAACTGTTCAATTCTGTGATAAAAGGGAATGCCCCGGCAGTAAAAAAAGCACTGGAGCAGAACCCTGTAATGAACAGAAAATACAATTTTGGAAAAACCATTCTGTTTTTTGCTGTGGAGGGCGGGAAAGACGAGATTGTGCAGATGATTCTCGATCATTCTTCTCAGTCGGGAAGTCATTCTCTCGCGGTTGAACTTGATGACAATCTGCAGTCTGCCGGTCATTATGCAGCGGCTCGAGGTCATCTGAATATTTTGAAGATGCTCATCACTCACGGTCTGGATATGCTTCATAAAAACAGACAGGGACAGAATATACTGGATATCGCACATAATTATGGTCATACAGAGACTGTCAGTTTTCTGGAGATAGAAAAGAATATTCGTCCAAACAGAAAAATGGAAAAGGACGGACTTGCACTTGGGCTGTATACAATTTATCTTCTGATCAGTATTGCACTGACTGTCTGGGTCGCAAGGACTCTCAGCACAAACGGAAGAATTTTTCTGATAGACAGTCTGTCAAATGAGAAGCTGGCCGATTCGGTCAATCATCTGCTTGTGGTAGGTTTTTATCTTCTGAATATAGGTTATATTACCCTTGCAATGAAAATAGAACACAAGCCGGATTCTTTTGTGCAGTCACTTGAACTTTTAAGCACCAAGATAGGGTTTGTTCTTGTGATTCTCGGAATCATCCATTTTTTCAATATCTTTATGTTCGGGAGACTTCGGAAGAAAACTTCCGAAAAAAGGGCCGAGAGAGAAAGATCAGTATTACAAGCTTCATTATCCGATTCTTGACAGTGTCGACACTGAAGAACTTCTGATCTGCAGTTTTTCAGTGTCTGCATTTTTTATAATGATAAATTCATTTGAGTTTTATTGCATCGGTGCAGTGCAGAAGGTTAAAAATTATGTGCCCTGCTGCAAGGCAATAACGCTGCCCACAAATACGATCTTGGCAGAAACGCTTGAACTGTCCCCTGTAAGCAGAGAAGCTGATGTCTTTCTGCTGCAGATACAGGATAAGTGTTATCCTAAATTGCTCCCTTTTACTGTCATTTCGATGATCGATTCTTAGAGATGCCTTCCCGCTTCGATTTTTTTCTTCGCACCTCCGCGTGAAAAACATTATGAAATGCGGCTTTTCGAGATTTCCATTCTGATTCATTTAAAAAAATAGTTTTATTTTTAGAGCAGGGCAAAAAGACTAAAAACAGAGGAAATTTCTGCTTACGGGAAAAAAATCCCCGCAAAAAAAGGAACCTATGGAAAAAAACGCTAAGATTTACGTGGCTGGACTTTACGGAATGGTAGGGTCTGCTATTAAAAGAGTGCTCCAGGAAAAAGGATATACGAATATCATTGGTCACAGTTCGGAGGAACTCAATTTAATCCGACAGTCTGATGTAGAAAAATTTTTCAAAACAGAAAGACCGGATTACGTTTTTATTTCTGCTGCAAAGGTGGGCGGAATTTATGCAAATAATACATATCCTGCAGATTTTATCTACAATAATCTGCAGATTCAGAACAACCTGATTCATTCTTCCTACGTGTACAGAGTCAAAAAACTTCTTTTCCTAGGCTCCTCCTGCATTTATCCGAAATTTGCAGAGCAGCCGATCAAGGAAGATTATCTGCTTTCAGGAAAACTTGAACCCACAAATGAAGCATATGCAATTGCTAAAATTGCAGGTGTCAAAATGTGCGAATTCTACAACAGTCAGTATCATACAAATTTTATCTCTGCAATGCCTACAAATCTATACGGGATAGGTGATAATTATAATGCAATGAATGCTCACGTGATTCCTGCTCTGATCAGGAGGATTCACGAGGCCAAAAAAGCGAATGCCAAGGAAGTTGTCATCTGGGGAACAGGCAAACCTCTCCGCGAATTTCTGTTTGTGGACGATCTGGCGGATGCCTGCGTTTTTCTAATGCATGAATATCTTTCCAATCAGACAATCAATGTAGGCAGCGGAAATGAAGTGAGTATTCTTGAACTTGCCAATCTGATAAAGAAAGCTGTGGGCTATTCCGGGGAACTTGTGTTTGATTCATCAAAACCTGACGGCACTCCTAGAAAACTTCTGGACACTTCCAGGATCCACGGACTCGGATGGAAACCTAAAACTGATCTGGAATCGGGACTCAAGGTTGCATACGATGATTTTACGAAAGGGAATGTGAGACTCTGATGATTTACGGAAAAAAACTGATCATTGTTCTTCCTGCATACAATGCAGAAAAAACCCTGGAAAAAACTTACAAGGAAATTCCTCATGAGATCGTTGATGATGTCATTCTAGTTGATGACAGAAGCAAGGACGGTACAGTGAACGAGGCAAAAAGAATCGGTATCCGTCATGTGATTGTTCATGAAGAAAACAAGGGCTACGGAGGAAATCAGAAGACCTGCTACAACAAGGCAAAGGAACTGGGAGCCGATATTGTAATTATGCTGCATCCTGATTATCAGTATACACCGAAGCTGATCACTGCTATGGCAAGCATCATTGCACTCGATCTTTATCCTGTAGTTTTCGGATCGAGGATACTGGGAAAGGGCGCATTGAACGGCGGAATGCCGACATACAAATACATTGCAAACAGGCTTCTGACTTTTTCTCAGAATCTGCTTCTGAATCAGAAACTTTCGGAATACCATACAGGGTACAGAGCATTTTCGAGAGCGGTTCTCGATAAAGTGGACTATGAAAAAAACTCTGATGATTTCGTTTTCGACAATCAGATGATAGCCCAGATATTTGCGGCAGGTTTTGATATTGCTGAAGTGACCTGTCCCACAAAGTATTTTGCAGAAGCATCTTCCATCAATTTTAAGAGAAGCGTGAAATACGGATTCGGTGTACTCAGCGTAAGTTTTGCCTATTTCTTTTACAGAATCGGTCTTTTTAAAAAGGACTGGCTGAAACCTAAAGGCACCTCGGTAAAATGAAAGCAGAGATACTCAAGAGAAAGGAAATTATTCTAAAAGCATTACCGGATATTGGAAAATATCTGAAATTCATGCAGTCAAAGAATGACCTGGAAGTCAGCAGAAAGAAAAATCTGGTCGATCTTGTCACGGAAGCAGACAAGGGTTCAGAGGAAATGATCGTCAAGGCAGTTCTGAGCGAATTTCCGGATGACCATATTCTGGGAGAGGAAGGCGGAACTAGGGTGGGCAGATCGGATTTCAGATGGATCATTGATCCTCTGGACGGTACAACAAACTTTACTCATAAACTTCCTCTGTATGCTGTTTCCATCGGGCTGGAATATATACCGGAAAAGAAAATTACTGCCGGTTTTGTTCTGCTTCCTGCACTGGATGAACTCTACCAGGCAGTTCTGGGTGAAGGAGCATATAAAAATGATAAAAAAATTCATGTTTCTTCTACAGATAAAATGATAGAAGCATTATTCTGTACCGGTTTTCCCTACAGAAGGGAAGACAATACAGACAGGATACTTGAGTATCTGAAGAATATGCTTGTTCAGACAAGAGGAATCAGAAGGACAGGTGCTGCTGCTCTCGATCTCTGCTGGGTGGCTGAAGGCAGATTTGACGGTTTCTGGGAAGAGAGTCTTTCTCCCTGGGATATTGCGGCAGGCGGTTTCATTATACAGGAAGCAGGGGGAAGAGTCAGCACATTTGACGGAAATTCGTTTTCTATGGATATGCCGAACATCCTTGCAACCAATGCGAGACTATATGAAAAGACACTACTCGAATTTAAGGAAAATTTAAGCAAAAGGATGGAACATTACTGATGGCAAATGCAGTGATAAAAACTTCTATGGGAGAGTTCAGTATTTATCTGGATGAAGAAAGGGCACCTGTAACTGCAGGCAATTTTATTAAACTGGCCAAGGCAGGTTTTTATGACGGACTCATATTTCACAGAATAATAAAGAATTTTATGATTCAGGGGGGATGTCCCAAGGGAAACGGAACCGGCGGGCCGGGATACAAGATACAGGACGAATTTCATCCTGAACTCAGAAACAAGGCTTATACTCTTTCTATGGCAAATGCAGGACCGAATACCGGAGGTTCACAGTTTTTCATCAATGTAAGAGACAATCTGTATCTGGACAACAGACATGCAGTGTTCGGTCATATTACAGACGGTGCATCTCTTGTTCTTGCAATTTCAGAAACGGAAACCGGATTTCAGGACAAGCCGGTAAAGGATGTTGTCATAGAAAAAATCACTTTTTTGAATGAGTGAGGCAGCAAAAGGCTTAATACTGATTCTGCTTTCTGCAGTATGTTTTTCGGCAAAAGCAGTTCTTGTAAAACTTGCATACAGAGAACTTACTGATTCAGTCACCATCCTCGCATTGAGGATGGTTTTCTCTGCTCCTTTTTTTGCAGTTCTTTTCTATCTGAACCGTGAAAAATGGAAGAAAGCAGATCTCAAATTTAAAGACTATTTAAGTCTGGCCTCCCTCGGAATACTCGGTTATTATCTTTCCAGTCTGTTTGATTTTATAGGACTCGAATACATAACGGCAAGTCTCGAACGTCTCATACTGTACACCTATCCCAGTCTTGTTGCACTCATCAACTGGATTTTCTATCGAAGAAAACCAGGGAAACGAGAATACTTTTCTCTTGTGCTCACATATATTGGTGTTTTCCTGATATTTTCAGAAATCAAATGGGACAACAGGTCCAACAGCACTGGGATATTTTTTGTTTTTTTATGTTCTCTGACGTATGCTGTCTATGTGGCAAGAATTGAAAATATCATTAAGAAACTGGGAGCAGTTCTTACTTCCTCAGCAGCACTGATTATATCGACCTTTGCGATAATGCTGCATTTTCTTCTGACTAGAGATTTTCAGGTTCTGAAAGGTATTTCTAAGCAGACATTAGAAATAACCGCAGTTATGGCTGTGATTTCTACCGTTATCCCTACGATTCTTTTCAGTGCAGGATTGAAAAGAATCGGATCAGGAAAGGCTGCAATTGCAAGCACACTCGGACCTGTCTCCACAATCATTATGGCGTACTTTATTCTGGGCGAAAAGGTAAGTGCTCTTGAACTGTCTGGGTCGGTATTTATTATTTACGGAATTCTTCTTTTAGGAAAGAAAAAAGAAGGAGAGTAAAACTGTATCTGCGCTCTTTTTTTGATTTCAATTTTTGCCAGAAAAATTCTTTACACAGAAAGACCCCAACAAAAAATGGTAATGAAACCGCGCTCGGATGGTGGAATTGGTAGACACGCAAGCTTGAGGTGCTTGTGCCGTTAGGTGTGGGGGTTCAAGTCCCCCTTCGAGCACCATTTCAGTTTCATTCAAAACACTTTCAAAACAAACCTGCATAACCATCATTTTTCCTCTGTCGGTTCTTCATCTTCCAGCATCTCTTCAAAATACCCATCGATCAGACCGGAGCGTACTGCAAGAATATTCACATTGACCGACATATTTACAATCATATCATCCTTTTCATCTTGAGTCTTTCCTTCCAGATCATAGGAATCAATCAGACCTATGACCTTTTGACACTGCTCTTGAAGTTCTCCCAAAATGCCCTTGATTGTCTCAGGTTTGAAATTCCGTCCTTTCTTTACCAATCGGGCAGATTCGTAACGGATATTAATGGAATTGATATCCACGTCTGTCTGAGAGTAAAATTCGATTCCCATCACTTCACCGGCCTCGTTCAAGTCTGCATTGACGCATTTTCCGACAGTCCGTGTCTCGAAAACCTTCCCGTTCTTCAGCTCCAAGTAAGCAGCATTTGCGTCCTGATCTATCGTAATTTTCATACTGTTTCAGCCCTTTCCCCAGCATATGAACTGTAAATAACATTCCTGAAGCCTTGCCTGAAGCAGCGGAATCAGTATCGTCATATCAGTGCTCTCCTTTCTGGGTGCAAGGCGCAATAATCCTGTAAGCATCAAAATTCCAGTTCAGATAATACCAGTCCATATCCCCACAGATTTTCCCTGCTGAATTAATGAATACATCAGTTTTTGAATATTCCCGATATCCGCAGTAATATCCTTTTGCAGAAGCCCAGACAGGATAGTACACGAACTGAGAATATACACACTGAACTCTGCGCCGATCCTGTATTTCCAGTAGAACCTGTTCTCCGGTCACTGGATTCAGCTCGGTCTTTTTCAAATAATAGCCGTTAGGAACCGGCAATGAAAACAGATTTGCTGATGAAACGAGGAGATAGAATAGAAAAAAGATACGCAATTTTGACATATCGAAATCTTTCCTTAAGCTGTAATTTGCAGTCAATACAGTAAAAGATATTATGATTTTTTTCTGTTGAACAGAAGTATATTCCGAAGGGGTTTTAAGTCAACTCAAATGAGTATGCTGCCTGAAAAATTTCTTATTTGCTTTCTCTCTTTTACTGAAGTAATGGTCAGAGTCAAAAAAAACAAAAGGAGGAATGATGGGCGGAAATGCTTTAACGACTGTTAAAACAAGGCGATACAGCAGGGATGAATATCTGACTGTACATAAAAGAGTTTCTGAGATATTGGATTCTTCCGGAATGTTTGCGGAGTTCTTTATTCCCGAGGCCTATTCCGACAAACCGGACTTTGGAGATATGGATGTGATATTAAGAAAGGAATGCAGTTTCAATCTCAGGGAATGGATCGAGAAGACTTTTCTGCCGGAAGAAATTGTCAAAAATGACGATGTATTCAGTTTTAATCTGAATGACTTCCAGATTGATTTTATTGATGCTTCCAACTATTTTGTGACGGCCAAATTTTATTTTGCCTACTGTGATTTTGGAAATCTCGCAGGAAGGACAGCCTATTCTCTTGGATTGAAGCTTGGTCATAAAACAGGTCTTTCCTGCAGGTATTATCTGGCACAGGACTTTCAGTTGAATGAAATTATTCTTTCAAAGGATCCAAAAGAGATTCTGGAATATCTTGGTTTCAGTTATTCAGGGTTTGAAAAAGGCTTCAGAACAGAGGAAGATATTTTCAGATATGCAGTGAGTACCAGATATTTTTCAGGTCCGGCATATCGTCTGGAAAATCTGAACAATGAAAACAGGTCTAGAAACAGGAAAAGACCTTTTTATATGAAGTTTATTCAGTTTCTGGAAACAGAAGGACTTCTTGCCGGAGAATACCAAAAGCCTTCACTGGAGGAACTTCAAAGAATGCAGACCGCCCATCTGGAACATTTTGGGAAAATGGAAGAATGTCGGAAAATGATTGATGAAGTGAGCAGGCAAAGAAAGGCTGCAGAGCTCTTTAACGGAAATATTGTTATGAAGATATTGAATATTTCTGGAAAAGAACTGGGAGAATTTATGAAATCTGTAAAGCAGTCCTATTCTGAGAGCGATTTACAGGGAATGATACTGGATTTGTCTTTTAATGCAGAAAAATTTATCAAGGATCGATTTGAGGAGTTTAGGGAGAAATCCTGAAGAACCTGTAAGAAGAAAGAATTTCGCAATAGAAGCAAACTCAATAAAGACGGATGCAGTCGCATATTTTTTATGAAAAATGCAGTCGATAATTCTTTCCGGGGAATGGCGGGACGGAACGACCTATGCACTGTTCTGCTGAAGCGGAAAATGATGAAAAGGCCTCCTTTCAGTAGATTGTTTTACAAGATGTTAGAAAAAACACGAATTCACTTGACGAATACAACGGAAATAATAGGCTAAACCGTAAATTTTGGTCAAGGGTACTATGGGAATCTTCTCAAATAAAAAAGAAAAGACAACTGCGTCTTCCATCACAAGTAAACAGTCTGCCAGTTTCGAAATCATATTTGCCAGTTTAACAGTTCTGGTGGTTTCAGTCATGCTTGTCACAGGGTACTCTTATTATAATAACAAAAATGCCATTCTGGATCTTTCCGAGGATGTCATCGATCAGATCAACCAGAGAGTCTTTCAAAATGCGAAGAATTATCTGATGACTGCAGTGGATATGACGGAACTCAGCTCTAAAATCACAGTGGAAGGGGTAGAGACTCTGGAAAACAATCCCCGGCTCGATGGACTGATGATTGCAATCCTGAAACTCCACCCTCAGCTCAAAAATTTTGAAATCGGAAATGACAATGGCGATTTTCTGATGCAGAGAAGAGAGCAGGACGGCACAATCTCCACTAAAGTAGTCACCCGCAAGAAGGGAAAAGTGACTGTAAAATGGAGAAGGCGGGATTTAGAAGGGAATATCATAAAGGAAGAACTGAGTCCCGAAGACAATTACGATCCTAGGGAAAGGCCATGGTACCAGGGGGCAAAAAGAGAGGGCAAACTTTTCTGGAGTGATGTATATATTTTTGCTACTGACAAGGTTCCCGGTGTAACAGCTTCTTCTCCTGTCCGTGACAAGGACGGAAAATTTAAGGGAGTTTTCGGTCTGGATATCCCACTTGTCGCCATTTCAGAATTCCTGATGAATCTGAAGGATGAACTGAAAAAACAGAATATCGGGAAAAAAAGCATTATTTATATTACCAACAGCAAGGGAGAGATAGTAGCATTTCCTGATGCATCTGTCCCGATGATTCTCGAAGAAGGAAAACTCAGACCGAGAAAAGTCGAAGAATCTGATTTTCCGGAGATTAAGGAAACTTATAAATACTTTTACGAAACAAAGGACAGCAAGTTCAATCTGGAAGTAAACGGAGTGAAATATCTGGCTTCGTACAAAGAATTTCCCAAGAAGGATTTTGACAAGGACTGGACTATTGGGCTTGTTGTTCCTGAAGACGATATGATCGGTCCGATTAAAAGGACAAACAGTCTCCTGATTACTGTTTCCGGGGTGATCCTTGTCGGAGCAATGATTCTTGGACTGATAATGTTCCGCCTGAAGAAGGCACTGGACGTAAGAAACAGATTCATCAAAGAGACTTTCGGGATGTATCTTTCTGACGAGGTTGTGAACAGTATCCTCGAAACTCCTGAAGGTACAATGCTCGGCGGAGACAAGCGAATTGTGACAATCATGATGACGGATCTCCGAGGCTTTACTTCAATCGGTGAAAGACTTCCTGCAGAAAGTGTTGTCGGAATGATAAATATTTATCTGGATATTATGACGGATATTATATTTAAATATAATGGTACCATTGATGAATTTATCGGCGATGCAATCCTTGTAATTTTCGGAGCTCCTATTCAGAGGGATGACGATGCTCAGAGAGCTGTTGCCTGTGCTCTCGAAATGCAGCTTGCAATGGAGGAAGTGAACAGAAGAAACCGGGAAGCTGGTTTTCCTGAAGTTCAGATGGGTATCGGCATAAATACAGGCGATATCGTAGTCGGCAATATCGGATCCAGAAAGAGAATGAAATATGGAGTTGTGGGTAAAAACGTAAACCTGACTTCAAGAATTGAATCCTACACTGTAGGCGGACAGACACTGATTTCTCCATTTACGGTAGATGCCTGCAAAGGACTTTTGAGAATCGACGATCAGTTTGAAGTAATGCCTAAAGGGGTCAATACTCCTATTACAATCAGTGCTGTCGGCGGAATCGGCGGACCGTTCAATGTCTATATGCCTGAGAAAAAAGATGCAGTTCTGAAAAAAGTGAAATCTAAAGTTCATTTTGAATTTAATATTCTCGCCGGAAAACATGCGAGTGATGATCTTCATTTGGGAGATCTCATTGAACTGGGAGAAAAGGAAGGGATACTCGGCACTCATATCCCTGTTGAAAAACTGAACAATATCAAGATTCTCAGAATTTTCATTAACGGAAAAGAATACAAAACGGATCTGTATGCGAAAGTGATTCAGAATATTTCAAACGCACAGCTGAGAATCAATTTTACTTCAGTTCCTCCTGATTCAGGTGCAGTTCTGAAAGACATACTGGGCAATCATACTTAAGGAGAATAAAATGTCCGAAATATCTAATGAAGATATCATGAAAATTATCGATACTGCTGCGGAGAAATCCATGGATGATGAACCTGAAATTAATCTTACTGAAGATGCAAGAATTACTAAATCTTCTTATAAAGACGATATGGTAAAAAAAATCATCGAGGGCAGCACTGAGGAATTTGTCGCCAAGCAGCAGAAGGAACAGGCTGATCTTCTTTCAGAAGAAATCAAAATGAGATTTGCCAGACTGAAAAAGATTTCTAAAGACAATTTTAATATGTTTGAAGTGGCTATGCTCTGTCATAAACTTTCGGCAGACTACAGGAAACTGGCGAGACTGAACAGCTGGAAAGAAATTGAAGCGATGTTCGATTGATTATTTCCTGACAAGGAACAGAAAATTATGAGAAAAAAATCAATGCGTTTTTTAATGACACTTATGCTCTTTTTCTTTTTTGGATGCAGCACCTGGAGACAGGGAGTTCTTCCGCCTTTTTTTTCATGGTCTGAGTCTGGAGAGAATCTTGCCTCAGTTCAGGTCAAGTATGAAGAAAAGGATTCCTGGAATCCTATGATGGGAACAACTGATAAGAAATCCTACAAAGCAGAAATCAGGATTTATAAGTATGAATCCGGCCGACTTTCGAGTAAACCTTCTCTGGAAAAAACTCTGAACTCCTGGGTGCTTCCGGGCAGTTTTTACTATTCAGAGGCAGGAGACTTTTTTGTGATTCACGGTTTTCCCGATTCCGGATTTGGAACCGAGTCCAAAATTCTTTCTTATTTTAAAAGTTTCACCGCTCCTGCAGAAGAGTTATGGAAATTCAGCAATACTTTAAATCTCGAAAAAGCAGTTCCATCACCTGATAAAAATAAAGTCATACTGATCCTGTCATCCGCATCAGCGGATGGAAAATTAAAATTTTCTGCCGAACTTTTGGATGTAAAATCAAAATCATCTGCAAAGACAGATCTCCCGGAATGGTTTGACTCGCCTGAATATCGAGTCGCCTGGGATAAAAATTCGTCTTCTGTATATTTCAGAATCAAGGATAAGGTGTACAGTTTTTCTGAAAAATCTGCATTGAAGGCAGCGTCTCAGTTTCCGGAATGTTTTTCACCTGAAACATCTTTTGGAGATACTGCGGGTGTCGGAGGAGTTCAGGTAGAGTATTCTATGGAATCTCAGTCTGTAAAAATCATTTCTGAAAAGATCAAAGACTATAAACCTTTTGACAAAATTCTACTGACATCCTCTATTAAGAACTGTCGCTAAACATTTTATCTGAGAGGGGCTTCCTTTTCAAACAGAACAAAGTTTTCCGGCAGCGGCAGTTCAAACTGCATTTTTTTACCTGTGCTGGGGTGAGTAAATGCAAGTTTGCCTGAAAACAGAAGAAGACCGTATTTACTGAATTCTGCACCGCTTCTCGAATAGAGCATATCTCCTACAACCGGGGCACCGATATGCTGAAAATGGACACGGATCTGGTGTGTTCTGCCAGTCTCAATTTTGATTTCCGCAAGCGAGAAATGTCTGTGTTTTTTGGATGAGATTGTCTGAATAACTTTATAATGAGTGACAGCCTTTCTTCCTCTGGGACTCACGCACATTTTGAGTCTGAGTTCAGGATGTCTGCCGATCGGTGCATCAATTCTTCCGTCTGAATTTTTGGGAGTCTGCACAAGCCAGGCATAGTATGTTTTTTCCACTTCTCTTTTCAGAAACTGTCTTGCGAGATGCAGATGGGCCTTGTCTGTTTTTGCCACTACCATAATCCCTGAAGTCGGTTTGTCGAGCCTGTGGACAATTCCTGGCCGCATTTCACCGCCCGCACTCGAAAGGGTTCTGAAATGAAAAAGAAGTCCGTTGACTAGACTTGGCCTCTCATCATCCACACCGCCGTGAGAAGCGATTCCTGCAGGTTTGCAGATGACAATCAGATCATCATCTTCATACAGAACCGGAATATTCATTTCTACCGGCTCCAGCAGAATTTTCTTTTTGGGAGGAATATTGATTTCAAAAGACTGACCAGGAACTACTTTCTGACTTGCCTTGCAGTTTTTTCTATCCGGCAGATGGACAATATGTCCGTCCTTAATCCATTTCTGAATGCTTGTTCTGGAGATTTCATCTCCTGATGAGCCTGCAAGGAAGATATCCAGCCTTTTTTCGCTGTCTTCGGGATGGGCAGTAAATTTCAAAATCACAGTATTAGTCTGGAAAAGAGAAGTAATGAGTCAACTGAATTAAATTTTAGATGAAATCGGAGAGCCATTCAAACTGTCTGGCAAAGATAAATGACTGATACTTTTTTTCGAGTGTATGAATCTGTTTTCTGAATTCTGAATTTTCTTTTTTATAGTCCAGATAAAGCCCATTCTGATCTGACTGGATTACTGGAAAATCTTCATATTCTGAAACATTGTAAGATTCTTCTACCGGAAAAGAATGAAGGAGCACCTGCAGTATTTCGCGGGTATTAAACAGTACTTTCGAAAAATCCTTGATTCCCGCAGAAAGATCCTTAAAAAGATTCATTTTATTGAAGTCTTTGATACCTAGAACGATGGGAAAATTTCTTTTGAGTTCTTTCAGTTTTCTCAGTTCCTTAGTCAGCTGTCCGGTGTCCAATCCGGAATTATCCCAGTCTATGATCAGTATATTGTAGTCCGAATCATTCAAAGTCTGTCTCGCGTAATCAGGATTTTCGGTGAGGACTGATCTGCAGGAATAGTATTTCAGAATATTCCCGATATGAGCGTTGAAAAACCGGTTTTTGGTCCAGACAAGAGCACGAAGAGATTTCTGTCTTATTTTCTTTCCGAACATCTGAGATATGCTGAACGGTGAAGTCACTGTGATGTCCCAGTAAGAGGAAATGAAACTTCTGAACAGAAGTTCTTTTTTTTGTCTGTCCAGATTCCCGATTACTGAAATTTCATACGACCAGTCCTGTACTGCAGAAATGATTTTTTCTGAAAAATAAGGATAGATGAGTATTCTGTTGTATTCCAAATCAGGCTCTCTGCCTGAATTTTCATCCCATTCTGCAAATGATCTTCCGCCTTCGAGTTCAATCGCTGAGAGAAGATTTCTACTGATATTTTCTGGAACATCTGAGAGGATCAGGCAGAGAGGTTTGTCCTGAAATGGTTCAAAAAGGGACATCAGAGACTGCCGACTGCCTTTTCATATCGGTCAGTAAACAGATTTTTTTCTGAAGGAGGGGAGATGTCTGCTTTTTCAATTCTGTCTTCATTTTTTTTCAGTCTGTCTTCCGGAATCGGATGAGTGGAAAAAAGTCCTTCCAGTTTTTTTCCGAATTTACTTCCTTTTCTTTCTCTTGCGATCTTATCAAAGAAAAATGACATACCGCCTCTGTAATATCTGGTTGCTCCCAGATATTCAAATGCGGACTCATCCGCTTCCATCTCGTCTCCTCGGCTGTTGTGGAGAACAGAAAGATTTCCGGCAATTCGAGCCCCTGCTTCCAGAAGAACACTGTCAGTTGAGCCTAATATTGCCATTACAATCAGCTGAATTCCCATTTGAGAAAGCATTCTCTGCCTTGTATGTCTTCGTTCCGCATGTGCGATTTCATGGGCAAGTACAGCCGCAAGGCTTGCTTCATTTTCAAGAAATTTCAGAAGGCCGGTATAAACGTAAATATACCCTCCAGGAGTGCAGAACGCATTCACTGTATCATCCCCGTCGAGAACAGTTACCCTGTAGGGAAAAATTTTCTTTTTGGAGATTGCCTTTGATTTCAGAAGTTCTTTTACGATGGACTGCACGTAGGACCGTACCTGCTCATTTTCCAGAACCTTATACTGAGCTTTATTTGAACGGATCTCCTTATCAAAATTCGCTCCCATTTTTACATCATCTTTGTCTGAGAAAACGAAATTGGCTACTTTTTCGCAATGAATAAAGGAAAGGGATGCAATCAGAATGAAAATCATTCTAAATTTTGATAAATTAAGTGTTTTCAAGGTTCCTCCGGTTGTTCTAAAACCAATTCACTGGAATTCTAAATTTGAGAAAGTACTTTCCTTTTCCGACAATAGTATTAAATTATACAAATCACTTAATTTCGGAGAGCCAAGATATGCTGCTGAGAACAACCATTACAGCGTTAGCTGTTTTTACCATATCAAATACAGGGATTTTTGCACAGGCAACCAAGTCAGACGAAGGAGATAAGTTCAGGACTGACTACAGACCTGGTCTTCCTGCTTTTACAATGTCCGAATCGGATAAGAAAATCAAAAAAATGACAGGAACTATTAAAGAACGTATTTTAGAAATGCGGACCCTCTTTAAGAAGATGGCTGAATATGATAAAGATCTTTTGAACAAGAGCGAATATATTCACAATGTAGAAGATATTCCGTTAGCATATGAAGGGAAAGAAGCAGTCAATCATCTGAAACAGCTTGTCTTTAAACTGGATAAGGGAGAAATCAAAGGGATCAAGATGACCTATGCAAAAAAAGGCATAGTTCACAATAACTGGGATTTCACTAAGATTCTGGATCTGAATGATGCTGATCTGGAGAAAGCGGTTCTGGAAGTAACTTATCCAAATCTGAACAGCAAGCAGAAACTGGAATACAAGGACTTTACTCTGGAAAGCAGATACAAGGCTCTTAGACTTCTCGAATTTCAGCTTCTTTCTTCCATTTATTTCCTCGAAGGAAAACTCCATAATCTGGATGAAGCAAAGGAAAGAAAGATTGCCCGTCAGCTCCAGGGACTTGGTCAGTAAATCTACATAAAAGTAACTGCTCAGCGTAACCGCTTTGTAGTTACTTTGCTAGAACTCTTTTGTCATCCTGTCGAGTTTTGACAGGATATCCGGTATTCTGAAGCTTCCTTTCATCTTCTGCATTTTCATTAAGGCTTCATCCGGAGAGATTCCAATTGAGGTAATATACATAGGTTTTGCGCTTTTTCCCCTCAGAAGTTCTCTGCAGTTTTCGGAGTTTTCCTTAAATCTGCTTTTTGCTGCTCCGATGACAGGAATCGAACCACCCAGATTTTGGTATACATAATATCCCAAGCCGGGTTTTTCTTCCTTTCCTAAAAAAACATACCCGTCTACAATAAATGCTTCGAGTTCAGTATTTTTAATCCTTTCATAGAGGGAAATCAGAATGGGAAGTTCCCTTTTGTAGAACTCTCCGGGTATGTATTCAGAGTATTTCCCGGTGAATTCTATTTTTTCATAAGAAAGGATATCGAGAGATTCCCATTCTGAAAAGAGGACAATGACACCGACTGCTTTGTCTTCTCTGTAGTGAACATCAGCAGCCGCGATCAATTTATTTTGGAAGACTGATCTGTTTCTTTTTGAAATAACCTATCGTGCTTCCATAATGACATTTTTCATCAGATTTCAGCGCAGCGAGATCAATTGAGTCCTTTTCAAAGACCAGGATTACGGTTGAACCCATTTCAAATCTTCCCAGTTCAGATCCTTTGTCTATAAAGATATTTACATTCGTGTATTCATATTCCTTTGGAAGTCTGATCCATGAATTTGTAACGATCTTTGTATCATAAGTGACTCTGATTTTTCCCACATTGGAAGCTCCGACTTTCACGACTGCAATCTTGCCGTATTCTGTCTGCAGGAATGTGATCAGTCTTTCATTTTTGGGAAACAGACTTTTGATTCCAAGCACTGCCATATCATTTACCGGAAAGAGTTTCCCAGGAGCATAATAATATCCCAGTATCTGCCCGTAGAAAGGAGAGTGGATCCTGTGGTAATCCTGTGGAGAGAGATAAAATGTAATGAATTTTCCATTTTCAAAGAAAGGATAATATTTCTCTGAGCCGAGAAGTTCCTTCAGGCTGTAGTCGATTCCCTTCGCCTGAATCAGGGTTTCTTCGTTGATTTCTCCGAAGCTTGTGATTCTTGCATCCACAGGAGATACTGCAGCATTTTCTGCAGAGTCTATGATTCTGGCCCCGGCCTTGAGAGCTCTAGTGAAAAATTCATTCAGCGAACTGTATTCCTGAATGTTCAGCTCTGCCTCGCTTACATTGATTTTGTACATTTTTGCAAATGCCTTGAGAATCGGAATGATCATGAATCTCGGGAGCTTTGCATAAGTGAACATACCGAATACTTTGGAAATCAGATTTTTGGGCAGAAGAGTGAGAACTAGAAGGTAAAAATCCTTGAACACTTCGTAACTGACTTCTGATTAGGATACATATTTTTTCATTTCAGAGGACACTGTTTTTACCAGGATCACAAGGGATACAAGTACAGGAATTGCGGTGAGAACTGCCATCAGGTATCCTGTCTGAAATGCAGGAAAAAGAATGCTTTCACCCAGACGGATGTAAAAATAAGAAGAGGCTCCTATTAT
>JBPOJG010000325.1:0-8902 GCA_052033835.1 Spirochaetota bacterium
GAGTTCCTACGAAAAAATAAGCGGGGATGTTATTGCGGAAAGGACAGGATAGAGACAGCCGAGGATCAGTGTGGTCGGATGAGCAAAATTTTAAGGAGTTCCTGCGGAAATCCGGGGGTTTCGGAGGGGTGAGGCTCCGGGATAGGGATCGAAGCGGTGTCAATAAGATGCGGATGCAGCTTATTGACAGAAGCGAGAGCCCGGGACTGCGTGCTCTTTTTTGCACGCAGTCATCCCCAAAATTACTTTGCTCTCAGATAAAGATGCAGGCTCAATGCAAGCAGCGGAATATTCTTTGCAACCACTCCGAATGGATGGAACCAGTGATGCGGTGCAAAAACTGTGATGATTGCAGTGTAAGTCAGAACAAGCAGAATCTGAAGAAGTATGATTTTCTTTCTATATTTTTCTATAAATACAAAATATCCCATAAAAATATCAGCAAAACTGCCTGCCCAGATGGAAATGACTGAAAGTTTATGACCCGCTCCCGTCTCTTTCATCAGTGCATAACTTATATCCCATGAAACAAGCGAACTGACTGCTGACCAAACCCAGATAAAGCTGACTGAAAGGAGAGAAACTGCATAACTGATGGAATCGGATGGATCTATATCGGAAGCTTTGAGCTGAGATGAAACGCGCTGAAATAGAATCGTCCCTGCCGGTTTTATTTCCAAATCTTCTCTGACTGATGATACAGTATCATTTATATAATAATCAACGCTTACTGTCTGCATAATTCTAAAAAGATCTTTCTGAAATATTCCCACTTTGGCAGAAGGGAAGACAAGGAAGAAAGCTTTCATAAGAAAAAGAGGCAGTTTAATAAAAACTGCCTTTTTGCCTTTCATCGCATTATAAATCTCCCGCATATCTTCAGGTTCAGAGAAGGCAAATATCTGCTTGGGAAATTCCGTAAATTTCTTTATGACGCTGTTCACAAGATGCACAAGCTGTGAAATATGAATGAACGGCATTCTCGTTTCGCCTACAAGCGGGACAGCGGGCATTGATGAAATCTCAGCGAAGAACTGAGAACTTTTTCCATTCTTCCCAAGCACAACTCCTGGATAAATAATTCTGGCATTTTCATAATTCAGAAGAAATTTGTCAGTTTCCTTTTTTGTAGCAAGAAACTCGGATACTGCCCTTTCTCTTTCAGCCCCGATTGCGGAAATATGTATGATCTGTATATTCTTTTTAATGCAGGCACTGTAAAGGCTGAGAGGTGTTTCTGTCTGAATTTTCCTGAAATCTCCCTCAACAATGCCGACAGCATTAATTACCAGGTCAGTATCCTGAAGGATCATATCCCAGTCATTCTCTTCAGAAAAATCAACGTGCTTCCATAATTTCATTCCGTCAATCTTACGCCGTCCTCCTGCAGTCACTTTATGTTCCGGTGAGAGATAATTAAAAAGTGCATTTCCGATAAATCCCGATGTACCCAAAAGAAGTATATTCATATCAATACTGCCTTATATACCATCATATAATAAAGAATTATAGATCCTGCAAATGAGGGCAGTCCAAGATAAAACCAGGCTTTCAGATGCCCGTGAAATTCAGAAGTCATCTGATTTTCGCTCTCCAGAATTCTCCGCATCAGAACCTGCAGATATGCTGCACGAATCCAGAGAACAAAAATAATGATGCTGATTCCGAACACCTGCCAAAACCATCTGGAATAAGTGAGTCCTAGTATTTCGGAGAGAACAATTCCTGTAATCAGCTGAATGATAACTGAAGGTGCAGTAAAGAAAGTGTCTGCCAAAATGACAAGTCTCAAAACTTCCCGCACTGCAGTTTCATTTCCTCTTCTGTATGTGAAGTACAGATAGAAAGCACTGCCGAATCCCATACCAATCATTATCGTCGCACTTAATATATGAATAAGCTTGAAAAATAAGTAACTCATAATCTCCTCCCTTTATAATGCAGCTGTATCAAGTCACATTCAATTCAACGTTCCCTTTTTCGGACTGTGTAAAAGCTCATTTTAATGCAGATCTCAAAAAAAAGCAGAAGAATTGGATCAATAGCGAAGCGAAATCTGTATTCCGCAAACCCCGCGTCTATAGCATAAATTTCATATTTTATGCTTTTACACAACATCTCTTCGTAAAAGTCCAGCAAGCATAGAAGCCGCTGACAGAAATACTTTAAGAGGCGATGCCCTCGCCAATACAGAACCTAGTTGACAAACCTCTTTTTTCAATCAATGAGATTAATTATTTAAGAATTATAATGCTCAAAAATCTAGAAGATGACAAAATCGCACTGTTTGTGCAAGATGCATTACTTAGAAATTAACCGACTGAACATCTGAGCAATCATCTTCTATCAGTCAGTCTCCTATACACTGCTTCTGTTTCAATAACGCACTTGAAATTTCCAAAGAAGCTGATGTATATCTAAAAACAGACTACTTCTTATACTTATCATAATTATAAGACAGATCTCTGCGTTTTGGAGTGAACCCGCCGGAAGAAAGAAACTTGAGAGCCTCCGCTTCTGTCTTAAGGCCGAATGATCTGAGAACATTCTCTTCGATGACGACGGATGAAACATCATCTGCCCCGCTGTATAAAGCAAGCTGACCTACACCCTTGCCGAGCACCATCACAGATGTCTCTATATGAGGAATATTATCCAGAAAAATTCTGCATATCCCGAGTACCTTAAGATATTCATGGGTAGGCACAGAACGTATCTTGAATCTTTTTGTCTGAGGTTGAAATGTCCAAGGAATGAATGCATGAAAACCTTTCGTTCTGTCCTGAAGATCCCGAATTACTTTCAGATGTTCCACAACCTCTTCCTCGGTCTCTTCAGATCCGAATACAATATTTGCACTTCCGGGAAGACCTGCCTCGTGACAGGTCTCCATTGCCCGAACCCATTCACTGACAGATGCCTTTTGGGGAGAAATAATATTTCGCATTCTTTCAGTCAGTATCTCTGCGCCTGCGCCGGGAACAGAATCAAGTCCTGCACTCTTCAGTATTTTCAGCACATCTTTCAGCGGTTTTCCTGTAATCGTTTCCAGATTAATAATTTCCACAGGCGAAAATGCGCGGATATGAAAATTCGGAAATCTTTGTTTGACTGATGATAATACTTCTAGATAATAATCGAATTTAAGATCAGGATACACACCGCCCTGAAGAAACATCTGATCAGCACCTTCTCGTTCGGCATATTCCATCTTTTCAAGAATTTCCTCTTTAGTCAGAACATAACCTTTTCCTGAACCGATCTCATCCATAAAAGAACAGAAACTGCATTCGACGTTGCAGAAGTTCGTATAGTTCACTACGCGAAACATCGTGTAGCTCGCAAACTCATGAGAGAGAATCTTCTCTCTTTTCTCGCGTGCGACCTTCTGTATCTCAAGAAAATCGCCCTCTTTATACAGAATCAGTGCATCTTCCGCACTGATCCTTTCTCCGGAAGATGCTTTTTTTAAAATATCTTCTGACTTGACTGAGCCTCTTAAATAATATCCCATCATCATTACCTGATATTCAAATTGAGTTCGGAAGAAATCGCAAAGAGACTGTCTTTGATCTCCTTGATTCTCGCCTGAGTGAATGTTTCCTTAAACGTAAGAAGAGGAATTCTGTATGTGACAGATTTTTTGCCGACAGGAATATTCTCTCCCCTGTAAATTGAAAGGACATAGACTTCCTGCACCTCTTCTATTCCGGCATTCTTGACTTTTTCTGCAAAGCCTTCCGTTCCCATATTCTCATCGAGCAGAAGAGAAATATCAAAACTGTCCTGAGGAAAACTGGAAGGGGTTCTGAACTGAAACACATTTCTGTTTTCAGTGAACAGAGGAAGAAGTTCATCAAAAAAAAGTCTCCCCAGAACAGGAACACCTTTTTTGAAATCATACTGTTCATACAGTGCGGGATGAAGAATTCCTGCCTCCGCGACGGCTGTCTCTCCTGAAAAAAATCTGACTGCACAGTTCGGATGAAAACAGGACTCTGAAAAATTTTCCATTCTGATGTCCGGAAGATTCAGAATTCTGAGGATATGAAGTATTTCATTTTTCATGGTTTGAAAATCTTCATCCTTCGTTTCAAACGTATCCTGTTTTCTGTTTACGACTGACGCCAGTCCAAACTGTTTTTTTTCCCTGCCAAGCGATCCTTTTACTGGAAAATATGTTCTGCCCAGTTCAAAGATCCTGATCTTTTCAAATCTGTCAAAGTTTGCCCTTAGATTTTTCAGAAGTCCGGGATAGACTGACGTTCTAAGATAAGAATATTCTTCCGGCATTGAATTCTGAATTTTCAGCGTTTCCGTCTTTCCTTCAAATTGAGTATCTTTTTCTCCAGCAAATGAGTAATTGTAAACTTCAGAATAACAGAATCTCTCAGAAAGGACATTCTTTAATTTCCGTTCAAGCGTCTTCGATTCAGAGAGAAGAGCCGGAGCAACGTCCATCCTGAGAGGAACAAGATCAATTTCAGCATATCCGATCGACCGCCCTACTTCTTCCACAATGTCCTCAGGGATCAGTATATCATACTGATTTCTATATTCAGGAACAGTGATAATCAGTTTATCTGGATTCTGTTCTTCCGTCTTGAATCCCAGTTTATGAAGTTTTTCGAGAATCAGTTCCTTCTTGAAATCCTTTCCCAGTTTTGTTCTGATGAACCCGAACGAGGTTTCAATTTTTACTTTCCTGTCCGGCTCAAGAATAAATCCGTCAGGTTCATAAGCCTTCAGATTCCGGCATCCGTTTTCCTGAAGCAGTTCAAGAGAACGTCGGATCACCGGAATCGGAGTGAATGGATTCTGTCCTTTTTCATATCTCACTGCAGCTTCAGAACGGATGCCCGTTTTTCGGATAGACCTTCTGACATCCTCTCTTCTGAACACAGCAGATTCCATAATTAACGTCTTTGTTGAACTGTTTACTCCTGAATCAAAACCGCCCATCACACCTGCAATGGCGGCCGGTTTTTCTCCGCTTTTGATAAGAACAATACCTTCTTTATCAGCAAATTCAGTTTCATCGAGAAGTTTGAATCTGTCTTTTTTTTCAGAAAGTGAAACCTGCAGTTCTGATTTTCCTATGATGTCTCTGTCAAAGAAATGAGTCGGCTGACCCATTTCCAGCATTACATAATTGGAAACGTCTACCACGTTGTTGATTGTCCTGACGCCGCATTTAGTCAGACGTGATTTGATTTTTTCCGAGGATTCCTTAACTTCCACACCCTCAATAAGACTTGCATAATAGGAATGAGCGTGTTCTGTTTTTTTAACGAGTTTATCCGACTTTCCTGAAAAGACAAATTTCGACTCTAACGGATTAAATTTCAGAGGAAGAGAAAGCTGTGCGGCAAGCTCTCGAGCAAATCCGAAATGCGACCAGAGATCCGGTCTGTGAGTGATAGACTTGTTGTCAATCACAAGTATCCTGTCCTTCAGATTCAGTATGTTTCTCAGACTGTCACCAATCTTTGCTTCAGCAGGCAGATTCATCACTCCGGAATGATCCAAGGAAAGTCCAAGTTCTTTTTCAGAACAGAGCATTCCTGAACTTTTGATTCCTTTCAGCTCCGCTTCTTCAATTTTTTTTCCGCCGACAGAGACTCCGGGGAGGGCCAGAGGCACTTTCATTCCAGTCTTCAGATTGGACGCTCCGCTCACAAGCTGAATCTCCGAACTTCCTGTCCTGATCCTGCAGACATTCAGCTTGTCAGCTCCAGGATGTTTTTCTAAACTTATTATCTCTGCACATATTATATTTTCCAGTTCTGAAAAATACTCTTCCACATCATCTACTTCGCAGACAGAAAGACTGATCCTGTGCAGTATGCTTTCAAATGACAGACTCTCAAAATCTGCAAAATCATTCAGCCAGTTGTAAGATAATTTCATAATTGTTCCTGTTTAAGGTTATATTGAGGTCTGTCCAGCTGCGGCACATATGCACCGGACGGCAGCAGGACAGTTGATCTTTTATTATTTGCAAGACTGCTTGAGAACAGTATTCAGACTGATTTCCACATCATTCCAGAGTTTTGTCTTTCCATCTTTTCCGATATGCTGGGCATTGCACTCTTTATTCAAAGAGTCCACGGACTTCTGTGCACGGAACAGATTCAGGTCAACATTTCCCTTCAGTTCAATTTTTACATTTTCCGAGACAGTAAATTTAACCGGAATAATCTTTGTTTCACCGTTCATTTTCAGAACCAGTTCAGCAGTCCCATCGTTTCCGGAGAGTTTGACTTTCTGAAAATTTCCTGTGATCTTGGCCGTATTTTTCATTGTGCCAAAGAAAAATTTGGAGATCTTTGCATCCCTGTCCGGATTATTTGTATTCACTGAAGCTGTATCCACACTGAATTTAAGACCTTCCGCCAAGGAGACGACTGATTTGCCTGATTTCTTTTCGAGTGCTTCCAGTTTTGTAAAACTGCCTTCTACACCGGTCTTTTCTGTAAATTTAAAAGCCTTCCATTTCAGAACAGAGGAAGAAGGATCGAAAGTAAGATCACAGTCTGCTGAAAAAACAGAAGCTGACAACAATATTAGGCCAAGAACTGCAAATTTTCTGAACATAAGCACCTCATTTCCGAGATTATTTCCCTTCCGTTTTCCATCCACAAATAATTACTGATTTTTTTTACTTGAATTAAAAAGCCCGACCGCTGTTATTACAATTAGTATCCGTTTGAAAAAACAGATATGCAGCATGATCCGGAAATTCTCACAAAACCCGGTTCCATGTTACCTATATCTTCTGATTTTAGAGGTGAGATTCATGTGGAATTCACGTTTTTTTATTGTTACTTCTCTGATTCTGGCAGCTGCGGTGAGCCGACTCATTCATCTTCCGGGAAATTTTTCTCCAGTTATGGCAATTGCTCTGTTTGCAGGTGCCCATCTTTCGAATAAAAAAGATGCGCTTTGGATTCCTTTGGCCGGTATGTTTCTAAGTGATATGTTTTTAGGATTTCATTCACTGCAGATCCTTGTATACGGTCTTATGATATGCACGGTGTTTCTCGGATGGCAGCTTCGTTCGGTTTCCTCGCCTGCAAGAATCTTAGGAACTTCTCTTTTCGGTTCAGTTTTGTTTTTTGCTGTGACAAACCTGTTTGTCTGGCTGACTTCAGGAATGTATGAACTGAATTTAAACGGATTCATCCAGTGTTATGCACTTGCAGTTCCTTTTTTCCAGAACAGCCTGGCAGGTGATATGCTTTTCACGTCAGTTTTTTTTGGTTTGGCATATTATCTGGAAAAAAAATCAGTATTTTCTCCGATCGCAGCTTAATTCGGCTGAACAAGGCTGCAGTGAAAATCTGCAGCTTTTGAATGTGAAAAATTTATGAACATAAAACTTTTTGTATCCATTATTTTAATTTCATACTCTCCCAATCTTTCTGCTTCCGGATTGGGAAGTACCGGAGCATTCGATTTTCTTATTATCACTCTTCTTCTGATTCTTGGAGGATTCATTTTTTACCTTCAATCACAAGTTCAGAAGAAAAGGAGAGAAACAGAAAAGCTGCTGGAAAAACTTGCTTTGAAAGAAAGAGCATGGACACCCGACATAACAAAGGAATACATATCAAAAATTTTTCTTCTAGTGCAGCAGTCATGGGTGGAAAAAAATGCAGACATTGCGAAAGATTTTATGTCTGAATCCTTATTCTTAAATCATAAAGTGCAGACTGATCTGATGGTCAGCAATCATGAAAAGAATATTCTGGAAAGGATTAAACTAAAAGAAATTCACACCGCTGAAATCCTGGATTATCAGGATACGAAACGGGATATTATGCTCGTTCTGATCAAAGCAAGTATGATTGACTATGTCATTGATGAAATCACAGGGAAAATCAAATGGGGTAAAAAAGATGAACCGGAAGAAATCAGCGAACTCTGGAAATTTATCAGAAGCAGAGACAGATGGGTTTTAGACAGTATAGAACAAAAAGTGGAAATGAAGTTTCTTTATGAACTTTACTCAAAACCGGAAGAGAGTCCATAATCTACATCAATAAATATATAGTATTTTCCTGCTATAGTTCTTGAAAATGTCCTGAGTATTTTTTCTTCCCGAATATCATGATAAGCTTCACTGACAATCCATGTATCATATTGAATTCTGGAATGGTATACATGATTTATAAAGTATGGCCGCCAGCACCAGTTGGTTTTCAACGATGAATAATCAGTTTCTATTCCAAAGTCAGTTCTGCAGACAAAATTAGGAGATATCTGGTTTCCAAAAAGATCAGTTACAAAGAATCTGAATATGGATGCATCTGTTCGAAATATCTTTTCAAGTTCAGGAAAATTCCTTTCCACGGAATATGTATCTATATGCATCTGATTCAGAATATCGAGTATCCTTTTTTCCCATCCGACTTTTTCTGCAATTTTTTGGGATATATTTTCCATAAAACGGGATAACCCAGATTCAAGGTGCCTGGCATAATTATCTTTGTCTATAAAATCAGAAACAGGCTCAGAAAAAAAATATCCCTGAAGATATCTCGAACCGTGCCCCATAGCCATCAGAAGTTCCGCTGAATTTTCCACTCCCTCATATAAAAGAGATATTCCCAAATTCTGCGTAAGTCTTGCAAGAGAATGCAGTATTTCCTGATAAGACTGATCCTCAAGTGCTCTCTGAAGCATATGCATATCTACTTTTACTATGTCTGGCCGGAAAAGAGCAATCCTGTCCAGATTGGAGGAGTTTTTACCCAGATCATCAATTGCAATAAAATATCCTTTCCTTTTGTACAGATTGATCAAGGGTTTAAAATCATCGAGACTCTGCTCTACTGCATCCTCAGTAATTTCAATGACAATATTCTGGGGATCCACTCCGAAAGCATCCGTGAGTTTC
>JBPOJG010000158.1:0-12235 GCA_052033835.1 Spirochaetota bacterium
GGATTTGCACTCACATCCGGAAATATTTTTTCATTTATTTTATATACAGATGAACTGAAATCAGGAATAACGGAATTGGCACTGTTCAAAAAAACATCTGTTTTTATCGGAAAGCTTGCCTCTGAAAGATTCATTGTCAGCTCAAGTGCGAAAAAACTCACAGAGAGTGTGTTTCACGGTCTGATCCGAAAAGCTCTGGAAGAGAAATTCCTCATCGAAGAATCAGGTGTGCTGAAATCCTGCGACACACTGCAGACTGAGCCTGACGGAAAAAACAGGGATTTCAGAAAAGAAAATCCATTCCTCTATCACAGAAATCAGCTCAGGTTTTTTCAGTCTGAACTGGAATCCGTCTGGAAGAGCATTCAAGTCTGAACTGAATTTTTGTTTTCATAAATTTTTGATTCAGGAATCTGGCTGTAAGAATGCTCATATATTGTCTGAACACTGCGTTTCGATAAATTAATCAGACTGATTCTGCAGTCAGAAGAATGGGCAAATGAATTTAATACCAGAGGGACGATGGCTAAGATCAATGAAAACTATCTGAAATTGAAAGCAGGATATCTTTTTCCTGAAATAGCAAAAAGAGTGCGCAATTTTGCAGAAGCAAACCCTGACAGAAAGATTATCCGTCTGGGAATCGGAGACGTGACTCTTCCTCTTCCTCCGGCAGCGGTTCAGGCAATGAAAGATGCAGCTGATGAAATGGGATCACCTTCCGGTTTTAAAGGATACGGTCCTGAGCAGGGATATTCATTTCTGACAGATGAAATTATAAAAAATGATTTTATATCTCGCGGTGTCTCCATCGGTGCTGACGAAGTATTTGTTTCAGACGGTTCCAAATGTGATACAGGAAACATACAGGAAATATTTTCCACTGACTGCAGGATTGCAGTGACTGATCCAGTCTACCCGGTATACGTGGACACAAATGTAATGGCAGGGAGAACAGGCGATTCAGGTGGAGACGGCAGATATGCAAATCTGATTTATCTTCCATGTACAAAAGAGAACGGATTTCAGCCTGACTTCCCGACAGAAAAAGCAGATATTATATATCTCTGTTATCCCAACAACCCTACAGGCACGACTGTCACAAAAGACAGACTGAAGCAGTGGGTGGAATTTGCAAAAAAAAGCGGAGCTGTCATTCTCTACGATGCCGCATATGAAGCTTTCATTACAGATCCGTCTCTGCCCCGCTCTATCTTTGAAATTGAGGGAGCCAAAGAAGTGGCAATGGAATTCCGTTCATTCTCAAAAACCGCCGGATTCACAGGAACCAGATGTGCGTATATTGTCATTCCTAAAGAACTGAAGGGAAGAACTTCATCCGGTGAACAGATCAGTCTGAACCAGCTCTGGAACAGAAGACACACTACTAAATTCAACGGTGTATCTTATCCGATTCAGAAAGCCGCTGCTGCATGTTATTCTGAACAGGGAAAAAAAGAAGTACAGGCAAATATAAAGTACTATATGGAAAATGCATCGATCATCAGTGCTGAACTGTCCAGTGCAGGTTATGAAGTCTTTGGAGGAAAAAATGCTCCCTATATCTGGCTCAAGACTCCGAAAAATCTGAGTTCCTGGGATTTCTTCGACAGACTGTTGAATGAGATTCAGGTAGTAGGAACTCCCGGCTCAGGATTTGGTCCTTCCGGTGAGGGATACTTCCGATTAAGTGCTTTCGGAAAAAGAGAAGACGTGCAGGAAGCGATGAAGAGGATTAAGACATTCAATGCCTAAAGCAAAAACTGCGGTTCAAAAAACTGAACAGAGGTCACTCTCAAAGGTGACCTCTCTTATGACCTTAGATCAGGAACCGATCAGAAAAAAATTCATAAAGAACTGCCAGAAAACCATAAAGAGTTTCGAAAAAGCAGAAACAGAATGGGAATATTATAAATCAAAAGATCTGGACGAATACAGTAAATGGTATGAAAATAATTTTCAGTCACTGGAAAATGAAGTCACTTCACTTGCTGTGGAAATTGAAAAACTTACTGAGATGATCAATGCAGTAAACGAGGTTTCTTTTTTCAGCAGAATGTCAAAGGGAAAGGCCTATGAATGGGTGAAAGAGAAAAAGGAGCATCCGGAAACATTCTCTGAAGAGGAAGAACACGAAGAATTCAGAAATTTCTTTGAAGATGAAGATCCATTCTTTGATGATGATGCACGTGAAGATCTGAACTATGACGGATTCAGCAATGAATTTATTGATCATTTTGAAGATTATCTGAAAAGAAATCCGAAAATGAGATTTTACTGCGAAGCCGATTACAGTTTTTTTGAGAATTTTTTTGAAAGATTTCATGAAGAATACAAGAAAAATCATGTAACCGCAGAAGAAAAAAAGAAAAAGAATACAGTAGAGGAATCATTAAAATTTATATATAGAAATCTTGTAAGAATTCTGCACCCTGACTATCGCAAGGACAGTGATGAAAGAGCAGATGAACTCTGGCACGAGGTTCAGGATGCATATCAGAAAAAAGACATTGAACGGCTCAATACTCTGTATGCACTTTATAATATCAGAAAAGGAGATTTCAGAGAAAATTTCACAATCTCTCAGATACTGAATGTGGAAGAAGAGTTCAAGGTTCAGCTGAAGCAGGTCAGAAAGAATCTCAGACTGGCGAGAAAACAGCCTGCCTGGGGATTTTCCAGACTGAAGGACAGAAAAAAAATACATTCTGAACTGTCCAAAAAACTGAAATCAGAGCTGGCGAGATTCCTTTACCAGAAAAAGCAGCTGGAAAAAATTCTGGAGTCCTACGAGAAACAGCCGAAAAAAGCAGCTAAAAAAAAGACTGCCCTTAAAAAGAAATCCAGACACAGGGACTATTCTGATGAGTTTCAAGATTCATTCTTCATATAAACCGGCAGGCGATCAGATTGCTGCCATACAGAAAATTGCAGAATCATTCAAAAGAGGAAACGACAAAGTCACTTTAGTCGGAGTCACTGGATCAGGGAAAACCTTCACAATGGCTCATGTCATTGAAAAGCTGGAAAAACCAACTCTTGTGCTCTGTCATAACAAAACTCTTGCTGCCCAGCTTTTCCGCGAATTCAAGGAATTTTTCCCTGAAAATGCAGTGGAATATTTTGTATCCTATTACGATTATTATCAGCCTGAAGCTTATGTTCCTGCATCGGATACATTCATTGAAAAAGACAGCTCCATCAATGAGGAAATAGACAGGCTCAGGCTCCGTGCCACTGCATCTCTTCTGGAAAGAGATGATGTTTTAATTATAAGTTCAGTATCCTGTATTTACGGTCTCGGTTCTCCTGACGAATATTCAAAATCACTTCTTATGGTAAAAAAAGGAGAGATGATCGACCGGGAAAAAGTCATTAAAAGACTTCTTCATATTCAGTACAACAGGAATGATATTGAATTTGCCAGGGGAAATTTCAGAGTCAGGGGTGATGTCATTGAAATTATGCCTGCATATACTGATGAGGCTTACAGAATAGAATTTTTCGGTGACGAAATAGAATCCATCTCCAAGTTTCATCCTGTCACAGGAAAACTCATCACTAAACTCGACAAACTTGCAGTCTATCCTGCAAAACATTTTATCACAAATGCTCCCTCCATCGAAGCAGCATCCAAAAAAATCAGAGAAGAAATGGAAGCTCAGGTCAAAAAATTCAAATCTGAGGAAAAACTTCTCGAAGCACAGAGGATAGAATCCAGAACAAATTATGATCTGGAAATGCTGAAAGAACTCGGATACTGTTCCGGAATAGAAAACTATTCCAGACATCTCTCCGGAAGAGACGAAGGTGAAAGGCCTGCCTGTCTGTTTGACTATTTTCCAAAGGATTTTCTCTGTATCATAGATGAGTCCCATGTCACGATTCCGCAGATTGGAGGAATGTTTGCCGGGGACAGGGCGAGAAAGGAAACCCTCGTCAATTACGGATTCCGTCTTCCCAGCGCACTCGACAATCGGCCTTTGAACTTTTCTGAATTTGAAACGATAGTGCAGAATGTTCTTTATGTATCTGCAACTCCGTCTGAATATGAGCTGAAAAATTCTGCAGAAGCAGTGGAACAGATCATCCGTCCGACAGGTCTTCTTGATCCTGTTGTGGAAGTCAGGCCGGTACTCAATCAGATAGAGGACATTCTGAATGAAATCCATGATAGACGCGAGAAAGATGAAAGAGTTTTAATTACAACTTTAACAAAAAAAATGTCAGAGGATCTTACAGACTTCCTGAAAGAGATGGGGATCCGTGTGGCATATCTTCACAGTGAGATTGAAACAATCGAAAGAGTGGAAATCATACGGGATCTGAGAAAGGGCATCTACGAGACAGTGGTCGGGATCAATCTGCTTAGGGAAGGACTCGATATTCCTGAAGTGTCTCTTGTCGCGATTCTGGATGCAGACAAGGAAGGATTTTTAAGAAATTATAAATCTCTGATTCAGACAATAGGAAGAGCGGCAAGAAATTCAAACGGAAAGGCAATCCTGTATGCAGAAAAAATCACTCCTTCGATGAAACTCGCAATTGATGAGACAGCCAGAAGAAGAAAAATTCAGGAAGAACACAATCAAAAATTCGGAATCACTCCTCTCACAATCAAAAAGGAAATCAAGGATATCATTTCCAGACAGAACAGTCAGGAACCGGAAACGGCTGAAGAAATTATGCTGGGTGAAATAGAAGAGCAGTTTAATCTGAAAAAATACAAGACAGCCGAAAAACTGAAAGAGAAACTGAAGGAAGAAATGCTGAAGGCCGCAAAGGATCTGGACTTTGAACGAGCTGCACTTCTTCGCGACAAGATGATTTCCTTGAAATGACGCCCTGATGATAAGGCTGCGTAAAAAATTAAAATTCTATAATTTTTAATGATTTAAAATTTTCATAATTTTTTTTATTTTTTGTGACCAGGATCAGATGATTTCGGAGAGTTATGGATGCGATCTGTCTGTCTGCAATCGGCTATGGAAACACTTGATTTAGTTTTTGCCGGAACAGTCTTTTCTGATTTCATATAGCTATCTAAATTAAGTCAAGAAAAATTTCACTCTATTAAATATCCAGTGCGGCCTTTAATCCCGTCTGAACAGAACACGAAATCTTCTGGTCTGTTTTCCGTTCGGTTCGAGTTCAATGTAGTCTTCAAAATCCAGAATGCGCAGACCGTTGTTTTCAAAATATGCGACCTCTGATCTGGAAAGAGGAAAAGGAGGAATATCTGTTTGTTCATATTCTTCTCTGCCCCTTGCAATCAAAAGAAGATGTCCTCCGCCTGATACAAACCCGGCAATTTTCTCTGCTGCTTTTTTCCTGTCTTCTTTCTCAAAGAAAGTCTGAACAGTGTAGGATTCGAGAACAAAATCGTATTCCAGATTTTCCAGTTCGAAAAGATCCTTCACAAAATAAGAAACTTTACTGTCCGGAAATTTACTTTTTGCAGCAAGTATTGCAGATTCTGAAATGTCAAAGGCATCGGTTCTCGCTCCGAGTTCTGAAAGAAATTCTGCATCTCTGCCGAGTCCGCACCCGATCACAAGACAGGTTTTTTCATTAAAACTGAACTGAGTTTTTTCCGCCCATTGAGTAAGGTTAGGATTCGGAATCCCGTCTTCCCAGGGAATCAGTGACACATCTCCGTTTGATTTTGAATAAAGTTCTTCAAACCAGCCGAATCTGTTTTCAGTCCCTCTGTATTTTTTTTCCAAGTCTTCTGCAGATAGAGTGTTTTCTGAAGGATGAGAATCTGATATATCCACTGTAATATTTTCAGGAATCTTATCATAGACGAGAACACGAAGATCTCTCACTGCCCATACCCAGATTCCGATGAACAGTGCTGAAGCAAGCCAGTTCCCGAATCTCGAACCTGGAATGAGAAAAAAGTCCACTACACCGTGCTGAATGACCGCAAGTCCGTATGCATATCCAATGATGACAGCTTTTTCCGACTTCGATGAGGCCTTGTTGGATTTGAGGAGAAAAAGGGCAAAAACCAGATTGATGAGAAAATGAATATTGGAAGAGAATATTGTTCTTCCTATGAACATCTCGATCGTATTTCTGGGCTCTTTATGTATATACACATAGTTTTCAATCATTGAAAATCCGAGAGCAGTAAAACCGCCCGCGAGCACAGCATCCTTTGTCCAAGTTCTGTCTGCTCGGTTGAAACAGAATATGAAGGAAACAAGTAAAATCAGAAGAATTTTGAATGTCTCTTCCATCATCCCTGCCTGGATGAATGCAATATGGACTGTCTGAGTCAACAGACTCGTCTTCCTGGGTTTAAAATCCACTTCGGGCCAGAGGAGAGGATGAAGTCCCAGAATAATCTGAGTCGAAAGAATTCCTGCAAGAAGGGCAGTCAGTGAGACAGAAGTTTTTCTGCTGCTCTCAGGCTGAAACATATAGAAAAAAAATCCCCACGGGAACACAGAAAGAACCGCAAGAAGTGCATGTGCAGGATCCAGATTTTGGATAAACAGAAGGAGATTGCCGATCGATTCCACTGGAATTCATTTTTTTTCATCAGGGACTTTGGTCAAGCATACAATACGCAGATTTGGATTGCAAATGGAACTTTCTTTGAAATATTCGACCAATCGGACAGTGCAGTTCAGTAAAGGAAAGCTGCAGTACCAGGCAGACGGAAATTCAGTAAAGAATTTTTCCAAGACAGGTAATTACTGCCTGAAAGTCCATAATAAAATATATAATGGAGGATGCTTACTTTAATGGTATTGCCCGTCAATAAAATGAACCTGAGCGGAAACGATTTTGCCGAATTTCCAAAACTGATTCTGGATCTGCCGAATTTGAAATTTCTTGGGCTGAATGATCTGAACCTGACCTCTGTTCCGAAAGAACTGGGCAGACTGAAAAATCTGAAATACACAGATCTTTCCTTCAATAAAATCGGGACTTTTCCAAAGGTTCTGAAAGGCATGAAAAATCTGGAAGAAATCATACTGGAAGGAAATTCAATTGAAACACTGCCCGCAGAGATAGGGGATTTTTCTCAACTGAAAACTCTTGTACTGGACGGAAACAGGATAAAGCATATCCCGCCGGAACTCGGAAAACTGTCTCGGCTCGAAAACCTGTCCTTTTCCGAAAATCAGATCACTGAAATTCCCGAAGAACTCTCATCTCTGAAGAATCTGAAAATACTGAATCTGAACGGAAATAAATTAAATAATATCCCAATGTCTTTCAGAAGACTGAAAAGACTTTATATTCTGAACCTCGCAGAAAATGAATTCACCGAATTTCCTTCAGTGACTGCCCAGCTTTCGAAGCTGGTTTATCTGTATCTGGAAATGAACAGAATTAAGTCTGTTCCTAAGGAAATCGGCGGACTGAAAAAGCTGAAAGTACTCAGACTGGAAAACAACAGACTGTCCTCGCTTCCGGGCGAAATTTCCGGTATGACAGAACTGGAAACTCTTCAGCTAAAAAATAACAGAATGCGTGCAATTCCTCCTGAGCTTTCCAGAATGCAGAAACTTTTGTACCTGGATCTTGATGACAACAGGATAGAAGAGATTCCAACAGAAATCTGCGCTATGGAAAATCTTTTAAATCTTCATATGGAAGGGAACCTTCTGAAAACAGTTCCGCGTGAAATTGAAAAAATGACTGGACTTTTTCTCTTTTCCATATTCAGAGGAAATCCATTGGAGCATATTCCTAAAGAATTTTATAATCTGAACATATTTGATGAATTCAACTGGGAAGGATCAGGCGAGGAAATCGTGCCTTCGGAAAATCCCTGGGACCGCAGTATAATAGATGATGCATATAAACTGATCAGGGAGTGCGGTCAGAAAAAAAATGCTTCTCTTACAATAACAGACAAAAGACTTTTTGCTGTTCCTTTGGAGATCTGCAGGCTGAAACATCTGAAAGAACTGGATCTCTCAGGAAACTCACTCAGATTCATCTGCCGTCAGCTAGAGAACCTTGAAAATCTGGAAGTTCTCAGACTGAACCGACTCAGCTCTCTTTACAGTATCAGCTGTGATTTTACAAGATTCAGACATCTGAAAACTCTTGAACTGACAGGAACATCAGTACGCAAAAAAGAAAGAGAACGGCTGAAAGACTGGGCTGCAAAAAGAAAATGCACTGTTAAATTTTCCTAGGATTATACATACTGCCCCCGCCTTAAGCGGGAAAAAAACAGATTTGGATTGCAGAAGCCGGTAAATCTGAAATATTCGACAGAAACTGCAGAACAGAGTCTGATAAAAAGCAAGGAAAAGGCAGGGATTTTTAGCAGCTTCCCAATTTGCTAGCGGCTTCCACGTTTGCGAAACCGCCGGTAGGCGTGAAACGTGGGATAAAAGTAACTACGACGCAAATTTGGAAGTTGCCGCAAGCGCGGAAGCCGCTGCCGCTAGGCTGAGCAGTGACAGTAAAAATATATATAATGAGGAATGCTGACAATGAGTGCTCTTGGAAAAAAATCGGAATATACGGTTAAGACGGTAAAAAAGACAGGCAGTTCTTCCCTGAATGCGGGAAATAAAAATCTGACTGAAATCCCGAAAGAAATACTCAATCTGAAAAATCTGAACTGTCTTAATCTGTGCTCCAATCAGATTAAGTCTCTTCCGAAAAATATTGACAGTTTTTCTCTTCTGAAGTCTCTCGATCTGAGTAATAATCAGCTGAACAGTCTGCCTGAAAACTTCAGCGGACTGAAAAACCTGGAAGAACTGAATCTGAACGACAATCAATTCTCTGAATTCCCGGAACAGATTCTGAAACTCTCCAGTCTGAAAATACTGAAAATCAATTATCAGAACATTACCTCTGTTCCGAAGGAACTGGGAAAACTGAAAAATCTTTCCCGTCTGGAGATTTTCGGTCAGAAAAAGTTTGATCTGAAAAGCATCTGCACTGCCTTTTCCGGTTCTGACAGAAAAATATTCATCAGTCCAAGCGATATTGTCGAATATGGAAAGAATAATTTAATTATAATCATACCATATAAAATAGAAATTATCCCAAAAGAAATTTCTCTTCTGAAAAGCCTTACCTATCTGAATTTGAGCGACTGTTATCTGAAAACAGTTCCTAAAGAGATCGGTCAGCTGGAAAATCTGGAATCTCTTTTTCTTTCCTCAAACGCAATCACTTCATTGCCCGATGAAATCGGCAGTCTGAAAAATTTGAAAATGCTGGAACTTTCCTTCAATCAGATCAGGAAACTGCCAAAAACAGTCGGAGGTCTGAAAAAACTGTCCGAATTCAGACTGGTCGAAAATCAGCTGGAAACAGTTCCTTCTGAAATCGGAGATCTTTCCGAACTGAAGACGATTCTCCTCGACAGAAATAAAATAGAGAACTTTCCGCCCGAACTGGGAAAACTTTCCAGCCTGGAAGAACTGTCATTTTCTGAAAATCTGATCTCCGATCTTCCAAAAGAACTTTCTGAACTTAAGATACTGAGAGTTCTTCAGTCCGGGAAGAATAAATTAAAAAATATCCCAAAAGAATTCAGCAGTCTGAATAAACTTTCCATTCTGGATCTGTCTGAAAATAAATTCTCAGAAATTCCGCCTGTGCTCACTGAACTTTCTCAGCTGGGCATTCTGGAGCTGAAAAAAAACAGCATAAAGGCAGTTCCGAAAGAGATCAGCAGACTGAAACACCTGACATCTCTTGATCTGGGAGAAAACCGCTTATCATCTTTTCCGGTTGAGCTTACCGGCGTCACTGGACTGGAAATTCTCAGCCTGAACGGCAATAAAATCCCATCAGTTCCGTCTGAAATTTCAAATCTTAAAAAACTCTGGCACCTTGATCTGAACGACAACAGGATAGAAGAAATTCCAAAAGAAATCTGCAATATGAAAAATCTAGGCAGTCTTCTTCTGGAAGGAAATCTGCTGAAAACTGTTCCAAAGGAAATTGAATATCTGTCTAAACTGGGAACCTTTCCCATATTCAAAGGCAATCCGCTGGAATCACTTCCTAAAGAATTTTATAATCTGAAGATATTTGATGAATTCAACTGGGAAAGGGCCGGTCAGGAATTTGAGCCTTCCGCCAACCCCTGGGACAGAAGCATCATCGATACCGCATATAAACTCATAGAAGAGTGCCGGAAAAAAAAGAACCCGTCTCTTGATCTTCAGGACAAAAGACTTTTCGCAGTTCCAATGGAGATCTGTGAATTAAAACATCTGAAGGAGCTTGATCTTTCCGGAAACTCTCTTCGATTCCTATGCCGTCCTCTCGAAAATCTCGAAAACCTGGAAGTTCTCAGGCTGAACAGAATTGAGGGACTGCATTACATCAACTGTGATTTTACAAAGTTCAAAAACTTGAAGACACTGGAACTCATAGGCACGGCAGTATCTCGAAAAGAAAGAGAACAGCTTAAAAGCTGGGCAGCAAAAAGAAAATGCAACATTAAATTTTCTTAGGATTGTATATGAAAAATGATGATAAACTCTATATAGCAAATCATGTATGTTATGAAGGTCTGGACGAACTGCAGAGACTTTACCTTGCAGCAAAACTGAACTGTCATACTGCTCTGGATGGACCGCCCGGAGTCGGAAAAACACAGAGCATTGTGGAAATCGCGAGAATTCTGAATCTGAAACTGCATACAAAAAACTGTTCCACTAGAACAACTGAATCTCAGATCATCTCCTTCCCTACCCTTTCGGTAAAGGACGGTGCAAGCGTGACAACTTACACAAGCGGTCCGCTTCTGCGTGCAATGATGGAACCCGGAATATTCTACGGAGATGAATTCAATCTTCTGAAGGAAGATGTTCAGAAAAGACTGAACAGTGCATTCGACGACAGAGCGCAGATTGACAGGATGGACGGAATGGTCATCAGTGCAAAACCCGGATTCTGGGGAGTCATTTCCTACAATCCGACTCAGAGCATAGCCGCCCGCGATCTTGAAGATTCTGTTGCAGACAGATTCATTCATTTTCATTATCATAAATGGGACCCGGATTTCAATGCCTATATCTCGACTTTAAAGGCTTACAGCTCACTGAAGAAAACAGGCAGACTTCCCTCAGAAAAAGACTTCGGAATAGAACTTCAGACAAGAGCATTTCATAATGATAAATTCTATACAATGCAGATAAATAAAGACAAATCTGTATGGAGAAATTTCTTTACAGGAGCTGAAGAAAATATTCAGCCGGAGATCGTTTACAAGGTATATGACAGATCGAGCATATACAAAAAAATCTCTCCCGAAGCAGACAGACAGAAACTCATCACTGAACTCAATACTCAGGCCTATTCAGAAAAAGAGTTCGCAAGAGTGCTTTCCAGATTTACAGAACTCATCACTTCACTCAATGAGACAGGAAGTTCCTCCATACTGAAAAAAATCGGTCTCTCGGATCTGCATGAAAAAGAAGACCTGGAACTTCTGATGGTTCATCCTGCTTCCACAAGAATTGAATCCGCTGCAATCAAACATTATCTTTATCTCATGGATAAGGGAATGGGAAGATATCTCGCGCAGTCTTATGCCGTCCGACTCGTCATAGACCAGATCTGCTATGGACAGTACAGAGATAAAAAACTCAGAGACAATACAGCATATTCTCTCATCAATCTGATTGCCAGATCATTCCGGCTCTTTGCAGACAATGCAAAATACAATACCAGACTGATCACTGAGAATCTCTTTCAGAGCTGAATATGGCCTCCAGGGAATTTCTAGATCAGCTCCCAGATGAGCTGAAACAGTGGATCAAGGATGAATTCAAGGGACTGAGTCCTCAGAAGGATGCATTGTACAATGCAGCCGAGGCAGTGTTCGGAAAAGAAAATTCAGAATTCTTCATTGAACTTTTGGAAAATGAAAATTTCAAGTTCTTCTTGAAACAGAGAAGAACAGTTTCTCCTATGAGGATTGAAGGACAGTTCGAAAGACTCTTTGACAGAGTGATGATGGAAATCCCGATTCCTACTGTGGCGATGACTGCTGCAGGGATGGCTGATCCTGACTATATAAAAACCGAAAGATATTTCTTCTCAAAAAAATCGGATCATTCTGTGCTCATCGAATTCGAGAGAAATTTCAGAAGGGTCATCGAACAGAACAGCAGCCTGAAACATTATTTTCTGAAGCTTGCAGCAGAGAGAGATTTTCTGGATATAATGGAAATGAGAGACGATGTAAGTTTTTTTCTGTTTGAAAAAATTACAGATTATCTTCTCG
>JBPOJG010000350.1:0-2756 GCA_052033835.1 Spirochaetota bacterium
ATTGTTTACTTTTTGATTTAATATAGTTTCTCATCCATCCAAGAGTTTCATGAATTTGTAGAGGATATGGAAAATGCCCAAGTAAAGTTTTTAACTCTTCTTCTTTTCTTTCATGATTATGAATCCAGCTATTAACTTCAAATCCCTCAGTGAATCCGAATTCTAATGCGTGAACATTGAAACCGCATTCTTCTACAAGAAATCTTAATATTCGGAAACGAATCTGACAAAATTCTTTTATAAAATGAGAATTCTCTCCCAGAGCAACAACTTTTGCATTTCCTATTATATCCCTCAACGGCTCCAAATCATTAAATGAATCATCTTGGTCTAATGAACGCAAATGTATAACATTGTCTTTTATCCAATCTAAGATATTTAATGTATTTTCATTTTTCATGAAATATTATTTCTCCTATTTATTAAAAGGTTGTTTATCTTTGGCAAAGTAAAATACCGCCTAACGTTACAGCGCAGCCGACGTTGCAGGGAGGCAAGGAAGTGCGCCCAAGCGCACCTTCCGAAGACTCAATGCAATGTCCCCGAGCAATTCCCACGATAGCAAGTCCTGTGACTGAACGAAAGAATAAATTTTCATCTTCATGAAAATTTTTCTGCAGCGAAGGCGCAGGACTTGCGTGCACTCCACTCAAACACAACCAACCCGCCTCCCAGAACCAGCCGACTCGGGGCGAGAACTTTCGCATCAGTCCAGCGAAAGTTCGATGCGGCTCGCGCTCCTGTTGACCGAAGTTCATGTCGGAAAATCCCAACAGTTATTTCAATAAATTGGTAATAGAATTCCAATCATTCAAGTAATTAGAAAAGTCCCTTACTGCATCGTTGTAACTGTTATTCGTTATAAGTATCTGCTGATCCCGTTTAAGTCCTCGTGTCTCCCAGCATTTATCTTTTTTTGTCACCCAGAGATACATTTGAACTCTATCAGAATTCCCATGCAGTTTGTTTAGCATTTTGAGCAGGTCAGCTGGTTTGATGATAATATACTCAATATTCTTTTCATTGAAGCTATGCAGCACGAATATCCAGTAATCAGTCTTTGAAGCTTTGATTTTGCTTTGCTTCAGTGTCCACCACCCAAAGGATTTTAACTTTTTATGAAAGTAACTTCCTAAATGCGTAACTAAAAAATCCTTTGAATATTTTACCTGCACCGACACAGTTTTTTTATTGTCAGCACTTGACAGAAGGATATCGGTTCCAGTATCCTTGGAAGGAACCCAGACATTGATGTTTCTGTAGTTCTTTTCGAAATATGAACCCACTAAATACTCGCCTGCATGAACAGTGAAAATTGGTCTCATTCTTTCCCCCTTATACCTTTGGCAGAAATTCCTGAATCTTCGGATGACTGTTCAGATAGGAATTTATGCTGGATTTCATTGATTCCAAAATCTCACTTCGATTTTTTTCAGTGGAAGCAAGTTCTTCATCTATTGACTTATTGTAATCGACTACGGAATTATTTTCCAATTCTATTTTTTTATTCAGGACTTCTACCTCCGTATCTGCTTCTCCCTTTTTCACTTCTGCCTGAGCATCATAGCGCTGAACACGCTGATTATATTCATCCCGCATATTGATAAAATGTTTATAATCACTCCGCTGATACTTTGCAAGATTTTCTGTTTTGAAGGTTGTAATTTTGTATCTGAAATAAATCCAAGCCCATAATGGAATGGAGGTTATACCGGCCATCATTTCCTGTGATGACTTTTCTCGGCAGAAAGCCATCATCAGAATAAAAAGCCCGACTGTAGTATACCCTGTGATTCTTGCAAACTTTTGATTTTCAATTACACCCTCTATCGCATTCCAGTCTAAGGGAACAAATTTTTTAATCTCCATCGGCATCTGAGGTCTGCCATCCTCTATCTTCGTGTAGTCTGCTTCATAATATTCATTCAAGTTCTGATATTTCGGAAATTCCTTACGGAGATCGGCTTCCTTCAGCCCATTATAGCTTGAATACAGTTTTTCAAAATCTTCCAATTCTTTTCTGGTTTCCGCACTCAGATTCTTCAGTGAATTTTCCGCAGCCTCAAGTTGTTCATCATAATATTCTTTATCTTTTATGTCGGACAGATCTTTTGTCTTTAAGTCTCCAGCATTCAGAAAATTTAGAAGCGTTTTCGCTCCATAGGCTTTGGCTGCCGTATCATCAAGAGATTCCAGTGACTTGAAATATTTTTTTATATTGTAAAGCACTTCTTTCAATGCCTTTTCTTTTTTCAGCTCATCATAATGTTCCTTATGCAGTTTTGTCTGCTCCTTTAGGGCTTGTCCGAATTTGCCGATTCCTTTTCCAATTTCTTCAAGCTGAACATTTATTTCCTTAAGTGCTTCATTATTTTCGATCGCAACATAAAGATTTTTGTTTAGAATATCCGTCTGCTTTAGATTCTCTCTCAAAACCTGAAAAGTTGCTTCAACATTAAGTAGAGATGCTTCAGCACTTATCTTGGCTGCCTGAGCTGCAGCCTGACTGTTCTTAGATGTCGCTGAAATATTTTTAGCATTAATATGCTGAATAAGCTTGCTGTTCGTTGTTGACATTTATTTTGGCTCCTGTAAATTATACAATGAGTCATATCAATGAATTTCGGTCAACGTTACAGCGCAGCCGACGTTGCAGTGAGGCAAGGAAGTGTGCCACAGCACACCTTCCGCAGACTCAATGCAATGTCCCCGAGCCATCCCCACGATAGCAAGTCCTGTGACTGAACGAAAGAATA
>JBPOJG010000009.1:0-4169 GCA_052033835.1 Spirochaetota bacterium
CCAATGTCATTAAGTTAAGGAGAAAAACGTACGACAGTAGTATTATGAAGACGAGCGGATCCATAATAAAAAGCCTGTCAGCGTTTCTGAACGACGGCTCAAAAAAAAACTTTTCAGTAAAACGGCAAAAGCATTTACAAGAGAGCGGAAATTGGGCTTCAAAAAGCTGATTCTGTTTCTGATCAGTCTGCCGAAGAAATCCCTTTCTCTGGAGCTGGCAAAATTTTTCAGAGTGCCCGGCGAGGATGACTTCAATGAAACGGTCAGCAAGAGCGCACTGAGTCAGTCCCGCAAGAATCTGGATCATAAATTTTTAATTGAGTGGGGTATTGTTCTTTTGAACGAATTCTACACGGACAATGAGGAAAACGTAAAAAGATGGGAAGGTTTTCGACTGATCGGAACCGACGGTTCTTCAGCATGCGTGAAAGGCAAAAAGGAAGTCGCCGAGTTTTTCGGAGAACAGAAGAATCAGAACCGCTCAGTTCCGATGGCAAGGCTGCATGTTCATTTTGATCTTCTGAATCATATGGCTGTCCGGAGCGTGATAAGTCCGATGAAGGAAAGTGAATCCTTTCATGCGGTTCAGGCCCTTGACGGACTGGAAGACGATATGCTGACGATATACGACAGGGGGTATGCAGGTTTTGCATTCCTGTATCTCAATATAATTAAAAAGAAACATTTTGTAATCAGATACCCTCTGAATTTCTCCAATGAAATCAAGGAATTTGCAGCTTCCGGCAGTGAAAGTTCAATCCTGACATTCAGGCCGAACAAAGGTGCCGTAAAGCGTCTGCAGGCTCTCGGCTTCAATGCAGTCAAGGAAACTGAAATACAGGCACGTGCTGTCAGAGTCATTCTCGATACAGGCGAAACCGAAATACTTGTCACATCGCTTACGGATATGGATAAGTATCCGAATGAAATTTTCAAGGGTCTGTACTTTAAGAGATGGGGCGTAGAGACTCACTTCGGTGTTCTAAAGAATCTGATGCAGCTGGAAGTCTTCAGTGGACAGACAGTCGAATCCATTCAGCAGGATTTTTATGCAACTGTGTTTACTGCAAACCTTCAGTCGCTTATTATGAAGGACTGCGAACCCGAGCTGGAAAAAATCAATGAAAGAAGAGAACTGAATTATGCCTTGAACAGGAATGTGTCTCTCGGATTTTTGAAGGATGAGGTCGTAAAAATCTTTCTGACGAATGAGCCTGAAAGTGTTCTTAAGAAACTGAAAGCACTTTTCCTGATGAATCTGGAACCTGCCCGCCCGGGCCGGCAGTTCCCTCGAAACATGAATGCTGCCCGACCGCGTGGAAAGCACAGAGGATTTAAAAATTACAAAAGTGCTTTATGATCACGCTAACTTAATGACATTGGGCTTCCGCCCCTCATCACCCACATATATGATTTCATATGCTCCGCCTCGCTGTGAGCGTCATACAGACTTTCCTGATCAGACAGACCTGCTTCGGCTTCATTGAAAAGCCTCCCGGAAAGAATGTCATTCCTGTCCGTCTTTTCCGATCTTCTCCCGAATCTGTCTCTTTTGAAATCAAGGATGATCCGTTCAAGACTGCTGATCTGCATCTTCTGTCTTTCATTCGAGGCTGAAAGCTGAAGAATAATTCTCTTCAGTTCTTCAGGACTGTCCGGAAGAGAATTAAATTCATGCATACTGTATATATTTTTACAGTCTTATATGTTCCTGCTTGTATTGTTCATAACAGGAGCATAATATGATACTTCCTGTTTGTAAACCTGCAGTTATTTAAGCGGATACAGCCATTTAGGATCAGTTTTGGTTTCGCACAAGTTAAAAAGGGAGGAAATGGAGTAAGGGGAATTGCTGGGAGGGTGGTGGCGGGATTTGTGTGCACAACCCTCACAATCAAACTACTCAAAACTAGTCGGCTCCGGGCGAGAATTTTCGCTTTTGTTTGAAAAGTTAATAACTGAACCAAAATGTGGCAAGAGCCCAAGCCAGCTAATCTATTGTTAGGCGCTGTTTAAAATTTCATTTTTAATATAATTTATTTCCAATGGCTCGGTATAATCTATCTCAATTAACTTTATTTTCATATTTTTACATAATATTCTTTTTTTTTGGTCACGTTCTCTTTGTAATTTTAATGCTTCCTCGCCTCCCCAGAGTTTAATTGGATGAAAATGCTGTTGCCCTTGATATTCAAAACCTAAATTCAGCTTTGGTAAAAATATGTCTAATTCTAATCCATCTAACCAAAATGGTCGATGATGTTCAATTATTTCTTGTCCAGAATAAATATTTTTAATTATATTCAATAATATTGATTCACTTATATTCCCCTCACCGATTTTTAAGTAACCAAACTCTTGTCTGGTTTTGTTCTCTACTATTTTATTAATTTTAGTATGTAATTTATTGACACTTTTATTCATTTCATACGCTAGTTTACTATTTTCTGTTGTATCATTTTCCAAAATTTTGAAAATTTCATCTCGTATTTTTTTTGCTCACTAATAAAGACTTTGATTTCGGATGGACATACATTTTCAATGAATTCGTATTCTCGAAATCCAAATTTATATTTATTCATGTTAATATACCATCCATAATACTGTTTAAAATTTCCTCCATATATTTCATGACAATAACGCAACGTTGGAGTAGCAAGGTTGCATCGGTGACATAACTTTTCCTTAAAAGTGAATACTTTTTCAATGCCTTTTTTTTTGAGAGAGGATAGGCTTATAACATTAGAAGTAAAATGCCGGGAAAGTTTAGTAGTGATTAATTCGTCAATCCATTTCCCATTAAATTCAAAGCCGCTAAGTAAAAAATGATTTTCTATCGCATCTAACGAGCAGGAGCATAAATATAATTCAGAATTTTTTCTTTCAGAGAATGAAAAAAATGTTCCGTAATGATTTGGATAATAAACGTAAGGAAATGGTAAGTTTTCTTTTATTATTGGAGAATCTAATGCAACGTCAGGAGCAGTTGCTTTAGTTGGATTTATCCTTTTTGTACTCTTTCTCATTATCTGCTTCCTTGGATTTCATTAATGCCACTAACGTCCATCACAGCCAACTTTGCTGAGAGGTAAGAAAGTGTGCCACAGAACATCCATAGACTCTTTGCAATGTAACTAATCCTAAATTTGCAAGTCCTGTGACTGAGCGAAAGAATAAATTTTCGCTTCACGGAAATTTTTCTGAAGCAGCATAGCGAAGGCGCAGGACTTGCGTGCACCCAACTCAAACACAACCGACCCTCCCCCAGAACCAGCCGGCTCGGGGCGAGAACTTTCGCATCAGTCCAGCGAAAGTTCGATGCGGCTCGCGCTCGTGTTGAACGCCGTGCGATAAATTCCTTTAAAATCATTCTTGACTGACTGCTGTATGACTCAGCGTAATTTCTTCTTTTCACGCTTTCCAAATCAAAACAACTTTTGCATCCAGAAAATTCAATATCTTTTCCCAATCGGAAGAATCTTCATCGAAGCCTTTACCGATCATAATATTTCCTAAAAAAATTTAATTCCATTCCCAAATTAATTCTTCATAAACCGGGATTGCTACAAACATACAAAATCTCAAACAATTTATAAAAACTCGGTTTCATCTGACTTTGCACTTTCTTTTCACAAAATCCAAAGCTTTTTCAACCACTTTCGATTTCACACAAACTTATCCTCGAAGGAAAAATAATTACAAAGGACTCTAAAATTCAAAATTCTTGAATACTGGAAATAAATATTTAAAACTATACATTGTCACACTGACAAAAGCCGTTTAAGTCAATCCCAAAAACCGGAGCAGACTCAGAAACTGATTTTAAGAAAATTCAACTTCCGTTCAAAAATTAACTGAAATCAATTCAACCGCTTTCTCTAGGAAACATTTTTTTAATTATTTCTTTAAATATTTTTTACATTTTTCTATATTTTAAAATCCTGCAGAACTGAATCCGTCTTCGTCCCAACTCCAATTTTTTTTTAATTCAAAATTGAAAACAGAAAGGCTTCCAAACTGATTCTAGCCGAGGATGACGCCTAACGTTACAGCGCAGCCGACGTTGCAGTGAGGCAAGGAAGTGTGCCACAGCACACCTTCCGCAGACTCAATGCAATGTCCCCGAGCCATCCCCACGATAGCAAGTCCTGTGACTGAACGAAAGAATA
>JBPOJG010000345.1:0-20058 GCA_052033835.1 Spirochaetota bacterium
ATGATAATATATCATCTTTAAATGATGCAGTAGCACTGCTCCAGAGTCTTGGACACAAGGTGGAGGAAAAACATCCCGAGATAGACGGAAAAGAACTTGCAATGAGTTATCTGATGATGTATTTCGGTGAGACAGCCGCAGTGTAAAACAAAGGCAGCACAGAGGACTAAAGCTTTTCTGATCAGCACTTGTACATAATGATTTTCAGCTGATTCTGCAGTCAAGTGTAAAGTAAATCATATTTCGTCGAAAAATTGGCCGTTTTCTGTATCGAAGATAATCACAGGCAGTTCTCTTTGAATTCTCTCCAGCATCAGAAGATAATCATTGAAATAATTCATATCAAAATCATCATCTCCATAAAATTCGATCCTGCTTGTAGAATCCCGGATAATGGACTGATCTTTTCTGTTCTTTCCGAATGTATCTGCGATGTCCTTTGATTCTTCCTGTACCCAGTCTTCTCCAATGTAAGTATAAGTAAACTGATAGTCAGCAAATTTAAGACTGACTCTGTCCTTTGATGCAATGACTTCTGCTTTGTTTTTTGAATCCTGACTGTACATGGATTCGAGAATATTTCCGATTTTTCCGATCAGATCATCCGACTTTTCTTTCTGGAAAATAAAATGCATATAACTCATATCACAAATACAAATATCAGCCCCGGAACAAAAAAGGCTGCTCCCATAAATAAAAATCCAAAAAATGATCCCAAGGGAATCTCGGTATTCAAGACTGATTTTTCCGGTGAATCAGGATCATAATAACATTCAATCTCCTTTCTGTCCGGATAATTTTCCAGTATTTTTTCTGCGTCTGCTTTCTTTCCGACATTGCCTGTTCTTTCCAGAACGGATGAGGATGCGGTGAACATATTCCCGGAAACATAATAGGTATATTTTAATATAGGTGTATATGAATAACTTTCGCTTTTATTTTTACCGGAATAAAATGTATGCTTATTTACTTTAATGTCCCTTCCCTGCACGACAGCTTGAGTCTTGGTGTAAAATTTCAGCGAAATATCGTTCGCGAGAACGTAAAAAGCGTAAAGTATGGCGGCTAGGCCGAGCAGAAGCAGTCCCACAAACTGAAATGAAAAATCGGGATCATATTTCAGTCTCCATCGAATAAAGGAAAAACATTTCCATTTTGGAGGAACCGGAGGAGCTGGATTTTCATTTTTACTGTTCATTCACTCACCTGATGCAAAAAAGCATCCGTCTATTCTGTCTGTCAACGAAAAGCGCAGTCGGAAAAAGAAGATTCTTTCTGAACGGCTTCATCTACTGATGAGTTTTCAAAATCGCAGTTTTGAAAAGAAGAATGGATCATTCTGGCTCTGGAAAATCTGCATTCAGAAAATCTGCTGTTTTTAAATTCCGAATTCTTCAGTTTAGTCTGAATGAAAGTGCAGTTTTGAAAACTGCATTCACTGAAAAAAGCATCCTCAAAATCAGAAAGAAGAAAACTGCAGTTCAGAAAACGGCACTGAATGAATCTGCTTTCAGAAAAATCCGTCCTTTCAAAATTCACCGATTCAAATTCAGTTTTGTTCCAGAAAGAGAAAACTGAAATGGAACAGCTTAGGTTCACATCTGCCATTGTACACTGATTTATTTCTGAACTGCTGAAATTTGAAACCCTGAGATTTAATTTTTTAAAACGGAATTTTTCAAAAATGAAATAATTGAATTTTCCCAAGAAATCATAGTTGGGATATTTTTTACTTAAATACTGAACTTCTGATTCAGAGAAAATGCCAGTTCTTTCCCATTTGATTTCTGCTTTTTCGGGAAGCGTGGACAGAAATTTCCGATGAAGACTGCAGATATCCTCAAACTCTTCTCTGTCCATAACCCGAATTTTTTCAGGTTCCTGCGTAAGCGACCGAAAAGCCTGTCCTAGACTGTAATGTAATTCATTTAAAATATCATTGCTTTTACTTTCTGACTCAGAAAGTTCTTTTTTCTGATCTTCCGGTTTTATTTTGTTCTCCTGAGAAAGATCAGAGGACTGATTTGCAGCATTTTCTGCTTCTGCGAAAGAATTGACCGTCTGCGTTTCCAGATTTTCCGCTCCTGCACTCAGGGAAAGGCTGTCTCTCAGCTCTTTCAATTTTTCAGGCAAGGGAAGAATATTCAGAGGTCTGTTTTTGAAAATCAGATCCATAATTTCTCTCATTGCAAGCTCTATCCCGTTCATATCGGAGGTATGATAAAATTTAGGACAATCTCCTGAAATATAGAATGTATAAAATCGATTATTTTTAATTATTCTATATGTTCCTTTCTGGAATTCCAGTGCCTCGTCGGTTTCTGCAATTTTGAACATTACATCCAGAAGGGAGTTTTCCAGACGATTGATTTCAGCCTGAATTTCCGGACTGGCAATTTTTTCAGGCAGTGCCCGTGAGAGATAAAATCTGTATGCGCTGTTCCAGAAATTTATCTTATGAATTTTGTTCTTTTTTGTGATTCCGTAACTTAAAATCCCCAGATATCTGTTTCGTCTGATAAAAAAACCTTTTTCACTTGCAGGAATCCATTCATCATCCAGAGACGGAACGGAAAGTACTTCAGGAAGATCAGAAAGCAGTATTAATTGTTCCAGAATCTGCAAATTCACCACCGTCAGAAATTACTTGCAAAGCAGTTTGAAATGTCCCGCACAGCAGAAAGAATTTCTACTTCACTTTAAAATAATCCACATTTTCTTTCAGTTCTTCGGACAGTGAATTGAAGTTTCCTGCAATCTCTCTCAACTGATGAGATTCTATAGAAATTGTCTGCGCAATATCGGAAATGTTGGCTACTCCCTGATTAATTTCCTTGACTGCATTTTTCTGTTCAAGAGAGGCAGTTTCAATTTCTTTGGAGAAATTTGTGGCCTTGCGAACATTGTCTGCGATTGAAGTGATGTTTTCCACCTGATCATTCACTGCAGACAGAACAGAATTCACGGAATTGTTTACATTGTTTACGCTGTTGATAATACTTCTGAGAATGACAGAAACCTCTTCCACCTTAATAAAACCGTCTTTAATTGCCGCATCAGTATCCGCAATCAGTGTCTGAATTTCCTTAACTCCATGCACAGTTCTGTCTGCGAGTTTTGAAATATTATCAGCGACCACAGCAAAACCTCGTCCAGCTTCACCTGCTCTAGCTGCTTCAATTGCGGCATTTAATGAAAGAAGATTAGTCTGTGAAGAAATATTGGAAATCAAGCCTACGATCTCAGTAATTTTGGAAGAACTTGTCTTTATTTTATCCATTGCGGTGCTGGTTTCACGAATTGTACTTTCCCCGCCGGATGCCCTTTTGGCCGCCTCGTTGCTGATCATTGCAAGTCTTTCGGATGATTTTTTGATTTCATCAATCGATTCAGTAAAACTGTTGATATTTGATTCGATCTCATACATATTTTTGGTTTGAGAAGTGATGCTTTTCCCTACATTTTCGAGGGAAGTAGAGAGTTCTTCAATAGACGCTGACGACTCCTCGGAAGAAGCTGCCATTTCCTGTGAAAGACCGGAAAGCGTGTCAGATCTGCTGACTAGGGAACCGGACGATTTCAAGATTCCGGCAGATACTTTTCTGATATTCCGAATTACGTCACTTAGCTTAGCCGCCATATTGCCGAATGCAGTGAAAATCTTTCCATATTCCAGCGTTTTTTCATCTGGAATTTCAGCTGTAAAATTCCCCTTAGAATAATCAGTGACTAAATCAATGGATTGATTGATAGGGCGCAGTATTGTAGTCAGAGTTCTTATGCTCAATATTACAAGAAATACTGTTATTAAAAACAAAGTCACTCCAGTCACACTTTGATTTGAAGCAAACAGAACTGTAAGATTTTCGGATGCCTTCAGACTGTTTTTTCCAAATTCTTCCTCAATTGTATGAAGACGCATCATCAGCTCTTCAAATTTGGAAAGAGAACTTGAAGTCAGTTTCATTTTTAAAGTAGGGTCAAAACTGGAATTGGAAATCCGGATCATATCCTCGGTCTCTTCAAAGAATGAATTTACGGCCTTTTCCATTTCTTTAAGAGAAGCTTTTTCGCCATCCGTATTCGCAAACTGCTCCAAATTCTTACTGATCTGCAGAATTTTCTGTCTGCCTTCTGTGAGCTTCAATTTGACGGCACTCTGCTCATTTTGATCCGCAGCTAAAGTTGCCCGGGAGAGATTTCTGCGAAACCTGGACAGTTCCTGATTGAATTCATTTGTCTGCTGGACTAAGGGAAGGGTCTGTGAAGTCGTAATTTTAGCCTGTGCATAAAGTTCATTTACGAGATAAATGGAAATTCCACCATAGAGCAATATAAGAAGATTTATACTCAGCAAGGCTATAATCAGCCTGGTTTTTAAACTGTTCTTACCAATTACTAGATTGTTTATTGATTCCATACTGTCTCGCTTCCCTAAATTCCCTCAAGAATCGTGTCCTCAACTGCAAAAGCCTGCTTCCTGAAAAAAACACAGTACAGCGCAGTTTGAACAATTCTTTTTATGGGGATACCACCTATGAAATGTACCCGCTTTCTTTATTATCGGGAACGTGAAAGGTTTGCAGTAAAAAATCAGAACTGAAAATTCGAAAAAGCTTGCCACTTTTTTTACTTATAAAAAACTATTTTTTCTGATCGAGAGAGGGCATAAAGTGCTGAATAAAATATTTCCGGTTCAATTTTCCTATTTACCTATTCCAATAAAAGCAATAGGCATCTTTTTTCTTCTGATTCCCTGCATAAGTTTTATTGCCACAGCAGAGCTGAGTTTTGCTGATCCAAATGCAGTAAACATCAGAGGTTTCAGTCAGAGAATCAGTGACATTTCATCCAGATTTGATTATGTCAGTATTTCACTGAATATAGTGAGCATTGTCGTCGGTTTCGGCATTTTGGGAGTAAAAAGATGGGGGTATTTCCTCTTCCTTGCATTTTTCTCCATCTTGATTGGACATGGAGTATTTCTGCTGGTGAAATTCGGATTCACAGAAAGTTTTATACAGAATCTCCTTGTAACCCTCCTTCCATTTTTCATTATCCTTTATTTTCTGAATCAGGAAATATCTACACCCTATCTGACTCTTCTGCCTCGCGGTTTCAGAAACAAATGGAGAATTGAAATCCCTTTGAACGGTTCAGTCACTCTTTCTTCCGGCCAAAAAATTCCGTTAGTCACTATGGATATCAGTCCGACAGGCTGTCTTGCCAAAACAGAAGAAAAGATTGCAATGGATGAAAAAGTGACTTTGACTTTGGAGCTGGATTCCCCTTGGACAGTTGAAGCAGAGAATGTTCGTGAAGTGGACGGTAATTTCGGATTCAAGTTCAAACTCAGAAGAGGAGACTCAAATTACAAACAGCTCGATAAGTATCTTTCCACAAAACTTGTTCCAAGATTTGATGTGTTTAAGGCTGCCGCAGATATCGAACAGGATGGCAAAAAATTCACTGCCGATGTAGTGAACATTTCAGATGGAGGATTTTATCTTGCCACCAAAGAAACGTTGGCAGTAGACAGCAGAGTCAAATTTGATATGGTTCTTAAAGGCATCAATTTTCGCGGAGTTGGAAAAGTAAGCTGGGAAAACCAGGCAGAGAAATTCGAAAAACCTGCAGGGTATGGAATTGCAATCAAGGCGATGAGTAAAGAAATTTTCTATAAGACATATCTGTTCGTACTTGCTCAGAAAAGAAATTTCGAAAGACGTGAACGCTGATTGCAGAAGACCCGCCCAAAACTGAAGCAGGGTTAAGATGGCAAAAATATATTCTCTCGTAAATTTGAAAGGCGGGGTAGGAAAAACTACCCTTGCTGTAAATATTGCGGCTGGTCTTGCAAATTATCCAAGACCGGAAGGCATCGCATTCAGAGTTCTTTTGATTGATGCAGATCCTCAGTCAAATGCTTCCATTTATATGCTGGGTGAAGACTACTGGAGAAAGGAAATTTACACTAAACTCGTAAATTCTCCCAATCTTTACAGACTGATGGACGCTATGGTAAACGGCGGAGAGATATTTTCTTATAATGATTTTATCATTAAAGAAAAAGAAGACACCCCGAATCCTGTTTTCAATAAAATTCAGTACAGGAGGTCGGACGGGAAAGAAGAATTCAGAGAAGCAAAAATGACCTGGCCGAATCTTCATCTTCTTTCTGCAATTCCGAAGCTGAATGAAATATCAGAAGACCTGATTTCCGTTCATACACTGAACAGAAGGTTTGAAAAATACGGCCAGCTCAAAAAAATTACCACTGCCTTTGCAGATGACTATGATTACATCATCATAGACTGTCCTCCAAATTTTTCACCGCTGACAAAAAATGCAATTGAAGCTTCTCAGCATCTGATCATACCTTATATTCCTGATTATATGTCTACTGTAGGGTTGAATGAACTTCTTTCGAATATTTCAGAAAACTCAGAAAGACAGGATCTTTCAGTGCAGGCATTCATTCCTACTCTCTACAATGATACCTCAAAGGATTACAGAAAATTTATTGAGCAGGTAAACGAAGACATTATGGAGAAAATCAGAAAACAGAATTCATCATCAAATATACTCAATCGCAAGAATACAGGGCTTTTTTATACAGGCCTGAAACGTTCGGTAACAGTATCCTCTGCAATTGAATCTCACAGACCGATTGTTGACCTCTCCATCACTTCCGATTCCAGAAAAGAAATTGATCTCATTGTAGATTTTATCATTGATCCTCAGAGAATGAAAAGGAGAAGCAGAAATGAACAGCAATGATGTAATCAAACTTCTTCAGGACTTTCAAAAATTGAGAATGGATCTGCTCAAACCTGAAAAAATTCTTTCGGCAGGAATTCAGCTCAAGAAAATTTATTCTGAAGTTGAGACTGAGGTCAGACTGCTTGAGCTGGAAAAAAGGGAATCTGAACTGAAGAGCTATCATGAATCTATATATATAAAATATTATAAAAAGAAAATGTCCGATCAGAAGATTGAAAAACCTGACAGAAGAAATTTTTATGAGTATGAAAGATACATCGGCCTTCTGGAAAATTTTTATCAGAATCAGGAGAAGGATCTTCAAAAATATCTTCTGATTCTAAAGAAAATCCGATCAGTTCCGGATACGGAGTCCATACAGATTCTTTCAGATCTTCTTGCAGAAGATCTCGAAAATATTGAACTTCTGACGGAACTGAAGCTCAAGCAAAACATACTGATATTAAAGCAGCTGACTGGCCGATCCGACAGGGACTCTGCAAAAAAAAGAAAGAAAATTGAAGATTTTATCATTAAGTCTCTTTCATCATTCAAACAGATGAAAGAGACTGGAATCAGCTGATTACTCTTTTCTTCCGAACCTTTCGATTCGCTTTCCATTCACAAAAACCTCTGCAATATTTTCCGTATCCTTTATGTTTTTTAGAGGATCACCCTCTACAAGCAGAAGGTCTGCTCTTTTCCCCTCCTCTACTGTTCCGAAACTCAAATTCTTGTCTAATATGGAAGCGGGAGTGTAAGTCGCAGCCTGAATTGCTTCAGCAGGCGTGAAACCTGCCTTCACCAGATTCTGCAGTTCAACGTGAAGAGATCCTCCAATGGAAATTCCGTAATTCGGAGAATCGCTCCCTGCAACAATTTTTACACCTGCTTTTTTCATGATTCTTACATTATCAAAAAGAGTCGGGATATTTTCCGAAACTCTTCTGTCAGATTCTTCCCAGTCCTGCTTTTTGTTCTTTTCCGGCTTTGGATTCTTCAGTGCTTCCAGTCTGTCTGGATAGGTTGTTGCTGTTTCCAGCTGAGTGTAATGAGCATAACTCTGCTTATTCTTGAATTTGTCAAAATTATCCCAAACAACTATAGTAGGCACTACATATATTCCGGATGATGCGAGTTTTTTCACAAGGACAGGGTCAATTTTTTCCTTATATACAGAATGAACAGCTCCGTCAGCACCCGAACTGATAAGTGATGCAAGGTTTGCATTGTTTCCGATATGAAGCACGACCGGCACTCCTGCCAAATGAGATTTTTCAGTGATTTTCTTCAGAAGGTCATCTGAAATCAGATTGGCTGTTTCCGGAATCTTATCTACATAAACTTTTGTAAAATCAGGTTTTCCTGCGAGATGTTTTTCCAAGGCGGAAAAGTCCTGAGTATTCTCTTCCATTTCAATTGCAATTTTGGGAATGAAGGGATGAAGAAGAAAAAATATTTTATCTCTCACAACATCCAGATAACGTACAGGATGACCCCCTTTTGCAGTAAATCCGATTCCGGCGTGATATAAATGAGGTCCGTTCTGTTTTCCTGTTTCCAGATTTTTTTTTAAGACGTTCATATAGGAAACGTCCTTTCCGCTCATATCTACAATCGTTGTGATCCCGCTGAATACAGCTGCTTCCAAGTTGAAGTCCTGTGTTGGAAGAAGAGCAGCCTTCCAGGGAATAAACATTCCTGCGGTAATATGAGTATGAAAATCAATCAGTCCGGGAAGAAGAACTTTTCCTTTCCCGTCAATTTCTCTCGCATCTGAAATCTGCAGAGGAGTTTTTGAAATTTTCTGAATGACTCCGTTCTGAATATGCACATCCATATTCTGCTGCACCGGTCTGTCTGCTCTTCCTGAGAATATTCTGACATTGTGTACGACGTAGCCGGACGAGGGCGTATCTCTGAAACGAATCAGCTCAGCGCTTGTGCAGCTGATCAAAAAAGACAGGATAAAAAGAATCTTCATATATAAACTCCGAAATTGGAAATGAAACTTTTCAACATTTGAAGTCCATTATTTAATCATTAAAGACTTTGTAACTGTTTTTTTAGGGACGGTGTAAAAGCATAAAAAATTGGGTTCACGCGGAACTTGCACTGAGCCGTTGTCGAAGTGACGCGGGGTTAGCAGAACACTGATTTCGCTTTGCTATTAACCCAAATCTCTTATTTATTTTGAACTCTCAATAAATCTGAGCTTTTACACAGCCCCGGAAAGGGGGAAAGTCCATAACGGGCGCACGGCTTAAAGGGGCAATTGCCCTTCGCCAAACTATCTGAAGATGGCTGCCAACTATCTGAAGATGGCTGCCTGTCCTGGAAGCTTGCTCGGTAAAAATGAAGCTGCCTAAATCCCCATTTTCTGAAAACAGTTATAAGCTAAAGTTTCTTGACTGCCTGTAATTATTTTCATAAATTGAAGTTTATCAGAAACAGCAAAATCGATGAGCGATTTAAAGCAATAATAAGGATATATGGCAACAGACAACAGTTCAATAAAAGCAGTCATTACTGGTGCGACGGGAATGGTCGGTGACGGATTACTTCTGGAATGCCTGAGCAATTCAAATGTGACGGAAGTACTTGTCATTGGAAGAAAACCTTGCGGTCGCGTACATCCTAAACTGAAAGAAATTGTACATTCGAATATGTATGATATAAGCCCTCTTGCAGATCAGCTGACTGGATACAATGCCTGTTTTTTCTGCCTCGGCACAACATCAGTAGGAAAATCGGAAGAGGAATACGCAAAGATCACAAGAACATTAGCTGTTGATTTTGCGAAAACCCTTCTTGAAAAAAACAGCTCGATGACTTTCTGTTTTATTTCGGGTTCAGGAACAGACAGCACCGAAAAAAGCACAACAATGTGGGCTAGAGTGAAAGGGAAAGCCGAAAACGATCTGATGAAACTTCCGTTCAAAAATGTATATTGCTTTAGACCAGGTTTTATGAATCCATCAGAAGGTCAGAATAACGTACAGAGTGCCTATAAGTACCTCGGCTGGCTCTACCCTGCAGCACGAAGACTTTTTCCAGGTTTTGTATCTACAATGAGAGAGGTGGCTCTTTCTATGATCTACTCTGTACTGTATGGTTATGAAAAACAGGTATTGGAAGTACGTGATATGGTAGAGCTTGCAAAAAGGCATTAAACGGGAAATCTGCTTGACAGAAAAAACCTTGCTGCTCTAATCCTACAGATAATCATTCAAATCTTTCCTGAAGAAAGGAATACATAATATGTCAGAATTTCCAATTCGTTCTATCGCAGTCTATAAACACGGGATCGGCTTTTTTTCCCGCAGAGCCAAGTTTGAAAATGAAGAGATCAGACTGAAATTCAGAAAAGAAATTATGGATGATATCCTCAAAAGTTTTACCGTAATTGAACACGGGCAGGGCAAAGTTCTGGGTGTCGATTTTGATACATCTGAAACCAAAGAAGACAAACTGAAAAATACCTCAGTCATTCTGGAAGAAGGTGCAAGTCTTCTTCATCTGCTTCAGAGTCTGCGCGGAAAGAAAGTCAGACTGCATCTTCAGAACAGCAGAACTCTTTCTGGTATACTGATGGGATCTGATGAAACAAAAGAAGAAGAACATTGGGATACCACGAGAATTTCACTTATTCAGGAAGGGAGCAGAAAGATAGGAATTGTTCAGATGGGAGAAATTGTAGAATTGGAAATTCTGGACACATCTTCTGCATCGGATCTGGAGTATTTTCTGAATGTTTCGGGAGCACAGGAAACACACTGTAATATCACGGTTCGACTCACTAAATCTGCTCATGATCTGGAAGTTTCGTATATTGCACCTGCCCCTCTATGGACAGTCAATTACAGATTTGTTGCGGCAAAGGAAAACAAGGCACTTCTTCAAGGCTGGTCTATTTTTCACAATTCGCTCGAAGAGGATTTGAATCAGGTCAAGCTTTCATTCATTACAGGAATGCCGATCAGTTTTGTGTATGAACTGTACAATTCCTTTACTCCCGGCAGACCGCACGTACGTGAAGAAGAAAGAAATGTTCCGGCACCGATCACTTTCTCACCGCCGATGAAAAAAAGCAGAGCAGTTTCACAGGAAGAGATAGATGCCCCGCTCCACGGAGCAGAAGACGATGATGTCGATTTTATGGAGATGGAAGAAGGCGGATCATCGGATGATTTCAGCGGTGTCAGTCTGGATTCCATCAGCAATGCCCTTGAAGTCAGTACTGAATCCAGAGAAAGAGATGAAGCATTTCAGTATACGGTATCAAACCCTGTTTCTGTAGAAAGAGGCAAGTCTGCAATGGTTCCGATCCTGTCAGGCAGTCCTGAATTCAGAAAAGAATATATTTATAATGAAAATAAATATAGAAATCATCCGTCTGCCGTCATCCGTATGAAAAATACAACCGGTCTGACTCTCGAAAAAGGCCCGATACTGATCCTTGACGAGGACGGATATTCCGGTGAAGGTATTTTGGATTTTACTCCCAAGGATGCTGAGGTTATGATTGCCTATGCAATTGATATGTCTGTCAGGGTCACAAGAAAGAATGTGACGGAAAAAACGGAGACTGCAATGAATCTGTAAGACAGATATATCACAAAAGAGATATATTATACTTATAACTCAGAATACACTGTGGAAAACAAGGACTCAAAGCCCAAGACTGTATTCATTGAATATCAGAGAAGCGGAATGAATCTGAGTCTGATAGAACCGAAAACTCCGGATGAAACAACACCTGAATATTACAGATTTAAAGTTGATATTCCAGCAGGCTCCGAGAAAGTTCTGAAGATTATAGAGAGACAGGAATCACAGGAAAAAATTGACATATTCAATTTCCCTGCAGATACAGTCAGACTGTTTTTTAATTTTGCGAAACCGAGTGAAAAAGCAAAAGAAGTCCTTCTGAAAATAGCCGAAAAGTATTCGGAGATAGACGGGCTTAAGCTGAAAATCGAGGATCTCAAAAAGGAAAAAGAAGGGATTTCCAAAAGGCAGAATGATATTCGAAAAAATATCGAAACATTCAAGAAGGCAGATGAGCAGGAATACAGACAGAAGTTCATACAGGAACTGATGAAAACAGAGACTAGGATCGCAGAGATTGACTCCGAGATACCTGTTGCAATGAACAATGTTGCCTTGATTACTAAGGAAATTACGAGAATGAGTTTTTAACCGGTGCTGTCCTTTATGTCAGCAAGTTCAGTCCAGCCACCTTGGAGCCCTCTTCTCTCTTTTGGCAAAGTTCCAGTCCATTCCCTGAGGAATGACGTTCATACCCCCATTCCTTTCCCATATAAAATACTGAACCGTTGCTTCATACGTCTTCTCTTGAAAAAGCATAGGGAACTTAAGGCTCCTTGTCCTGAACCGTTAAGATAATCTTCTTTCCATCTCTTCAGTGTCGCGAAATCAGTTTTTTCTTTGGTTTATCTCGGCAATTGATATGCCGCCTACCATCTTGGCTCTCAGTTTGTTCTTGTATTCTGCACTGTATGTCCTGCGATTGACCATATTGGGTATCCCCTGAACCCTCCTTTTCTGTTTCCAGTTTTAGGGGTTTAAACCACTGGCAAAACTTTTGATATATCCGCATTTAGGCTGAGCAAAAAATGATTAATGAACTGATGAATATCGGCACCGATTTTATTTTAAATCTGCCGAACAATCTGCTCCTGCTGCTTTCAGGAAAACCTCAGATTGAATTTGACAATAAAAAACTGAACCCGTCTCTTCAGCTGCTTGTTTCTGCTGTGGATAAACTTCCCGGATTCGAGACACTTCCTGTGGATCAATCCAGAGCCTTGCTGGAACTTCTTTCAGAAATCACATTTCAAAAAAGATCCTATGCAGTCAGGACAGAAGACATTGTAATACTGAAAGGTGACAGCAGAATGAAGGCCAGAGTTTACATTCCTAAAGATGGAAAAAATGTAAAACCCGTACTGGTCTATTATCATGGCGGCGGATTTGTTCTGGGAAGCATCAAATCTCACGATCAGGTTTGCAGGAAAATTTCAGAAGCTGCAGACTGCATTGTTGTTTCGCCTGAATATAGACTTGCCCCTGAACATACATTTCCCTCTGCTTTTGAAGATGCAGCTGCAGCTTTTTCCTGGACACTGGATAACATCGAGAAATATTCCGGAAATCCAAAAAGAACTTCTGTCGGCGGAGACAGTGCCGGCGGAAGTCTTGCGATGGCAGTAACTATTTCACTGAAGGAAAAAATAAAGAAACCATATTATAGCTGGCTTATATATCCTGGAACAGATTTCTCCAAACAGAGAGATTCAGTAAAAAGATACGGCAAAGGGCTTGGTCTCACAAAAGGGATGCTCGATATGTTCAGAGATACATATCTTCCGAATGATTTTGACAGATTCAGATTTGAAGCATCACCTGTACTGGCAGAGGATTTTTCCGGAGTTTCCTCTGTATACGTTTCTATTGCGGGATTTGACCCTCTCTATGATGAAGATATCGCACTGGTTAAAAAACTGGAAAACGCAGGTATAAAGACTGACTATGAGGTCTATGACAGTCTCATTCATGGATATATTTCCATTACTTCCATTCCAGAATGCAGATCTGCCTTTGAAAACGATATCCGCTATTTAAGAAAAGCACTCCATTCCTGAAGAAGCTGTGCAAGCTTAATGAATGGAATGACTCTTGTCCTGAATTTGGAATTTTCATAATCAGCATCTCCCAGATGAACCTGATAAAACTGAGGAATATCCAGTCTTTCTGAGAAATATTTTATCTGTGGACTTATTTCTTTTTCAGAGAGTTTGCATTCGACGGCAAATTTTGGGTTGCCGTCTTCTATAACAACAAAATCAATTTCTTTTCCGTCAGAATTTCGAATGTATCCTAAATCCATTTTGTATCCAAAAGTATCCTCTCTATAATTACAATATCTTAACAGATGGGATGCAGTCAGATTTTCAAATCGAGCACCTTCCTCCCTGCAGAGCGACCAGTCCCAAAAATACATTTTCTTTTCTTTTTTTACTGACCTGATTTTTGAGGAATTCATTGGAGGGATTCTGAAAATAACATACAGATTTTCAAATATCTGAAGCCAGTGTTCTACCGTTTCGTGTGCGACTGAAAGATCCTCTCTCATTGAATTGACTGAAAGCGGTGAGCCTACTTTTTCAGGCAATACAGAGTATAGAAGTTCAACCTTTGATACTTCTCTGACTTTTTCCAAACTGATCATATCTTCCATCAATACGAGTTTCTGCCGTTCCAGCTGCCAGCGCCTGTAAAAAGTATCATCACCCTTAAACAAAGGCTCAGGAAATCCTCCGAATTTCAGCAGAAGTTCCAGATCTGATTTCGAAGGATTTGAAAATGCTTCTGTGAGACTGAAAGGATGAAGTCTGTGAAAATGGTATCTTCCTTGAATGGAGTCCCCTCCTCTTCGGTAGTAGTCCAATCTCGCAGAACCTGTAACCAGGAACTTAATAGAGGTTTTGTACTGATCGTAAAGACCTTTTACCAGATTTCTCCAGTCGTGGTACTTATGAATTTCATCCAAAACAATCAGTCTTTGATCAGCCGGAATTTCCCCGTTCATTAAAGGGACACGAACTTTGGGAAAATCCCAGTTCAAGTAAGCTGGGTGATTGTCGGTTTTTGCTCCCAAGATTTGGTATGTCAAAGTTGTTTTACCGACCTGTCTGGGACCGGACAGGAATACCATTTTCTCTTCCAAGTCCTTCAGAATTGTAGGAATTATGTCTCTCTTCATTGTAATTTCCAGTAGAGTCGAAAATACTCAAGACTAATTTCAGATAGAGTCGAAAATACTCAAGTTTAATTTCAGATAGAGTCGAAAATACTCAAATAGATCGAGGTTGGTGTTTAATTCAGCGGATGAGTCTTACTTGCTTTTTTGAATCTTATTGTATATTTTAAAGATTCTATCCTTTTCATCCTTTTTGTAATTGTTCAAAAAATTTCTAATTTGCGGATCATTTGGATTATCGGAACTGAATTTTACCTTCCCATATTTTTTAGCAGTTAGGATAAATTCAGAATATTTACGGTTGTCATTGAAATCCGAAATATCCAATTCTCCAAAGGTTCCTTTTACCAGGAATTTTTCTCGAAGTTTCTGTCTTGAAGTTCTCTGGTCATACCATAAAATCAGCTTGTATTCCATACTTTGGATATTTTTCCAGGGTACCTCGGAATATTTAATGTTTAAAAAATAATGATTCATTCCCAAAGAATCCATTGAGCTGTATGAGGAAAAACCAATGATGGAAAACAGAAAGGAAGAGATTAGTATGACAGTGTTTAATTTCTTCATAAAATTGTATGAATTTATGAATTCATATGCATTGGTGCTTCTGTAATAAATGGATAAATATTTTATGTAAAAATATTTAGTAAAACTATTAGATAATAAAATACTTCCAAAGACTTTTTTATAGAAAAAGAATAAAAATATCACTATGGAAAAATATAAAAAAGCAGTCATTATCCCTGAAAATAGAACTGATTCCTCATTTATAAAAACCGATCTCCGAAGATTTGAAGTGACATCCGGAAGATAGACGATGGAAAACAGCGACAAAAAAGTAAATAGAACAAAATCCGAGATGACCATTAAAGAATTAATTATAACTGTGAACGTACTGGTCTGATTTTCTTCAGATATATAATAATCCGATTCGTTGATCATAATTTTCTTTAATTCCCCTGTACAAATAAATATACTATCATATCTCGAAAATTGAAAGTTAATCCCAAATCTAACTGTGCGGCGCGCTGCCCTCTTGCTGTAATTTCGAAGCAGCAAGAGTTGACTGATTCGTTAATTAAAAAGCAGCGACCGAGGAATCTGTGTCTTAATGCATTTACCATCATTTATTTTACTTTTGGAAGGAAATTCTCCCTTCTCAGAATGCTTTAAGATTTCTCCTTCCTTCGGTCGTCGAAATGACAGCACACTCTGTGGGTGAACTATACAAGATCACCCAATGCTAGTACGGATGACAACTTTTCCGATTTGCCGACAAATCTAAAGCTATTTCACTTTGTCTTCCGGAGCAATCGGCTTTATATTTGGAAGGACTTTCTCAGCTGTAGCCTGATTGGTCACAATCACCGTTTTCATATTCTCTCCCAGGAAGTATTTTTTTCCGACTCTTCTGATATCATCCAAAGTGACTGCCTGCATTCTTTTTCTGTAATTTTTTAGATAATCTGCTGGCATATTATCTTCATCAAAGCTAAGCTGATTTTCCAAGATGACTCTCTGATTAGTAAAAAGAAAAACAAACTGACTGATAATCGAATTCTTTGCAGTCTGAAGTTCTTCTTCTGTAATCTTTGAATAGACCTCATCAGTCAGAATTCCCTCCATAATCTTCTTCGTTTCACCAAGTGTTTCATTCTTGGTTGCCGTGTAAAAGTAAAGAAGGCCATAATCTTTTTCAAAAAGCGGTCTGCTGTGAGCTGAATAGGCAAGTCCCCTCTTGACTCTGATTTCCGTCATCAGATAACTGTTGAATCCGTCTCCAAGAATAAAATTCAAGAGCTGGATCGGGAAAAAATCCGGATGACTGTGTTCCGGTGCAACACCGATTTTCAGAAGAAAAGACTGATTCACATCTTTCTGCACAAGAAGAATACTTTTGGAATCAGCTGCAAAATCCTCTTTCAGTTTCTTTAAAGTTATTTCCGAAGGGAGCACATCTTCTGAAGAAGATTCAGAAGGAACAGCTGATACATTTGCATTTTCAGTGAATAAATTATTAATCCATGCTTTCAGTTTATCCTGATCAAATCTGCCGCTCGCAATAATTGCTTTCTTGTTTTTTTTGACTGAATTTTCAAAGAAGCTTTTCAGAGTATCCCGACTGATTCTGTCTACACTTTCAGACTGAGGCACTGTCCCTTTTTTGAAACTCCTGAAAACCCATTCTCTTGCTTTTCTGAATCCAAGTGAATCGGTCTTTTCATTTCTTCTTTTGATTGCTTCCTTCATTTTCTTCTTGCCGCTGAGAAGTGCGTTGTCTGAAAAAGCGGGATTCTTCCAAAGGTCTTCCATCAGATTCATCACAGTCTCCTGATCCCTAGTCAGATAGGAAACAGAAAGAATAATCTTTTCGTATTCCGAGGAGCAGGAAAGATGCGCTCCCATAGCTTCTATTTTTGCCACAAGCTGTTCATCGGGCAGTGATTTCGATCCGCCCATACTGAAAACATCACAGAAAAGAGCAGACGTTTCATTCGGAAGATTTCCGGTTGCGGATTCTCCTCCATAGATATGCACTTCCAGATAGGCAATTGGAAATTCTTCAGTCACCTTTCCGTAATAGTCCAGACCTTCCTTAAGTTTTTCCCTTTTGACTTCAGGAATTTCAAACTTCAGCTCACGGATAGGAACGTCCTTTACGAAATCTCCAGGCGCTGAAAAAAGAGCGGCTCCTGCCAGCAATATTAAAATAATGATAAAATGTTTCATTTTGCACCTCTTGCATCCAGAAATCCTACTGTCATATTTTCTTTGACCAGGTATTTTTTTGCGATCCTTTGTATATCTTCTTTTTTGACATTGTTGAATCTGTCATATACAAGAAACATTTCCTCCCAGTTCCCTCCGATCAGCTCATAATAAGTAAGACCGTCTGCCAAACTTGCATTACTGTCCACATCACGAAGAAAATCTGCTGTGACCTTGTTCTTTGCTTTCTGAATTTCTTCTTCAGTAATTTCACCATTTTTCAGCTTTTCAATTTCTTCCCAAACCAGAGCTTCCATCCTTGCCGGATCTGCATCTGAATTCAGATTTGCAATCACCGAAAAAAGATTCGAATATCTTTCACCCGGATCAGAAGCCCAGACGGAAACTCCGGATGCAATTTTTTCCTTCAGAACTGCTGATTTATAAAGTCTGCTTTCTGCGCCTTTGGTGAGAATGGCATCCATCAGTTCAAAAGCACTGTGTTCGATATGCGGAAATGAAGGTTTGTTCCAGCCCATAATCAGAGTAGAACCGCCCGTATATTTGAAACTGACTCTTCTTTCCCCCATATTGTATCTTTCTTTGACACGCAGTTCTTTCCTTCTGTTTTTTGAAGGTTTCAGGTCTCCGAAATATTTTTTAATGATAGACTCAGCCTCTTCAAAATCCAGATCCCCTACAAGTCCAATCACCATATTGTCAGGACTGTAATACGTTCTGAAAAAATTTTCTGTTTCATAAATGTCCAGAAAGGGAATGTTTGATTCATATCCGATGACAGGTCTTCTGTATGGACTCTGTTCAAATGCCGCAGCAAGATATTTTTCACGCAGAATTCCAAAACCTCTGTTTTCCACCCTCATCCTTCTTTCTTCCATAATCACATCCCGTTCAGTAAAGTATTCTCTGAGAATAGGATTTTTCAGTCTGTCCGATTCCATTTTTGCCCAGAGTTCCAGTCTGTTGGATGGAAGTTTGATCTGATAATTTGTCACATCGTGAGAAGTGTAGGCATTGAACCCAGCCTGACCGTTCTGTTCATAGATGAAAGAATCTTCCGAGGAGATGATATACTTTTTTTCTGCCTCTTCAATTGTTTTGAGTCTTCTTGTTAGAATCTCAATTCTCTTTTCAAGTTCCTTAGGAACATCCTTTCCCTTTTCTAAATACGTCCTTTTCTCCAGTTTCAGTGAATCCAGTTCAGAACCGGTGAATTTCATAAGTGTATAATATTTTCTCTCTGATTTAAAATCACTTGTCCCTATATTTTCTGTTCCCTTAAAAAGCATATGTTCCAGAAGATGGGCGGTTCCCGCGATTTCAGGAGTTTCATCCGCAGAACCGACTTTAAACTTAGTATATAAAGCCAGAGTCGGAGAGGTGGTTCTCTTCAGCATCAGAAGAGTCAAACCGTTCTCAAACCGGACTTTTCGGATATTGTTTTTGAGTCTGGAAGCCGCTTCTTCAAAAACTGAATCTGAAATAATGGAAATTGACGCACAAAAATACAGAATTGCTACGGAAAGCTTTATTTTCATGGGAATAGAATCAGAAAGAGAGGATTTTTGGCTATCCAAAAAAGTCGAATCCCAAAATCTGTAAAGACAGATGCAGACACATGAGTGGGTCAATCTTTCATTGCAAGTTTTTATCGTATCGGCATCCTATCTGTTTGTATATCTTGCCACAAATTCCCAAAGAAAGAAAAAATTATCAGCACTGATCGGACTCGGTCTGATCAGTCTCTATCTGCTTCTAAATTTTTTTACACCCAGAAATAATGAGGCAGAATTTTACAGCCATGGGACATTCCTGGTCATCGTTCTTGTTTCCAGCCTTTTTGTCAGTCGTCTCATCAACAGAAGATTCAAAACAGAAGAGATGGATTGGCAGTCACATTTCAGTGAGAGAGAACTTTTAAACAGAGATTTAAAACTGGCAGGTAAAATCCAGGAATCTCTTTTCCCTAATGACAATATTGTGCACGGAATTCAGTTTACTGTATTCAGAAAAACGCAGCAGCAGATTGGCGGGGATTTTTACGATTTTGTAAAACTGAGAGAAGGTGATGTGGGTATTTTCCTGACTGACGTTGCCGGACATGGAGTTGCTTCCGCAATGGTTGCCTCAATGATCAAAGTGCTTGTTGCGACCATCCCCTATTCATACAAACTTGATCCGAGCAGGCTTTTGACATATTTGGATAAAAAGCTTTCAGGAGAGTTTCAGGGAAGTCATGCATCGGCTCTTTATATGTATATAAATTTCCCAAGCAAATCAATGGTGATTGCAAATGCAGGTCATCCCTACGTTCTTTACAGCAGACAGAGGCAGGACTTTGAGGAAATCAAAACCGAAGGCGCACTCCTCGGATTTCATTTCATGGATCCAATCGCTGAAAACATTTCAATGAACTGGCAGTCCGGGGACAGATTTGCTATTTATACTGACGGTCTGATTGAATCAATCAATTCATTCGAATCTCATCTCGAAAACACAGGACTCATCAAAATTCTGAATCAGAATTCAGTAATTAAAGATCTAGAACTTTTTAAGCAGGCAGTTTTGAAAGACATTGGACTCTTTTACGACGGGAAAGATTTCACTGACGATGTGCTCCTTCTGATTTTTGAAATGGAGTAGGATTTTTGTTACTTCTAAGAAACCAGATCTATTCATCAGCAATAGGGAGAAGTTGAAAACCCAGAGCTTTCGCATTTTTCTTAAGCTTTCGAATGGATATGTCCTTGAATTTCTGATCATAAGTTTCACTCCCGGAT
>JBPOJG010000545.1:0-7954 GCA_052033835.1 Spirochaetota bacterium
TTTCTGTTCTTTTCAGGAAATTCCGATTCTGAATTCAGAAGAGTTCCGTCAAGATCAGTGACTATACAGATTTTCTTTTTCAGAACAGAGCCTGAATTGCTTTCCATGTCACCACATATGTTCCGATTGTGCTCCCTACCTGAGGAAGAAGAAGTACAAGAAAGATCCGTATCACTCTGTTTTTCCAGTATCCTGTGAAATGTTCGGAATCTTCGGAAATTCTTTCAAAGTCCTCCACCAGAGGTTTGCGAAACCAGGAATCGGATAGGGCCGCAAGCCAGCCGGGTTTGATGATCGGATTGAAATTTCCTATCGGGGCTGCGAGTGCTGCAAGCAGAATTGAGACAGGGTGGGCGAGTGCAATCAGCGCACCGAGGGCCGCAAGAGAACTTTTCACAATGATCCAGGAGAGAATCAGTTCCTTTCCTGCATCCGCACCGCTTCTGATATAAGTGAAAATTCCAAGTCCAAGAATGGCAAGAGGAATCAGAACCCAGTTGTATCTCTGAAAGAGAGTCTGCACAGGAAGCCTGTCAAAAGGCTCTATATCATTCTCTTTTTCAATGTACTGCATGATCCCGTTCAGGTGTCCTGCCCCTACAACGGCCAAAAGTCTCTTTGAGCCTTTTGCATTCCTTCTGATGTTTTCTGCGAGATAAATGTCTCTTTCGTCAATGATGACTTTCTTGACTTCATCGAATCTGCTGGGGAGCTGAGAGAAAATATCCTTGAGGGCATCATCTGTTTTCATCTCTTCAATTTTCTGCTGATCCACGTCCTCCTTGACTACAAGCGACGTCAGGAGTGCCGACGAAAGGTATATCTTCGAGAACAGACCGACGTTGCCCCAGGATCTTTTCAGAGTTGTCTGAACCTCTCTGTCAATCGGAACAACCTTTGCTCCGAGTTTTTCTCCTTCTTCCATTGCTGCTCTCATTTCGTCGCCAGGTTTGATTTTGCCCTGACCGAGTTTTTTCTGAAAGGAGGAGAGGATCAGACTCGAAAGCAGAAGATACATTCTTCTTTCTTTGAACACTTTGAAAATATCCTGCTTTTTCCAGACATCAGGGTCTTTCATCGACTTCATTCTGGTTTCGCATAGTTCAACGCAGACTGTATCCGGTTTCAGTTCTTCCGAGAGTCTTCTGACCTCATTTACGCTGGATTCGCTTACATGAGCTGTTCCCAGGATGGTGACTTCACAGTCTCCAATTTTAATCTGCCTAATCGGTTCTTTTGATTCCAATGATTCTTTCCTTGGTCTGCATTAATATATTATAACGTGAACTGGATATCACTTTTTCTACTGCTGCCGATTTCTTCAATCTTTTTCAGATCGGTTTTCAAGGGTCAGACTGCAAAATTCAGACTCTCACTCCAATGAGAAGCATATCGTCAATCTGTTCATGTTCTCCCATCCACTGTCTCATTCTTTCCTCAAAGATTTTTTTCTGTTCCTGCATAGGCAGTGTGTGAATTTCCAGAATGAGATTTTTGAATCTTTCCTGGGAGAACTTGTCTCTGTTTTCTCCCCCGAACTGATCCAGATATCCGTCAGTCGTAATGTAAAAGCAGAGAGAATTTTCAATAGACAGAGTATGGCTCTCAAAGATTCTTTCTTCTTCCTTCTGCACACCGCCTATTGATTTCTTTGTCCCTCTGATTCGGATAACGGTATTATTTTCTACATAATATAATGAATTTCTGGCACCGGAAAAATTCAGAATTTTTCTGTGCAGGTCTATCATACAGAGCGAGAGATCCATCCCGTCCCTGCTTTTTGTGTTTTCCTGATTCAGTGCATATCTTATTGCCTTGTGAAGTTCAGAGAGTATTTCAGAAGGAGTGAGTATCCTCTTTTCTCCGACGGTTTCATTTAATATTGCACTTCCTATCATGGACATCATTGCTCCCGGAACGCCGTGCCCCGTGCAGTCGATTGCAGCAATCACGGCAATATTGTCTTTCTCGTCACTTAACTGGTATTTCTGGCTGTGGAAAAAATAAAAGTCTCCACTGATCACATCCTTCGGTCTGTAAAGAATGAAGGAATCCGTAAGAACAGACATTACCTGTTCCGTGAGAGGCAGAATGGATTTTTGAATTGTTTTTGCATATTCAATACTTTCAGTGATGTTTCTGTTTTTTTCTTCGATGATGGATTTTTGAAGAGATATTTCAGAAAACGATTTTCCCAGTGCCTCATTTTTGGCACTGATTTCAGCCATTGCATTCTGCAGATCCTTAGTTCTTTCATCAACAAGTCTAGTCAGCTCAGCTTCTCTTCTTTTCAGTGTGTCTATCAGTTCGCTGTTCTGTATGTTCAGTCTATTGATAAGTATTTTTATAATTCCCTTGAGTATTTCCGTACTGCTTCCCATAATTCTGTAGAAGTCCGCAGCATCGAGTCTGAAAAGAATGCAGTCTTCCTTTGCGATGACAGTTGCATTTCTGGGTTCTGAGTTCAGAAGAGAGAATTCGCCGAGAGTCTGCATCTGTCCCACCTCTGCAAATTTCTGCCCTTCCTTATGAACAGATACACTGCCTGAATATATAATGTACATACAGGTGCCCGGATCACCGATCTGCAGAACAGTGCTGCCCTGTCCAAAGAATTCCTGCTTCAGTGACTCTGCAATTTCTCGAATTGAATCCTCCGGAGTTTCGGAAAACAGAGATAATTTTTTCAATACAGAAACGATTTCGTACAGGGGAATCATGGAATAGAATTCAAGAATTGCATTCAAGATTCTGTTCGCAAGGATTTTTTTAGCAGCAAATCAGCAAAATCTGTCAGGTTCCGAAATGAAATTGGTGTTCAGTGTGTGTGAGGAGCTGCAGCCTGTTTATGGGATGTATAATAATTGCCTGAAAACTAATATTCATTATAAAATAAGAGTAATGCCTCACTCGGTGCCCGAAGCCTCAGCCGGACATTTGTCGGATAAAAACCTTTTTTTATCTGTCCCCAAATATTCATATCTTTTCCTTCTCTTTCAGTGACCCTGCTTTCGGCCTTCTTTAATGTACTGTTTTTAAATAGATATATTTAAATCAGATTATTTTTCAAAGTTTCTTGACAGTTTTTCCGCCAGTTCAGTCTAATAAATACAATCTAAAATATTGGAGATTTTCTGATGAAACTTTTTAAACTCTTTACGATCCTGATCGTATCCCTCTCTTTATCTTTTTCTACTGGCCTGTTTGCAGGTGACAAAAAAGAAAAAGACAAAAAAGAAGATAAGTCTGATAAAAAAGACCACAAGGATCACAAAGACCACAAGAAAGACGATAAAAAATCGGACAAAAAAGACAAAGCGAGCTGTGAAAAACAATGCGGTCGCGATCTGAATGAGTGCAACCACGAAACTGGAAAAATCGACAAGGCAAAAGAAGGTGACAAAAGAAAGAAACACCATGAAAAGTGCCAGTCTACTTATCAGTCTTGCAAGTCTTCCTGTAAAACCTGATCATTTGTAAATTAACTCAGTCTGCATCTGCAGGCTGAGTTTTATATTTTAACAGCACACTTCCATAAATCCCCTGCCATTTACTTTTTAAAACTGCTGAATTTATTTCCAATGATGTCCCCGTAAACAGAGTTCATTCTCATCATTGCCGGGTAAGTAAAATGATGAAAGTCTGAGAAATCCTGCTCTTTCAATACCCCGTGAATATCTGCAAAAAAGACATTTTTGTTTTCCAAAGATTTTAGAAACTTCAGATGATCTTTGTACCATTCTGATTCTGAATACCATTCTAAAGAAAGAGGATTTTCAGGGTTGTTGATTATAAAAACCTTAATATTATTTTCATTGCAGTATTCTGCTGTTTTCTGCAGATACTTAAACTGGAAGATCGGTTTGAATTTTTCCTTTGATATCCTTTCTTTTGCATTTTTCAATGCGGTAAGATAACCGATACCGGGTCTTTTTTCCGGATCAGCAAGAAGTCTGTAATAGAAATATTCTCTGTAATTTTCTCTGGACATTTTTTCATAACGCTGATCTTCACTTCTTTCTTCTCTTTTTGAATGCAGATTCTGTTTCGGCCTTTCCATACCGAAAGTCTGCTGCAGACGAACCCCCATCTCTTCCCTGGCATAATCAAACCTGTCTTCTTTGGCAAGATAAGGAATCCATACGGATGAAAGTTCTGCACTGATTTCAGCTTCAGGATGAAAATCTTTTTTCAGTATGATTTTTTTCCAGCCGGGGGAACTGAAAACTTCTTCCTGAACTGATTCCTTGGATCTGAACACTGCCTTCAATGGCCCTGAAGCGAGAATCTCGGGCACTATCTGTATATAAAAACCTTCCATTTGCATGTATTTTTTCATTATAAAACCGAATTTTCTCCCTGTCCATCCCAGATGAGAAATTCCACCTCTGATCTCAGCTCCGTGGTAGGCATGGTAGCTTGTATTTCTCCCGAATCTGTGATTATACAGATTTTTCAAATTTTCAAGATAGATTTCTCTGTACCTGTAGAAAAGAAAGATAAAACTGTTAATGTAAGATGCAGACTGCTCAATGGAAACTTTTCCGAATGTTTCCGTCAGTGCTTCGGACGGGAAAAGATATTTTGACTGCTGCGCTTCATAAAAATTCACTGCATCTTTCAGCAGAAGATTCTCATCTGCATCAAAATTTGTTCCGGAGGGATTCAGAATGTAAGCTCTGTGGATTCTGAAATCAATGAAGTTTACAGGAATGATGATGATGTCCGGTTTCAGTGCAAGAAACTTTTCTCTCTGAAGATACATATCGAGCGGAGTCATCCCTGCATATGAAAGAATATCGGTACTGATTTTTTCTCCTGTCTTCTCCTTCAGATAATCTGAAATCTTTTCCGCATCAAAAGAGTAGGCGGCAAGGCTGCTCCCTGCTATCAGAATTCTTTTTGTGTCAGCAGAAACTTTTTTTTTTAATGCAGATCTGTATTCATATTCAAAGTTGAAAAAATAATTTGTACCCCATACAGATTCATTCGGGAGTTCCCAGAGAATCAGTCCAAATAAAAGCCTGTCAATGAAAATAAGCACAAAGGCCATCAGTAGAACATAAAAACTTTCTCTGTTCCATTTCATAAATAATGATCCATCGCTGAATTGAGTGACCGGAGATAGGAATTTCCGAACAGATTCAAATGAACAAGAAGCGGATAGATCTGCCAGAAAGGAAGTCGTTCCTGAAAGCCCTTTCCGCATCCGAATTCTTCACAGATCTTTGAGGTGAGGGATCTTCCCGGATTTCCAAACAGATGAAGCATCGCTATATCCTGTTCAGGATTTCCGTAAGAAACAGACGGGTCAATCAGATAGGCTTTCCCCACGCAATACAGTATATTGCCTGTCCATAGATCCCCGTGAATCAGTCTCGGGGATAAATTTTCCAGCTTCCACTTCTTTACGAAGGAATCAAAGACCTTTTCCAGTCTGTCTCTGAAATCGGATTTCAGAAGTCCTGCAGATTCTGCTTTATTGTACTGAAAGAGCAGTCTGTCATTCCAGAAATGTTCAGAAAAACTGCTTCTTTTTCCATTTGGCTGAGGAAGGGGCCCGATGAAATTGGACTCTTCAAATCCCCAGAAATCAGACACATTTGAATAAAGATTCTTCAGGACGGAGTAGAGTTCCGATTCATCTTGACGTCCTGTTTCTTCCAGATACTCCATAATTATATAATATATGTTATCATTTTCTGCCATTCCGTACAGTTTCGGGACTCTCACGTTTTTTTCCTGCAGAAGCTTTAGACCGGAAAATTCTGCAATTGCAGGTTCGGCATCCGGAATGACTTTGATCGCAATAGGTTTTTTACTGCATACTTTATAAAGAGTGAAATGTCCCTGTGCGAGAAATTTGACTTCAGTTGAATCGGAGATCTGCAGATTTGAAATTCTCAGACTGTTTACGATTTCTGCAGCTTTTTCTGAGTTCATTATCTTACGGCTGTGTATCGTGCGATTACACCGTCTATATCTGGGCCGTCGAATGCACCTGAGTCAATGGGAAAATTGGCACCTGTTGCCGGATTGATCCTTGCGCTTGCTGCAGTGAGTCTGAGATATATAAAGCCGGAAGTTTTTAATGTGTTTTTGAGTGTTTCAGTACAGCCGATACTGTAGGTATTGTCTGCACTCAGACTGTCCAGGTCATAAGCATCTCCGCCTGCCTTTGAAACATCAAAGATATCGTTTCCTGTAAGAGGATTTTTTTCCACATTGTATTTCACTGGAGTGATTCCTCCGAATCTGCTCCAATGTGAAGGATTTTTGGAGTACTGAGATGGTGTACTGTATGTATACAAAGGATTAAATCCGCAATAATTTATATTGTCAATACTGACTTCCACAAAAAAAGGCTCCATAAAGAACAGAGAGGATGAGTCTGAATACTGAAATGGGTTTTCAAATACATTAAAATCGATTCCAGTTCCGTTCAATATTTTTTTTCCCTGCCATTCAATTACTATGGATGAACCTGCTCCTGTCTGGGCAAGACTGAATACATCAGTGGAGCCAGCAGACTGTCCTTCGCCTCTGATGCCGTTTACTGCAAGAGTTTTATTTTTGAATCCGTCACCGGTATGATTCGGAGCAGAAGTGACTGTGTCTGCCAGCCCCTCCGGCTGAACAATTTGAGATGCCGCTTTGGAGGAACTGCCGGAAAGAAGAAGCATCACTGCCGCTGCCTTAGTTTTGTCGGATTTAGAAGAGGATACGCAATGGATTAAAAAAACCAGAGACAGACCCAGTAATGAAATTTTCTGCAGGATTAAAAAAACTCTCATATTTTCATTTCGAAAAATGAGTATGAGAATGCAAAGATTTTTTGAGAAAATTCAAGGCATCTGCGAGTCTTTCTTCTTCTGAAACAGGATGATTTTTTCAAGAAGAGTATCCATTTTGAAAGGTTTAGAAATGAAGTCATCCATTCCTGCTTCACGGCAGGCTTTCTGATCTTCTTCTGTGGCATTTGCAGTCAATGCAATGATGTAGGGTTTCGGACCCGGATATGTATTTCTGATGATTTTTGCAGTCTGAAACCCGTCCATTTCGGGCATAAGAAGATCCATCAGCACAATATCATATTCCTTATGTTTCATTGCCTCAATTGCTTCAATTCCGTTCACTGCAAAATCTGCATTCAGATTCATTTTTTCGAGAGATTTTTGGATATAAAATGTGTTAATCGGATTATCCTCTGCAGCAAGGATGCTGATTTTGCCCGCAGGAAGAAGGAAATCTTCTTCATTCTGTGAGATGTCCAAGTTTTCTTTTTGTCCGGATATTTCTGCAGCAATGCTGAAGCTGAAGGTGCTCCCTTTTTCAGGAGTGCTTATCAGGGAAATGTTTCCCCCAAGCAGTTCAGTCAGTTTTCTGGAAATGGCAAGACCGAGTCCAGTTCCTCCGAATTTTCTGGTTGTAGAACTGTCTGCCTGAGAAAACGGTTTAAAAAGTCTTTCCTGTTTTTCGGGGGGAATTCCGATTCCTGTATCCTCAACCGTAAAAAGAATATGTACTGTATTGTTTATTTCCTTAATCTTTTCTGCTCTTACAGTGATCTTTCCGTTCTCCGTGAATTTTACTGCATTTCCGGTCAGATTCAGAAGGATCTGCTTGAGTCTCATTTTATCTGTCAGTACTGCCGAAGGAACGCCCGTCTCAATTTCAAAAGAAAGAATATTGTTTTTTTCCTTTGCTTTCTGAGAGGTTACTGATTCGATTTCAGAAAAGACCTGCTTCAGATCAGTATGGATTTTTTCGATGACCATTTTGCCTGATTCAATTTTAGTAAAATCTAATATATCATTGATGATAAACAGAAGATCGTTCCCGCTAGTTTCAATGATTCTTATGAATTCTTTCTGTTCATCGCTGAGTTCTGTCTTTGCGAGAAGTGCGGATACTCCTAGGATACCGTTCAAAGGAGTTCTGATTTCATGACTCA
>JBPOJG010000518.1:0-15662 GCA_052033835.1 Spirochaetota bacterium
CCGGTGCCGGAAATAAAATTTTAGTGATCGGTCAAAGTGCCGGAGGGTATGGAACTATATTCAATTTTTCTCATATAAAGGAGGCATTCCCAAATTCGGAAACTCATGCATTTGCTGATGCTTCCAACGGTGTAGTTCCTTCCGGATTTCAGACGCAGGCAATGGCAAACTGGAATGTATCTGTAAATCTTCCTTCCTGGGTGACCGGAATTTCCGACAGTTTTATCCAGAGCGGGGATCTTGGGGAAATGATATATAAAATATCCCAGTATTATCCTGCATCCAGATTTGCTCAGTATACAGCGGAGTATGACGGAAACCAAAGGTATTTTTACAATGTAATGCAGGTGCTTCCGACAAAAACATATGAGGACAAAAAGGATTTCTGGGGTTCTTCAAGCGGTTATAATGTTCCTGACAGTGTTACCTGCGACTGGAGAGACAAAATGCGTCTGAAGACGGCAGCGTCATCATTAAGTTCTAATTACAAGTATTATGCGGCAGCCGGGGATGTGCATACAATTACAACTTCGAAAGAGTTCTTTTCTGAAAATTCGGGAGGACAGACTGTCAGAGACTGGCTTTCTGCTTTTCTCGAAAACAAGTCCTGGATTTCAAAGGACTGCAGAACAGCAGGTGCAGGGTGCAAGCCTCCGGCAACAGAGGCGAGCCCATCAGGCGTTGTCTGCAAATAGCTGTGCGGTATCGGACTCGAAAAAATATAAAGGAATTCGCATATGTCATATACAATAAGCTTAGTAGACGATGATGAAGTAAAAATCAGTACTTTAACTATCCTCTTAAGAAAAGCAGGTTACAGTGTTTTTTCTTCGACAAACGGAAAAGATGCTTTGCGGGAATATGAAAGCAGGATGCCTAATCTTATTTTACTGGATGTTGATATGCCGGAAATGACGGGATTTGAACTTTTAAGAATTCTTAAGGCTAAGCCGGAATTCAAGGATGTGCCTGTCATTTTTTTAAGCGGACACGAAGAGACTGATGCTAAACTTAAGGGACTCGAAGACGGAGCTGTAGATTTTATTTCCAAGATAACGGAAGATTCTGAAGTGATCGCCAGAGTGAAGGTGCATCTTGAAAACAGTCTGCTGCAGAAACAGTTAAAAGAGTCAAACGACAAGAAGAATAAATTTTTTTCCATTATTGCAAAAGATATGAAAGGAAATCTTGCTCAGATCATTACCGGTGTTCAGTCTCTCGAAGATTATATAGAAGGACAGGATTTGAAATCCCTGAAAGAATCTCTTTCGCATTTGAGCAGCCGAAGCAAGAAGACAATGTTCTATTTGAAAAATCTTCTTGACTATGCTCGGCTTCAGACGGGGGGATTTAATATCCATTTGTATACTGTCAATATTACAAATATATTAAACGAGACAATGAAGAACTATCAGGATAAGATTGCAGCCAGGAAAATCAATATTCAGAATGCTTTTGAAAATAAGGATATTTATTTAAAAGCGGATGAATACTCCCTCCGTGTAATTCTGGAAAACCTGATTTCCAATGTCGTTAAATATACAAACTTCGGTGAATATATTCAGTTCAAATATAGAATAGAAAATGATGAAATCACTGTCAGTGTTCTCAATAAAGGGTTTCATTTTTCCAAAGAGCAGCAGGACCGTGTTTTCAATTTTGATCACAGTAATGACAGTTCGCCCAATCCGGAAGAACAAGGTTCCGGACTCGGACTTGTTATGACGAAGGAACTTGTCGAAAAGAACGGTGGTCGTTTTTTTGTAAATTCAGAAAGCGGAATTACCGAAGTTGGATTTGTTTTTAAGCAGAATTGACGTACGAGCAGTTTTTGATTTCGCAAAATAAAAGAGCAGGCTGATGGACAGTCTTTGGAGAAAATGCGCAGATTCCTAATAAAAAACCGGTTCTGGTTCAAATATCTTTTTGCAGTACTGATTGTTCTGCTTGCGTCCGGACTGCGCAAATGGCCGCTTGCTTCCCTGGAAAATAGATTGACCTGGCTGACATTTTATCCGAGCGTTATGATTGCGGCTGTCTACGGCGGAGTTTATGTCGGGCTTGCCGTAACGGGTATTGCCTGCCTGCTTACAACTTTTGCCTGGCAGTTTCTAAGCACCCAGCCATTCATTAACAACTCTTCAGATTTACTGGGTATGGGAGTTTTCATTCTGACCAGCACCATGATCAGTATGGTTGCTGAATCCATGATCCGCGCAAATGAAAGAGCCAGACAGGCACGGGAACAGGCACAGAAAGCAAATGCAGCCAAGAGTCTGTTTCTGGCAAATATGAGTCATGAACTGCGTACTCCGCTCAATTCCATTATCGGATATTCTCAGCTTATGCGAAGGGATTCCGGTGTTTCGGAAAAAAATAAGGACTTTTTAAATATCATTAATAAGAGCGGAGAACATCTCCTGACTCTGATCAATGAGATTTTGGAAATCTCAAAAATGGAAGTCAATCGGTTGACTCTCGATCCAGGAATGTTTGATCTGCACTATCTGATTTCAGATATAAAAAAATTGTTTCAGTTCAAGACGGATGCCCGCGATCTGCTGTTTGAAGTTTTGGGGACGGAGAAGCTGCCTCGTTTCGTTTACGCAGATCAGACGAAGGTCCGGGTTATTCTGATTAATTTAATAGGCAATGCAGTCAAGTTTACCGAAAAAGGCAGAATTGCTGTGAGATTTTCATCGAAAGAAGATCTAGGCAGTAAATTCCGTCTTTATGTTGAGGTAGAAGATACTGGATATGGAATTTCAAGAGAGGAATCGGAAAAATTATTCGAATATTTTGTTCAGACGGAGAGCGGAAAAAAGAGCCAGAGCGGGACGGGATTAGGACTGGTCATCAGTAAGAATTATATAAAACTAATGGGAGGAGAGATCACAGTTGAAAGTCAAATTGGAGCGGGCAGTATCTTTCGTTTTCATATTATTATGGAAGAGGGAAATGCGGTCAATTATTCAGATACAAAACAGAGGACGGTTATTGGTCTTGTACAAAAAGAGAAAATCCCCAAAATTCTTATTGCCGAAGACAATGCAGACAGCCGGGCACTTTTATACCGCATAATAAAAGAAGCAGGCTTTGATGTTCGGGAGGCATCCAATGGGAAGGAGGCTGTGAATATTTTTAAAGAATGGGGTCCGGATCTGATCTTTATGGATATCCGTATGCCTATTTTAAACGGCCTGGATGCCACAAAAATTATTAAAGCCGATCCTGCGGGTAAACAGACAAAAATAATCGCACTGTCTGCTCATGTTCTGAAAGAGGAGAGAAGTGCAATTTTTGCGGCCGGATGCGATGACTTTCTGGCCAAACCTTATAATATCAGTGAAATTTTCGAATATTTAGAAAGGAATCTGTCTCTTGAATTTCTCTATGAGGAGGAAAATGGCGTTTCCAAAATACAAAACAATAATTCTAATATTGAGAAAAGTGATTTGGAAGGTTTAATTCTTGATTTTGACCGACTGGATCACAGTATAAAACAAAATCTGCTTGATGCTGCTGATAATACGGATGCAGAATCAATAAGAAAGATTGCAGAAGAATTGCAGCAGGGTTATCCGGGGATAGCTGAGTTCCTGCGAAACTGTGCTAAAAAATTCGAATACAAAAAGATCAGGGAATTGATACAATGAATGCTGACTCTAAAGAAAAGGATGGAACAATTTTAATTGTAGACGATGAGCTGAATAATCTGCAGCTCCTGTCGGAATTATTTTCTCAACACAACTACAAAGTCAGGGCGACTAGAACAGGTAAAGAAGCTATGGTATCTATTCGGTCTTCCAAACCCGATATTCTTTTACTGGATATTAAACTTCCGGATATCAACGGTTTTGAAATATGCAGCACAATTAAAGCTGACAGCGAGCTGAACGGATTTCCTATCCTGTTCTTAAGTGCTCTCAATGAAACCAAGGATATCGTGCATGGATTTGAAGTTGGCGGAGCAGATTTTATTACAAAACCGTTCAAGGAAGAGGAAGTAATTGCCCGTACAAGAACTCATATCCAGGTGAAACAGTTAAGAGATAAAATTGAACAGCAGTCAGAAAATCTTAAGCTTTCCAATCGGAAACTGGAAGAAGAAATTGCGAAAAGCAAGGAAGTGGAATATATCCGCAGAAAAAACGAAGAACTCCAGGAACTGAATGCTACCAAAGATAAATTTTTTTCCATTATTGCCCACGATCTTCGTTCACCTCTCAGCAGTTTTCTCGGACTGATAAAAATGATTGCTTCAAACATAACTACGATTCCTCTTGAGGAGGCTCGGAATATGATTCTGGTTCTTCAGAAATCAGCTGAAAATACCGTCCGGCTTCTGGAGAATCTTCTACTCTGGTCAAGACTGCAAAGAAATACTATCAGTTTTAACCCTGAAAAATGCAATCTCTCAACCATCATAGAACAGAATCTTTCTTTAGTCGAGATTCCGCTCAAACAAAAGGAAATAACTCTAAAGAACAATGTTTTCGGGGATAGATACGTATATTCAGATACTCAGATGCTTTCTACTGTAATTAGGAATCTTTTATCCAATGCTATTAAATTTACTCCGAGAGGCGGAACAGTCGAAATTCTGGCGGAAGAGACAGGATCAGACATTCGGATTTCGATTAAAGATTCAGGGATAGGAATGAATCAGACAATGATCAACGATCTTTTCCATATCGACAGGAAAACAATGAGGCTTGGTACAGAGAGGGAATCGAGTACTGGGCTTGGCCTTATTCTCTGCAAAGAGTTTGTAAAGAAAAACAGAGGTAAAATCCAGGTAGAAAGCACAGTTGACAGAGGATCTTGTTTTTCTTTTACAATGCCGAAGGAAAACTAGAGTTTCCATTTCATTCTCGATTTTGCTTTTCTAATGCGACTTTGTCAGATTGTAGATTTTGAGTATTATTATAATTCTTAAATAATTAATCTCATTGGTTGAAAAATGGGGATTTAGGCAGTTTCAGATTTTGCCGAGCCAGCTACCAAACCGGCAGCCATCTTCATAAAGCTTGGCGAAGGGGCAACCGCCCCTTAAAGCCTGTCCGGCAGGACTTTTCCCCTTTTCCCGACGGCTTTAGCCGTCGGGATTAAGTAAATGGCTGCAGAGCTACAGATGCGATTAGTGCTACTTGACAAAGTCGCACTAATTCTGTGTACGGAACATAAATTGGTTCGAAGCAGTTTCTCAATTTGAACAGATTGAGTTTGACAGGAAAGTATCCGGTTTGAAAATTACTAACAGAATCTGAAATCAGATGAAAAACAGTCTATACATTTCGATGTTTATGAACTCTCCTGAGAGTTTTGCTGTAATCAGACTCCAGAAAAATAATCAGGATGATTTTCCTTCGTTTATTCTTGAGGAAGCAAATCCGGCATTTCTTAAAATCTTCGGTACTGAAAATCTCAGTTATCTGAACGAAATTCTTGTACACAGCAGAGAACTGAATATTTCCGGCCATATCGAAGCGCTTTCAAATTCTGAACATTCTGTAAAGGAAGTCAGTAAGGAAGTTTATATTTTTGGACTCGGCAGATATTTTCGTCTTTCAATGTATCTTCTCGATGATGAACATTTCTGCATCCATATTCAGGATATTCAGGAGAAGAAGAGAAAGGAACTTTCCATTGAAGCGGAAAGCAGGCTGAGCAGGTACATCCTTGATTTCAGTTCAGCCGGTTATTCTGTATATAATATGGAAACTGGAGAATGTGAATTTTTCAATAAGACATTTAAGAAATTTTTTTCTTACCTTTTTTCTGATCCCGAAAGCGGTCTTAGTCTGAAAAAACTTTACAGAGAGGACATAAAGGACTGCATTGGGATGGCACTCCTGCATGAGTCTGAGCAGATATGTCAGTATAAGGTGCAGAAGGACAGATTTGAGATGATCACAATGGAATGCCGAGTGTCCGTGTTTTCATTTCAGGGGAAGAGAAATCTTCTGATGATCATAAAAGATATCAGCGCTTATGAAAATATTTCCGAAGAACTGAGAAAGGAAAAGGACCTTCTTACTCTCATCACAGACTCAATGCCTACCATAATAGCATACTGGGACAGGAATCTGAACTGTGTTTATGCAAACAAACAGTTTGGAAAATGGTTTAAAAAGGATCTCAGTACGATTATCGGCCATTACCAGAAAGATGTGATCGGCGAAAAACTCTATAATATGAACTATGAGTATACTATGAGGGCTTTGAAGGGAGAACCTCAGTCATATGAAAGAGAAATGATTATGCCGGATGGAGATAAGAAATATACCAAAGTTCATTATATTCCTAACAATACAGAAAATGGAACCATAGGATATTTTGTATCCATCGTGGATGTGACTGATATCCGAATCAGAGAGATGCGTCTGAACGACATTACCAGACAGCAGCAGGTCATTCTGGAAAATGAGATAGTGGGTATTGCCAGGGTTCAGGACAGAAAACTTGTCTGGGTAAATCCGGCGTTTGAAAAAACACTGGGCTACAGCCGGGACGAACTGACAGGTCAGTCCACTAGAATCGTTTATGAGAGTGAAGAAATGTATGAAGAAATGGGCAGAAAAATTTATTCGTTTCTTCAGTCAGGAAATACGTTTCGATTTCAGATAGAAAGCCGAACAAAAAATAATGCACAGGTCTGGATAGAGCTTTACGGAACAATGCTGGATGCCAAAGAAAATATTTCTTTGTGGTTTCTTCTGGACATTACCGAACAGAAACTTACCGAGAATAAATTTAAGGAATCTGAAGAGAGATTCAGTGCGGCATTTCAGCAGGACAAATCCATAAAAATCTTTATAAATCCGGAGACTGGATCAATACTTGATGCAAATGAGGCTGCCGTCAAATTTTACGGATATCCGTATGAAACTCTCACTGCATTGAAAATCAGTGATATTAATCAGCTGACACCGGAAGAAATCAGTCAGGAAATGCAGAAGGCAAAGGAAAGGGAAAAAAATTATTTTATATTTCGTCATCGTCTGGCGGACAAGTCTGTTCATGAAGTGGAGGTATATTCAACACCGGTCATATTCAGAAATCAGAAAATTCTTCTTTCTACAATTCATGACATATCGGAAAAAGAAAGACTGAAAAGAGAACTTAAGGAGAGGAATGAGCATTATCATCTTCTGATGCATACGTCCAGAGACTTTATTCATATTCTGGACAGACGAGGAAGACTTTATGACTGGAATCTTGCTTTTCAGAAACATTTGGGGTATACGAGTCAGGAGATGACTTTTCTGACGGTAGAGAAATGGGACTATCAGTGGACACTTGATCAGCTGAAGGAGAAAATTTCTGAGATCATTGATTCAGAAGAAGGATTTGCTTTCGAGACGCAGCACAGAAGAAAGGACGGGACAGTCTGCATTGTGGAGATCAATGCAAACAGAATTAAAATCGGTCAGGATGATTATGCTCAGTGCTCGGCTAGAGACGTTACTGAACAGAGAAAGGCAAATCTTCAGCTGGAAATGCTGAATGCTGAACTGGAAAGAAAGAAAGAGCAGGCAGTATCTGCAAACAGAATGAAAAGTGAATTCCTTGCAAATATGAGTCACGAAATTCGGACACCTCTGAATGGGGTCATCGGTTTTTCGGAACTTCTTGAACATACAGTACTCAGTTCTGTCCAGTCATCATATCTTGAGAATATCAGTGTCTCTGCGAAGGCTCTGCTTGCTCTGATCAATGATATATTAGATTTATCTAAAATAGAAGCCGGACGACTGGAATTGGATCTGATCAGAACAGATTTTAGAAAACTTTCAGAAGATGTGATAAAAATTACAGGCTTCAATGCAGAAAAAAAAGGACTGACTCTGAAATGCAGTCTGGACAGTTCTCTTCCGCCGAGTGTACTTGCAGATTCTCTCAGACTGAGGCAGATTCTTCTGAATCTCCTGAACAACGCAATAAAATTTACTGAAAAAGGATATATTTCGTACAGTCTTTCTTTTCAGCCAGTGCCTGGAACTGAAGACGAAGGATTGTTTCATTTTTCAGTTCAGGATACAGGGATTGGAATTTCTGAAGAAGATGAAAGGAAACTCTTCAAGGCATTTTCTCAGGCTGACACATCCACTACAAGAAAATACGGAGGGACCGGTCTGGGTCTCGTAATCACTGGAAGACTGCTGAGTAAAATGAGCAGCAGGCTGATGCTTGAAAGCAGATCAGGGGAAGGAAGCAGATTTTATTTTACTGTAAAATTAAAGTATTATAATGAAAAAATAATAACGATTGAAAATGAGGACAGACAGGATTTCCCTCTGAATCAGAACATTTCTCCTAAAATTCTGATAACTGATGATAATCTTGTGAATTTGAAACTTGCAGAAAAGATTATTCATAAAATTATTCCGGATGCTGTTATTTTCAAGGCAATGAACGGCATTCAGTCTATTGCAGTTTATGAAAAGGAACAGGCCGATCTTATATTTATGGATCTGCTGATGCCGGAAATGGACGGTTTTGAGGCAGCGGAATCTATCCGTAAAAAATCTGCCGATGTGCCTATTATTGCTTTGACAGCCAATGCAATGGTGAGTGAAAAAGAAAAATGCTTTCAGAGCGGAATGAATGATTTTCTGGCAAAACCGGTAGAAATTAAGGATATAAAATCTGTTCTGGAAAAGTATTTAAGAAAGAACGAACAGGATTCTGACTGACTCTTTTTACGCAAATAGGATATGATGTCTATATAGTGTAATTTTAATAACATTATGGAAATATACTGGATCAGTAATGGATTCGGCAAGCTTATTAATTGAAGGGTTCAGGGCAGCGGCTTCCATTCTTGCGACAAACCCGAAAAAGCCGCCGGCACTTGCAGTGAGCCTGCCGAATCTAGGCTTTCCCTGCAGCCGAAGGCGCAGGGTGAGTTAGCATTTGAAAAGGTAACTACGACGCAAATTTGGAAGCTGTTGCGGTTACGCTGAGTAGTTACTTGAAAAGTATCATTAGAGCTGTTGAAAACTAATTTTTCAACAGCTCTAATGATTTACTTTACATACAGGGAATCTGAAAAAAATATCTTATTCAGGGGATTTTAGAATGCAGTCTTTGTCGGGATATAAAAACTTATTAAAAATATATGAAAGCAGTAATTCTGACATTTATGAGGCTGAGACTGATGACGGAAAAAAGGTTATTGTAAAAATTCTGCAGGAGCTTCATCCGAACCCATATCAGATTGAACGGTTTTATTCGGAATTTGAAATTGCAAATCAGGCACAGTCCGCTTATGTCAGAAAGGGAATTTCGAAAGACAGGCAGTATGGACGGAACATACTGATTCTTGAATTTGCAGAAGGAAAAAATCTGAAGAATTTTTTTGCAGAGGATAAAATTGATTTTTCTCAGTTCTTAAAAATCGCGGTAAGCACTGCCGATGCTTTATTTCATATACATAAATTTAATATTATTCATAAAGATTTTAATTCAAACAATATTATAGTCGGGAACGATACTGTCAAAATTATTGATTTTGGAATTTCAACAAAAATCAGTTACAAGTCTCATTATTTAGGAAATCCGGAAAAGCTCGAAGGCACCATTGCTTATATTTCTCCTGAACAGACAGGAAGGATGAATCGGGCAGTAGACTACAGAACAGATCTTTACTCTCTCGGGGTAAGCTTATATGAGGTGCTCTCTGGGAAACTTCCCTTTTATTCAGAAGATCTGCTTGAGCTGATTCACCATCATATAGCATCGAAGGCCATTCCTCTTTCGGAGCTGCTCCGAAATTCAGAAAGATTTTCTACAGAAGTTCCTGCTGTATATCTGGATATAATTTCTAAAATTATAATGAAACTTATTGAGAAAAATGCAGAGGACAGGTATCAGTCTGCGTTCGGATTAAAGAATGATCTTCTTTCTATTCATAATTATTTTACATCTAATAAATATCCTGAAAAATTTCAGCTTCAAAAGACTGATTTTTCAGGAAGATTCCAGATTCCTGAAAAACTTTACGGAAGAGAGAAAGAGTCTGCTGATCTTCTGGCTGCGTATGAAAGGATCAGCAGCTCTTCAAAAGAACTGATGCTTGTAGGCGGTCATTCCGGTGTCGGAAAATCTGCCCTTGTTCATGAGGTTCATAAGCCTAACACCGCGAGCAGAGGTTTTTTTCTGGAAGGAAAATTTGATCAGTATCAGAAGAATATACCTTATTCGGCTTGGATATATGCATTCAAGGAATTTGTAAATAATCTTCTGACGGAAAGTGAAGGATCTCTTCAGAAATGGAAAGACCGAATTCTTTCTGCTGTAGGCGGAAATGGAAAAGTGCTGACTGATCTGATTCCGAATCTGGAACTTGTAATAGGTGTTCAGCCGGACATTCTGGAACTTGGCCCCGTGGAAACTGTGAACAGATTCAATATGGTATTTCTGAATTTTCTCAAATGTCTTGCTGACAGAAAACATCCCCTGGCTGTTTTTATTGACGACTGGCAGTGGGCTGATTCTGCATCTCTTGAACTTCTGAAGATCCTGATGACAGATTCCGATTTAAAATACTTTCTAATTATATCAGCATTTAGAGATAATGAAGTGGGAGTAAATCATCCTTTTCAGATTACTGCAGATCATATTCGTGCAAAAGGCATTCCTGTCGGTCTGATTTCTCTGGATAATCTTTCAGCCGAAAGTGTATCGAATCTTGTCGAAGACTCTTTCAGGATTTCTGTTCCGGAACTTGCAGAACTTGTCCATGAAAAGACGAAGGGAAATGCTTTTTTTGTAAATCAGTTTCTGAACTCACTGTATAAAAATGATTTTATATCCTTTTCTTATGATGACGGATTCTGGAAGGCGGATGTTTCTGAAATCAAGGCGCAGAATATTACAGACAATGTTGTGGAACTTCTCGCGGCAAAGGCAGAGAGTCTTGAAAAGGAGACACTTGAAATTCTGAAATTTGCTACCTGCATCGGAAGCAGTTTCGGAATGAATGTCATTTCCATCATCTCCGGAAAAGATGAAATTTCACTCGCAAAAATTCTTGAACCTGCTCTGGCGGACGGTTTTATTCTAGACCAGAGAAATTACAGTTCCGTCAATGAAAGAACATTCCGATTTGCACATGACAGAATTCAGCAGGCTGTTTATTCGATCATTCCGGAATCAGAAAGAAAAAAAATTCATCTGAAAATTGGGAAACTGCTTTTTGAAAACTCGACTGAAAAAGAAAGACAGGACAGACTTTTTGATATTACCAATCAGCTGAATGCCGCTGATGATCTGATCAGCGATGAATCAGGAAAGTTTCAAGTATTCTGCCTGAATCTTTCATCAGCGTCAAAATCAAAGACTTCCACTGCTTATACCTCAGCATTAAGTTATATCAGAAGCGGTTATAAAAATTATAATGAAAAATATTGGGATGATCATTATGATCTGACGGCTGAATTTTTCAGAGTCTGGGTTGAGGCGGCATATCTGAATTCAGATCTGGACAAGTCTGTGGAAATTATCAATTTTGCTCTTGGAAAAGTAAAAACTGCAGCTGACAAGGGAGAACTTTACAACCTTCTTACAGTGGAGTATACTCTTTCTGCAAAGTACAAAGAAGCACTGGATACGGGTTCTGAAGCACTCAGAATTCTGGGTGTAGATCTTCCTTCTTCTGATTATGAAAATGCACTGAAGGCGGAAATGGCGAAAGTGATTTCTGCTCTTTCGGGGAGAAAAATCGGAGCACTGATTGATCTGCCTATGATGGAATCAAAAGAGAAGACTGTTGCAATGAAACTTCTGAATTATATGGTTCCTCCTGCATTTATTACTAATCAGCCTCTGTTTCTTGTGATAGCAGCAAAGATGGTCAACATATCTCTGGAATTTGGAAATACAGGCGAATCCTCTTACGGATATGCAGTCTACGGAATTGTTCTCTGTCAGGTCATTCCAGATTATAAAAACGGTTATGAATTTGGGGCTCTTGCTTACGAGCTCAGTCTGAAACTTAAAAACGAAGTAAAGAAGTGTCTTGCATGTGAAGTTCTGGTAGGCCATCTGAATCATTGGAGAAAACCTCTCAAACAGAGTCAGGATCTGACTGAAATCGGATTCAAGGCAGGAGTAAACTCAGGTGAAATTCAGTTTGCAGGATATATCTATCTTTATCAGGCATACAACCGTTATTATGAAGGAGTTAACCTGAGGCAGTACAATGAAGAAATGGAAAAGTTTCTGGAATTTACTGAAAGAACAAAGAATACTCATGCATCCGACGTAATTCTGGGTTCACAGCTCACAGTCTCTCTTCTCAGCAGGATCAAGACAAAGTCCGGCGATCTCGATGAGGCTGCCCATTTTCAGAATGCCAAAACAAGGCAGAGCAATCTTTTTATATGTCCTTATTATGTAATGAAATCACAGATACATTTTCTGTTTCAGGAATATGAGAAGGGGCTTGAATATGCGGCAATGGCGGAAGAGAGATCTGCTGATGTTCCTGGAGTCATCTCTACAGCGGAAAACAAATTTTACTATGCACTCAATATTATAGGAATTCTCAAATCGGAGAAAAAACTGGATGACAGTGAATTTGAAAGACTTTTTACTAATCTAGAAAGGAATATAAATTCATTAAAAATTTTGGCTGAAATATCTCCTGAAAATTTCCTTCATAAGGTGATTATCCTGGATGCTGAAAAAGCAGGTCTGGAAGGGCGAAATTTTGAAGCTATGAAACTGTATGAGAAAGCAATAGAATCAGCCTGGGAAAACGGATTTGTCCAGAACGAGGCTATGGCCTCAGAACTCGCGGGAATGTTTTATCTGAAAAACGGATTTGATGATATAGCATCATTATATTTAGCAAGAGCCAGGAGCGGCTATATTGCCTGGGGTGCAGCGGCCAAACTTGAAAAATTTGACAGGGATTATTCTCAGTATCTCAAAATTCAGAAGGTTCAACAGTCCGTCACCTCGACTTCCTCCAATACATTTGATACACGTTTTACTTCTTCTGTTCAGCTGGATACAAGTTCCATTCTGAAAGCGTCCAGAAGTATTTCCGGTGAAATTGTGTTTGAGAAACTGCTGAAGAAAATGATGGAAATCATCAGCGAAAATGCCGGAGCGGAAAAAGCTGTTCTGCTTCTGCCTAAAAAGGATAAATGGCATATCGAGGCCGAGTCCAGCATAAACTCCGGCAGAATCAGAATTCTTGAATCAGTACCTCTGTCTGAGTATGAAGAAATTCCCGCTTCAGTCATTCAATATGCGGTGAGAACAAAAGAAAATCTGGTCATCAGCAATGCAGCACGCGATCCAAGATTTTTAAATGACAGTTATATCATTAAAAAAGAACCATATTCCATTATGTGTATTCCTTTGATTCATCAGGGTGGTCTTAAAGGAATTATGTATCTGGAGAACCGTCTTGCTGCCGGAGCTTTTTCTCTTGAGAGAGTGCAGATGCTTCAGATGTTTGCGGCTCAGATATCCATTTCAATTGAGAACGCTCAGCTTTACAAGAGTCTCGAAGAAAAGGTAGAAGAGAGAACAAAGGATTTGAAGCTTGCGCAGGATGAACTTGTTCAGTCTGAAAAAATGGCTGCACTCGGTCAGCTTGTTGCCGGCGTTGCTCATGAGATAAACAATCCGATTGGAGCAATCCTGTCTTCAATAGAAAGCATTTCCGGATTTTTCAGGAGCAAATTCTTTTCTATTTTGGAAACAATGAAGGATATGAATTCTCTTGAATTTGAAATTTTCAGAAAAATCATTCTTGAGTTTCTGGAAAAAACTCCGGATTTTCTTACATCCAAGGAGAAACGACAGCTCAGAAAGGAAACGGCCGCATATCTTGAATCAAAAGGATTTGCAGACAGTTATACACTGGCTGATTATATAACAGACATACGGCTGGAAGGCCGTATCGAAGAAATTTATCCTTTGATACAGTCAGGAAACCCTGACCGACTGAAGAAACTTTATGAAATATTTTCGATGCTCAGAGGAATAAACAATATACAGATATCTGCATCCAAAACTGCAAAAATTGTTTATGCACTGAAGTCTTATTCTCATCAGAGCCATTCCGGAGAGAAAGTAAGAATCAATATTATTGATTCAATTGAGACTGTGATAACGCTGTATCAGAATTATCTGAAGCAGGGAGTTGAGCTGATCAGAGAATATTCGGAAGGCATTCCTGAGATTTTATGTCATCCGGATGAAATGAGTCAAATCTGGACAAACCTTCTGCAGAATGCGGTTCAGGCAATGAAATACAAAGGGACACTGAAAATAAAGGTTTTATACGAATCCGGGTGGATTAAAATAGTCTTTATAGACAGCGGTGCAGGAATCAGTGAGGAGATTCAGGAAAGGATTTTTCAGCCATTTTTTACAACAAAGCCGCCCGGAGAGGCAAGGCAAACGCATTAAAAGAACTTATCAAATGTTAGTCCGTATTATCCGCATTTAAGTTTGTTTTCCAAAGCCAAGAACTTTGAGCAGATACTCCTGATCCCATCCGGCTTTAAGTCGTCTGCCTTTAACTCCGATTTTTGCAGTAGTTTCGTTTTTCAAAAGGTTTAAGGCAATCTTTCGCAGGAGAGTAAAATTTTCTGCGGCGTGAAGATTTCTTGCCCTGCATTCATCCTCGCGAAATGCTATGTCCAGTATCCAATGACATGAAGTTTCGATGCCCCAGTGTTTTCTTACAGAGTCACGAAACAGCACAGGTGCATTTTTCAGGCTGCTGATATAATATCTGAACTCAACAGATGTTTTTTCCTTTACCGTAATCTCAGAACGAACCATTCCGACACTGTTCAATTTACTCCATTCACTTCTCTGAGTAATCCAGTCAGTGTCGGACACCAGCCAGTATTCCCTCTTTTCCAGGCGGCCGTGATTTTTCTCATTGGTTATTCTATACTGAGCTTTTGTGTCTGCAAAGCCGCTGGCATAGGCAGATTGAAAAAAAGCTGAAACTTCACTGTGCAATATGGGATGATTCTCTTTTAATGAAATCACATAGTCAGCATTTTTCTCAACTATTTTCTCTGTTATTTTCTTCTGCGCACCCATTGCATCTATCGAAATTACAGAGTGGCCAACGTCCAGTTTGTCCAATAAATCCGGTATTGCCGTGATTTCATTACTCTTGTCGTCAACTTTTACCTGCCCGATGGAAAGTCCTGCATTGGACAGCCATGCGCTTACAATATGAATCGCAGATTTCCCGTTCGCCTTGTCGCCGGAGCGCCTGACCGTCTTTCCATCTATTGCTATGTGACCCTTCATCTCCTCAATCTTCGATCGGAAAAAACTCATCGAACTTTCATTCAGCCATTCCGGGCTCAGCAGGCTGAAGACCCGATTGAAAGTATCATGTGACGGTATCCCATTTTTCAGCTCTAAAAAAGTTCTGAGCCAATCTTCCTTCGCTTTTCCATAAGTCACTATCTCGTTCCAATTATCTGCTCCGCAGATTACTGCCGATATGCCTATTGCAAGAATATCTGTCAGACTGTGCAGCTTCTTTCTGTCCATTCTTGGATCTTCTATATCTTTAAAATGCTCAAATATCTCAAATTCTTTATTCACATTGGATATTCTTTTGTATGATCTACTTTGTACTATTCATTTTTAATGCGTCCGCCTTG
>JBPOJG010000072.1:0-15526 GCA_052033835.1 Spirochaetota bacterium
CAGAAAAGAAGATCAGAGTTTTTCTGTTTCTTTTTTTCTGGAGAAAAATTAATAAATTGTTTCCGGAAATAAATTTTTTATCACCTTAAAATAATTTATTTCTGTCCAGTAAATGGGGGAAGGCATACACTGCCCAACCATCGACTGCAGTTGCCGTGGAGCCGTAGGAAAGAGCCTTTATGCAGCAGCCGTAAAATGAAACACCAAAAATGAAGAAGAAAGACCCGCAAAAGAATCTTCCCAATCATGAAATTCCATACATATCAATGAATCTTTAATGATTGTATCTTCCGAGAATCCTTCAAAGGAAAGAGTTTCCACCGGCAGAGACGGCTTCAGATTTTCAAACAGAGTCTTCATTTGAGGAGAATTGTTTTTCTGCAGCAGTATGATTTTCCTAAACTGCAGGGCCTCAGATTCTAAAAAGATTCCAATCGGAACGGGGGATTCCTTTAAGACCCTTTTCAGAGTTCCTCCGAAAATATCGTCCGACAATACAGACTTTGCGGCCCCCACAAGGATCAGCGCAGGATTATGAATTTTCATCTGATGCAGAATTTCGGAACTGACATTTTCAGTTACCTTGTATATCTCTTCCATCTGCAGATTCAGACTCTTGGACAGATCCCTTGCCGGTCTGAATGCCTCTTCTCTGTACAAAATGGATTCTTCTTCGAGAAGATACTGATTCGGAGTAAAATGAACTGCTTTAAACTTGGAATCTGCAGAAAGCAGGCTTGCAATCTTTAAAAGTTTATTTCCCATATCCGGTTTTCCGAATGAAAACAGAATTGACTTTTCTTTAATGATTTTATCATCTATATTGATTTCAGGAAAAAGATAATTTATAAAATCAAGCATAGGGCCTGTCATGAAGGTAGTGACTAAAGCCATGAGCACCATAATGGAAAATATTTCAGCAGAGAGGATTCCCAGATCGTAACCTACATTGAGCACGACCAGTTCCATAAGTCCTCTCGTGTTCATCAAGGCTCCGATAGAAAGAGAATCTTTCCACGATTCTCTCGAAAGTTTTGCCGCGATAAAGCTGCCTCCGAATTTTCCCAGCACTGCAATAAATATGACTGCCAGTGCAATCAGAAACAGTCCGTCATGAAAAAGATTCATTCTGGTTCTGATGCCGGTAAAAGCGAAGAACATAGGGAGAAGGACAATCAGGCTGATATCCTGAATCTTTTCTATGATCAGGGCTTTCAGTCTGCTGTTTCCCGGAATGATTGTGCCGGCAAGAAACGCACCGAACAGTGCGTGAATGCCGATGATCTCGGTGATCAGGGAAGAAATGAAGAGGATCAGAAAAAGAACTGTAATGGAGGTTCTTGTCAGATTTTCCCTCGAAGCATACACTTCACTGAACCGAACCAGTATCGGACGCACAATATTTATCATTATAAATACATATATTATCGACAGAATAATCGGAACAGCTGCACCGATAAGACTGCTCGCCTTTGCAATTGCGACAATAATGGCCAGTATGCTCCATGCGGTAATGTCATCAGCGGCAGCACAGGAGATGGCAATGATCCCGAGCCTTGTCTTAGAAAGTTCTCTCTCCTGAAGTATTCTTGCAAGAACTGGAAATGCAGTAATGCTCATTGCAATTCCCATAAACAGAGAAAAGGTCAGAAAGCTGATATTTGCAGGCGCAAATCTTTGGTATATAAAAAGTGAGAACCCCATTCCTAGAGCAAAAGGAAACAGAATGCTGGCATGGCTTACAATGACAGCTGTATGAATTTTATTTTTCAGCACTGATGTATCGAGTTCCATCCCGATGACAAACATAAAAAGGATCAGCCCGAACTGACTGAATATCTGGAGCACAAAAAGAGAATTTTTAGGAAAAAGAAATTCATAACCGGAAGGAAAAACGCTTCCCAGAAGAGTCGGACCAAGAAGTATTCCCGCAAGAATTTCACCGATCACAGACGGCTGTCCTATTCTCTGAAAGAGTATCCCGAAAAACCTGGCCAGGCCGACCACAAGTATCAGCTGCATCATAAACTTGGTCAGAGGATTGGAAAGATGAGAAAATATTTCTGAACCGATACTGTGCGGTGCTGATACTTTAGAAGCAGGTTTTGTCTCTTCTGAACTGAGACTTAATCTTTCAGTCTCAATTATTTTTCCTTTTTCGGAAATGAGAAATGCAAAGCCGAAAAACAATAAAACTGCAAGTATATAGAATATAATGATATTTTTCATATCTTTCTCCCGGTGACTGACTTTACACTTCAGTCAATTGTATTGGAGTCCGGGAAAAAGGCAGGTTTCAAGTGCCGTATCTCCTCAAAGCATCCGAGGTTAGCTGACGGGCGAGGGTTGAAGATCCCTTCTCTTTCAAGATAAGCCCCAAAAAATTGGGTTCCCCAGTTCGATATTCTGAATTAAGCTGACTCTTAAACGTATCTTTCAGGAGCAATACTTTCTGTCAATAATGAATGCAAGAGTCAGTGATTTTCCTTTTTTACGCGTAAGGAAATGACTGCAGCAAATATCGGGATCAAAATATTACTTGACAGAAAAGAGGGAAATTAAAGCCTTTATTCAGGAAGTGAAAAAATGAGTTCTGTATTAAAAAAACTGCTGTTGATATTTTATATCCTAGCTGTTTTAACAGATTGCGGTTTCAGAAAAAAAATTGCGGTGAAATTTCTGCTCCCTGCTGCTGTCTCTTCCTCCTCCCCTTCAGTTTCTTCCGGTACTATGACTGGTCTGACTCCTTCTGCAGGCAGTCTTTCTCCCGCTTTTTCTGCTTCAGTTTTAAACTATACAATGACAGTAGGATTTTCTGTTTCATCATTAAATTTTACACCGGTCTCAAATGACAGTTTTTCTATAATTAAAATAAATGGAACTCAGGTCAGTTCCGGTTCAGCCTCCGCATCAATCTCTATTTCCGTCGGGGCAAATACAGTTACAGTCGACCATACAAATTCCGCAGGAACTAAAACTTCTTACACAATCACTGTCACAAGAAATTCTTCTCTCGGAACTGTAAGCACATTATCTTCACTGTCCGGCTCTGTATTCAGCCTTTCTCCTTCTTTTTCTTCAGGGACTGTTTCCTACACGTCCACAGTTTCAAATTCGATAAGTTCAATTACGATCACTCCCGCGGTGACAGAGTCCACATCCACTGTCACTGTCAACGGAACAGCAGTCGCATCAGGATCTGCTTCCGGAAATATTTCTTTATCAACAGGTGCAAATGCAATTTCGGTCACAGTCACAGCGGAGGACGGATCGACAACAGTATATACCGTAACCGTCACAAAACTTGGTGCGACTATGAAAAGGTTATTCGTAACTTCTTCCACACATAACGGTGCTTTGGGAGGAATAGCAGGTGCAGATGCAAAATGCAATGCAGATTCCAATAAGCCCTCTGACGGAAGCACATACAGTGCTGTGCTTGTAAACGGTGTAGGCCGAATAGCCTGCAACGGGACATCGAACTGTACATTGATATCTGAAAACACGAATTGGTCAATCGGAGCATCCTTAAATTTTGTAAGAGCCTCTGACGGGGCCGCTCTTTTCACTTCCAATACTGCAGGAATTTATTCCTTTGGGACCTTGGCAAATCCAATTGAATCTTCCGGAAGCAGGACTTACTGGACAGGGTTGACAAACAGCTGGAATCTGAGTGGGAGTCATTGCACTCTTTGGGTTTTGTCTTTAGGAACTGGTCAGACAGGGGATTCCAGTCAGACAGGGACAGGTGCAATTGCAACGGGAACTGCAAACTGCAATACATTCAAATCCCTTCTCTGTGCAGAGCAGTAAAAACTGCTCGTTCCCTTAAAAATTATTCCTTTTCTGCTTGACTTGTACTATCCATAAAAAACATTGGCATTGAACGCTGCCTTAGCTCAACTGGAAGAGCAGCTGACTTGTAATCAGCAGGTTGGGGGTTAGATTCCCTTAGGCAGCTTTCTTTGTTTCAAAGAAAGGCGTTCAAATCAGTTCCTGTTTTTTCAAAACGGGTAGGTACTCAAGTGGTCAACGATATCAGACTGTAAATCTGCCGGCTACGCCTTCGGAGGTTCAAATCCTCCCCTGCCCACTCTTCACCCTATGTAAATTCTTTCCGGATCGAGTTCTCTGAGAAGAGACAGCTCGAATTCCTGAATCTCTTCTTCCTGTGGGAACTCCCCAAGCCCAATCTTCCAATCAGAGAATTTTTCCATGCAGTCAGATGCATTTAAATCCGGTTTTTCGGGAACAGGAAGAAAACTGCTGAGCGAAAACTCACCAGTTTCGTTTTTATCAAAAGACCCAAACTGTGTGACTAGAGAGATGACCCTTTTCCCCGGAGAGGTAATATAACTCACACGAGAAACCGCCCTGCCCTTTCCAATCCTTGCCACAGCCAGACAGTCCGCAGTCGATGCGATATCATTTGCCCCTCCGGAACCCACGATAAATTTCCCGTCTGCACTGAGAGTAGAATTCAAATTGCCCAAAAGATCGATCTCGGCAGCCCCAAGCACCCCGAGGCATCTGTCAGGAACTGCAGTTCCGAGGATTCCCTGAATGTCTGTCAAAGAAACTGAATTGTCCGCGTGAAGCTGACTGAATAAAAAAACATCTCCCTTATGAGGAGTTACATCATAAAACCCAAGCTCTGCCAAAACCGGAACGTGAATCCCTTCCTTCTTCAAAAGACTAGATGCAAGCCAGGCAGAAATATGAGCTGCGCCAATTCCGGCGAGTATGGACTTGTACCCGTTTTTTTTCACCAATGAGCAGATTTTGCGTGCAGCGAGCACAATGATCTGCTCATTCGAATTTGCCTTTCCTGGTGCTTCCTTTTGCGTTTTCGGGGCATATTTTTTCGGGTCGACTCTCTGTGGGAACTCCACTCCCAGTTTCTGGAAGTACTGCTTCGGTTCCGGATTTTCCAAAATCCACTTCAGAAGCCAAGCCTGACGGTCTGTGGGAACTCCACCGGTCAGCCGGTTGGTTTCTTCGATGAAGGAATAATCATCCAGATAAGTGCCTAGGCCCAAGGAGGAAAAAAATGGCAAATCGGGAACACGGAGGGACTGAGGGTGAGCACCGAATGGAATTTCAATGACGCCGAGCACATTTGTTCCGGGCACGCTGATCAGGTGAGCCGGAATTTTCCCGGTAGGAACTACTCGTTCCGCAGAAACGATGATGCCTCTTTTGGATGCAAGTGCCCCATAAAAGGATTCGCCTCCCGGTTCCGACAGAACAAAATTTCCATCCTCGTCTGCGACCACGGAATGAATCAGAGTAATGTCAGGGTTCATCGCCTTCAGAAGAAGGAACTCCTTTCCTTCGGAGTCTTTTTGAATGAATGCAGTTTTTCCCAGTTTGTCCTGAATCATATCTGAACCGAGAAGTGAATTTGTCACTGTGTATTCAAGCTTCATTGAGCCTGCAATCAGTCTCTGCACAAAACTCCATAATGACCAGAGTTCGAGTTCAAAAGGACTGCCTTTCCATACATTTTCGTACAGTCTGTTCGGAACAGGTCTAGGATAATTGTCTCCTAAAAATCCTGTGATCATTTTAGAACAGATTCCAGAAAGAGCGATTGCATTTGCATTGGAATGAATTCCGGTGACACTGATTGTGAATTCCGGTTTTCTATTGTAAAATACTCTGCATAAATGATTGATCAGAAGATTCGGTCGTGACATCACCGCGGAGAGATGAATATGATCCTTCTCTTTGATGAATTGATTCAGCAGTTCATCGGGATTTGTAAATACTCTGCTCATCAGATTTTTGCAAGACAGACGAGGGAAGTCTGACTTCCGATTGCATAGGCCAGGGAAAGCGCCAGATTCACTTTTCCAGGACGTTTCCCTTCAGCAACATGATCGTGATCACATTCTGGATCGGGTGTCTTATGATTGATTGTAGGACAGAGTGTCTGGTTGTGAATCATCAGAGCAGAGCCGGCCACATTGACTATCCCGGATGCACCGAAGATATGACCGTATATCGGTTTTAATGATCCTAGAGGAGCCCATTTTGTGGTTTTCTGTATTTTATAGTACTGACGCATCGCACGGCTTTCAGAAAGATCATTATAATGAGTGGATGTTCCATGTCCGCAGAAATAACTGATATCAGCGGCAGTCACATCTCCCATCTCCAGAACCTTTTCCATTCCCTCAGAAAGCCTTCTTCCGGAGAGATCCATATGAAGAGGATGATCTGCTTCATTATAATTGTAAAAGGAAAGAACCTCAGCATAAATTTTTGCATTTCTAGCCTGAGCATGTTCCAGTTTTTCGAGACAGATGGCAATACATCCTTCTCCAAGGGTAAACCCGTCCCGTCTTCTGTCGTAAGGTTTCATTGCTTCCTTCGGGTTTTCACTTTCGATGGAAAGTGCTCTGGCTTTGGGATCAGAATATGTTCTGATCAAAGGCTTCAGAATGGGAAAATCGTGCCCGCAGGCAAATGCGATATCGGCTTCTCCGTTTCGGATAGCCTGTGCAGAAAGACTGACAGCATGGTGCCCGCCGACGCATCCGCCTGAAATGCAAGTCACAAAACCCTGTACATTGTACGCAAGTGCAGACAGGGTCGCAGGATTAGATGCCATTCCGGTCAATATAGCATGTCTGTTGAATTTACTGTCCATTTCAGGTTCAGTATAATGAATTCTGTATGCTTCATCCCACCAATACATTGAGGATCTGGAAGAAGAGTCAAAAAGCTGAACTCTTTCCGGATCCCATTCCTCATAGTCCAGCCTGCTGTCTGCCAGGCATTTCCCCAAAGTGTTCATCAGAATCAGAGTCTCGTAACTGTATTTGTCTACGAATTTAGGATCGAGACGAGGCGGGAGATTAATCTTAGGATCAAAACCTTTCAATTCCGCGGCTACTTTAACAGAAAGATCGTCGGTCGGAAAACGTGTAATAAAATCAATCTGTGACTGACCTTCTGAAATGTTTTTCCAAAAATCATCCACAGTCAGAGCACCGGGCAGGACTGTTCCAATGCCTGTGATTACAACTCTGGGCTTGGCCAAAAGTTTTTTCTTTCGGGCTATTAAGTTTAGTCGTCTTTCGACCCATCTGCTCATATTTAGGTTTTCATCATTTTTGGTGAACCTTGAATTAATGCAAGTAAATTATTGTACCTTGAAAATGTCATAAATTGAGCTCTTAATTTCTCAGTTTTCATTTTGAGGAAAAATTTAGGATTCTGAAATGAATACTCAAATTCAGTATCCGGTTTAACTCACTCCTAAACCGGATCTGCACTGAATTCAGACTATTTTGAAATCATTTGAAAAACACCGTTCCAGTCTCTGCCGGGAGGCTCTTTTTTGAAAAGTTCACACCTTTTTATAAACAGCAGAGAAACGCTGTCATTTTTCCTGATCTTCAGTACCTTCCTGAAAAAACGGACTGCCCCGTTCCAGTCTCTTTTTAAATATAAAGCAAAACCATTATGGAATAATTCAATCCATTCCAGCAGATCCGAATCTGCTTTTTCTTTGGCACAGATCAGTTCGTAAATGGAAGTGGATTCCAGTTTTCCTTTCACTGCAGTGATATCCGTTTTCCTGACAGTCATAAAATCCTTGACTTTCTCGTACACTGCTTCACTGATCAGTATTTCAGTGCCGTAAAATTTATTCAGCCCTTCCAGTCTGCTCGCAAGATTGACCCCGTCGCCTATTGCGGTGTAGTTCATTCTTGTGCTCGATCCAAAATTCCCTACAATCACTTCGCCTGTATGAATTCCGATTCTCTGCGTAAGAACAGGTCTTCCTTCCTTTGCCCACTTACTGCCGAGTTCTGCAAGATTTTCATTCACAGAAAGAGCTGCCCTGCAGGCATAGAGCGGATGATCCTCCAAAGGGTTCGGTGCACCCCAGAATGCCATGATGGAATCACCTATATACTTGTCGATTGTCCCTCTGTATTCAATGATCTTCTGACTGCAGGTTTCCAGATATTCGCCGAGAAGCACTACAAGTTCTTCGGGAGAAATTTTTTCTGAAACGGAAGTGAATCCTGCAATATCAGAGAAATATATTGTAATTTCTTTTCTCTCACCGCCTGGAACTGCTTCTCTTCCAAGAGAAATCAGTTCGCGCACAAGATCATCCGGTACATACTTCTGAAATGATCTGAGTCCCTGTTTCATCCCGTGAAACGAAACAGCCATATTGTCCACTTCCTTGAGAAAAGAATGAATCTCTTTATCCGAGTTCATATCAAAATTTTTCACAAGTTTCATCTCTTCCTCAAGCACAGAAAGAGGTTCCGAAATGCGTCTGGCAAATATGAGACCTGCACCGACAGCAAACACCATAAGTACAAGAGAGGTGACCCAGATAATCCTGTTGTTCTGTTTGATCAGATATACATAATCATCTTCGGGCACAACAATTCCGATCATCCAGTCAAAGTCCCTGCTCTGCAGAGCCAGATACATATTCATCATTGTGCTGCCGTCCGATTTGTAGGAAAAGAAAATCGGTTTTTTCTTCAGATCATTCCAGCCTTTTTTCTTCACTTTGTTTCTGAAATTCTGAACCGATTTTACAATCTCGCTGTCCTCTGCATCTGGACTGTTTTCGTTTATGGAATGGAACTTTTCATCCTTCAGAAAAGGATGGGCAATGATTTCCTTTCTGTTATTGATAAAAAATGCCTTTCCTGTTTTTCCTATCTTCTGTTCTCCAAGAAAATAGGAGAGTGTCTTCATGCCGACATCCAGACCGAACACACCTTCGAGTTTTCCGTCTGCATAGACAGGATTGCTGTGAGTCAGACCGGGAACATTGTCAGGAACAAACATATAAATATCTGTCCAGGAATGATCTTTCTTTTCCACAGCCTGCCTGTACCAAGGACGGGTTCTAGGATCATAGTAGTCTGAAGATTCTTCTTTGATTTCAGGAGCGTTTCTGTAATACTCAGGATTTTCGTGTTTCCAGGAGTTGACGAGTTTCCCATCCTTAGGATACATATAATTCTCGCTGATTGAACCGTCCTTCTGCCTGTCGAACATCAGAAAACGTCCGTCTTTTTCATTTCCGAAATACACCGAGGCCACCTGCGGATTTGCATTCAGAATGCTCCTGAAATACCTGTCCAGAGATTCTCTTTTGCCTTCACTGAGCGGATCTTTTTTCATCATAAATTCTGAAATCTCCGCACTGATCGTTGCCGCCTGCATATGTGAAAGTGTCCTGTCAATAATATGCACACATATATTTTCCATCAGCTCTTCCGTAAGAAGGTATGTAGTGCGCTGAACTCCGATAAATGAAATAAAGCTGATGAGACCTCCTGAAAGAAGGATTATCAGAACTGCAAAACCGACCAGGCTGATCTTAATTGTAATTTTCATATTGTACAGTTTACACATCGTCAATCATGGGACAATTTCTGAATCCCTGCCCGGTTTCATCTGAAATTGCTCAATATTTTCAGTGAGTTTTTCTCTTTTCGGTTAAAACCCGGCTGATACAGTTGAATCCGCAGAAGAATGTTTTTCACTTTACTGCAAGGAAAACTGGAAAAAACTTACAATTATGAAAAAGAGGCTTCCTGTAGGCATCCAGACATTTTCCGAAATTAAAGAACTTGGATACTATGTAGACAAGACAGAATTCATCACAAAACTTGCCGATACAGGAAAATACTTCTTTCTTTCCCGCCCCCGCCGTTTCGGCAAAAGTTCATTTCTGGATACTCTGAAAGAAGCCTTGAGGGAAATGAGAAGCTGTTCAAAGGTCTCTATCTGGAAAATCATTGGGACTGGTCAAAAAAATATCCTGTAATTAAAATCAGTTTTGGCGGCGGACAGATACGGACTGCAGAGGAGCTGCAGAAAGTTCTGCATGAAATTCTCAGAGAGATTGCCGATTCATTTCATATCCAGTTAAAAAATGAAACAATCCGAGGACAATTCAGAGAGATTATTGTGCAGGTGCATGAAAAAACTGGACAGAAATCTGTCATCCTTGTGGATGAATATGATAAACCGATATTGGATGTTATCGATAAATCAAAAACAGCTGTTTTGAATAGGGAAGAACTCAAGAATTTATATTCAGTCATTAAAGACAGTGATGCATATATTCAGTTTGCATTTATCACTGGTGTAAGCAAATTTTCACGAGTAAGTCTTTTGAGCGGTCTGAATAATTTAATGGATATTACGCTTGATTCCAGGTTTGGCACAGTCTGCGGATATACACAGAATGAACTGAAAACAGTATTTGCAGATTATCTGACAGATGTTCCAATGAACAAACTGAGGGAATGGTACAACGGATATAATTTCCTGGGAGAAAAAGTTTATAATCCTTTTGATATTCTGCTCTATTTAGACAGGAAAGAATTTAAGAACTACTGGTTTGAATCCGGAACACCCAGTTTCTTAATCAAGCTGATAGAGAACAGGAAATATTCTGTTCCGAATATGGAATGCGTCCGACTGACTGAAGCCTCACTGAACAGCTTTGATGTCGGTTCCATCGAACTTGAAACACTTCTGTTTCAGACGGGGTATTTGACAATTCAAAGCACGAAATCAATGGGAAGCACAACTGTCTATTATTTGAAATACCCGAATATGGAAGTAAAGCTCAGTCTGAATGACAGCATACTGCGTTATCTCACTGATCTGAACTCAGGAAAAGAGGACAACAAAATCAGGCTGTTTGAAATACTAGAAGGATCTGATATAGATGAATTGAGGAATGTTTTTCATTCTTTCTTTGCCTCCATTCCCTATGAATGGTATACAAAAAATACAATTGCGAATTATGAAGGATATTACTGCTCCATATTTTACTGTTACTTCACTGCACTTGGACTGGAGGTGAAAGCGGAAGATTCAACGAATCACGGAAGAATCGATATGAGCGTAATCTTCAGAAACAGATGTTATATTTTCGAATTCAAAGTGAATGAACTGACGCAGGAAGGATCAGCACTTGAACAGCTTAAAAAAAGAAAATATCATGAAAAATATATCGGATATGAAAGCACTCATCTGGAATCAGGAACAGTGGAGGAAATCTATCTGATCGGCGCAGAGTTCAGCCGAACAGACAGAAATATTACCAGGTTTGAATGGGAAAGACAGTAATTCTACTGAATCTTTCGGATCTTGTTGTTTCAATCAGCCACGTAAAGATTCGCACCTGCAGTCGTTCCCATACCGTTGGCTGCAGTGCAAGTCCGGATGCGTTCAGTCCGCTGACTGTTCCGCTGACGGAAAATCCGGAAACTGCATCGGATGAAGAAAGAATCGGAGCATTGTCAATAAATTGAATCTGAGAAGTGATCTGAGCAGAAGTGAGTGCCGCACCGGAAGTGCCGGTGATGCCGACCGAAAGTTTTCCGCCTTCTTTACATAATTGGTTATGGCAGGAAGAAGTACATCTGTAAGAGGTGCGCCGGAAAATGTCACCTGGCCTGCACCGGTTCCGACAGAAATTGATTTTCCGTCACTGCCTTCCCCGTCAAAGAGTCCGTCTTCGAAATCTGTCGCAAATGCATTGATGACTGAACTCATATCCTCAGGTGCTGTTCTGCTTCCTGTCTTTGTCTTGTTTGCCAGATAGGAAATTCCAGCAAGAACGGAAATGTATTTCGCAGAAAGAGCATTGTCAGAATTTTTAATATCCATACTGATATCATCCATTTCTGGATAATCTTTATCATAGATAGCATCCTTTTCTTAAGAATCAGAAAGGGATTTGGATGAAGAGAGACCCTTATTCAGTCCAAAGCGGATTACGATTTCCTTGCTCGCTTTTGTATGCAGTGCCTTCAGATCCGCATTTGCGCCTGCCTGCTTCATGAGTGTCTGCAGTCTTTTAGAAAGAAGACTTGATGTATTGCAGGAACTGTCTGAATTCTACAATATCATTATAATATGCAGAAATATCATCAAAACAGTTCTCAATTTTTCGTTACTGCTCAGCGGAAAAGATATTAAAGAAAAAGCTTTTTAAAAGCAAACAGTAACTACAACGCCAAGGACTGAAGCTGGCTGCCAAGGACTGAAGCTGGCTGCCGTAAGGCTGATTAACTGCAAATTTTCTACATACAGGTCAATATTTTTTCAGAAGCACTCAGAATCTAATTTGACAAAAGACATTACTTATTCATACAATACTCCTGCTGCTAAATTTGGCAGGAATAAAAAATCAATAGACTGAAACATCGAATGCAGTATAAAACAGAAACAGGAAAATACTCAATTCAATGAGCTCTTGAAACCAAAGGATAATCTTAGATGAAAACACAATTTTACGGAGAAAAAGACTGTATCGTTTATTGGGATGAGGATAACCAATGGATTTACACTGATTGGAAAAATCAGCCGTCTGTGACAACAGTTAAAACTGGATGCGAGGAAATGCTGAAACTTCTTGTAGAAAAAAAAGCCGCTAAAATCCTGAATGATAATTCAAACATAATTGGATCATGGTCAGCATCTTCTCAATGGGTGGCAGAGGACTGGTTTCCTCGTATAATTGCTGCCGGATTGAAAAAATTTGCCTGGGTTCAGTCAAAGGAAAGCACTCTCAGTCAGATTTCAGCCAAAAAGTCTGAAGAAAAAAACAAGGACTCGGACATTATCCGATTGGTAAAAGATGAAGCAGAAGGGATCAGCTGGCTTAAGCAATAATATGAAAAAATACAATATATTTTTTTCTCATGGAAAAGAAAGCGGACCGAACGGAAGAAAGATTCTGGCTCTTGCCGATATCGCAAAAAGTTTCGGATTCAGAACGGAGGCCCCTTCTTATGAAGGAATGGAACAGGGTCGTGACAGAGCTGCAAAACTCATTTCACTTGCAGGCGGCACAGAAAATCTGATTCTTGTCGGTTCAAGTATGGGAGCCTATATCAGTTCCGTCGCATCAGAAACACTGAAACCGTCGGGGGTGTTTCTTCTTGCACCTGCATTCTATATTCCGGGATATGATATTCAAGAACCAGTCATCCATTCTCCAAAAACCGAAATTGTCCACGGGTGGAAGGATGAACTTATTCCAGCCTCTGCAATCGTCGGTTATGCAGATAAATTTCAGATCCCTCTGCATCTTCTTCCTTCAGGTCACAGACTGGAAAATGTGATTCCTGACCTCGAAAGACTTTTCAAATCCTTTCTGGAATCAATGCTTCAGAAAGACTGATTTATCATTTGAGATACACTGTAATCCCCAGATTTCTAATCGAACGCAGTAGCGACTTCCGCGCTTGCGAGATTAGAAATCTAGGTAATCTATATATTCCGGATTCCAGAAATTCCTTGCATCGACAGACATTCTTCCGAGCACTTCGTCGAGAAGCTTATTGTCTACATTTTTACGAAGTGCCCTTCCTACATCACTGATCGCAGAATCAGGTGCGAAAGTAAGCTCTCTGCGAAGAGGCTTTACTGCTATTATTCTCATCGTCGCGCCATTCTGCAATTCCAAATATAATGAGACATAATCCTTTTCGCTCTTTGTATTTTTTGAGCCGAAAAACGAAAATCTAACTTGCAAAACGGGCATGGCGTGCCCGAAATGGCAGGTATGAGTTTCTTGGAAAGGATTTCGGCTGAAAGAATACGAGAGATGGCCAAATTTTATCCAGTCATCTGCATTGTAGGAGCAAGACAGGTAGGAAAATCCACCTTGGTCAGACATCTTTGGAATCCTGAAATTGAGACCGTCCTTTTTGACCCTACAGACGATGTAGAAAATGCCCGAAAGGATCCTGATTTCTTTCTTCAGAATCACGGAACTCCTCTTTTTCTCGATGAGATTCAGTATGCCCCGGAAGTATTGAGTGCGATCAAACGGCGGGTGGACAGAGAAAAAAAACCTGGAATGTACATTCTGTCCGGTTCTCAGAACCTTTCCGTTCTGAAAGGTCTTTCAGAATCTCTGGCAGGCAGGGTAGGAATCATCGAGCTGCACCCAATGAACTTCAGAGAGAGACAAGGAAAAGGAAACAGTGCCGGATTCCTGAAAAAATTTCTTCAGGAGGAGGATGTTCCTAAAATTGAGAATACATCCATTCCTCAGACAGTAAATGAAATTTGGAGAGGCGGATTTCCAAGCACATTGACATTGTCGGATGACTGGATTTCCACATACTATAATTCTTATAAGATCACTTATATGGAAAGAGATGTCAGAACCGCAGGAGGTGTAGGTGACCTTCAGGACTTTGGGAATTTTATTTCCTATATGTCCGCACTGACCGGAACCGAAATCAATTTTACAGAACTGGGAAGAGAACTGGGTATTGATCGAAAAACAGCTCAGCGATGGCTTTCTGTTCTGGAACGTACCTTTTTATGGAAAAGCATACAGCCGTTTCACAGGAATACGACAAAGAAGCTTTCTCATAAGAAAAAGGGATATTTTATAGATACAGGACTTGCCTGCACACTTCAGAAAATCACTCAACCCAGCGTTCTGCTTTCTCTTCCTGGCTTCGGAAGGCTGTTCGAGACTTTGGTATTTTCTGAAATATATAAGGATATGCAGTCATGGAATTTAGTTCCAAATCTGTATCATTACAGAACAAGGGCAGGAGCGGAAACCGACCTGATTCTGGAAATCGACGGAAAACTGTTTCCGATAGAAATCAAGGCAGCAGCACACCCAAAACCGGAAGACGGGAAGGGAATAAAGAATTTCAGAGAAACATTTCCAAAGGAAAATATCCGCACTGGACTCATCATCTGTTCTGTGGAAAAACCTTTTCGAGTCACTGAAAATCTAATCGCTGCTCCTTGGTGGATTCTTTAGCCCATAGCGGCCAAAGGCCAACGAGGCACACCTCTCTGAGCGGCAGTCACTTCCACTGATTCCAGTATGGAAGAGAAAAGTCTGTCGAAATCTGCAGCTGAGGAAGAAATATCTCCAGATATATTTACATAATCATTATAAAATATATTACCATGACATTCCTGAAGTTTTCCCCAGCTTTCTGCAATAAGCTCTTTCTTTGTATAAAGAAAATCTGCATTGGGCAGTCTGTCTGATTTTTTTATATTGATAATCCTGTCTGATGGAAGAAGGTTCTTGGGGTCTGTCTGAATTTTAGTAGGAAAAAATTATTTTATAAAGTATCGCAGCCATCCTTGGCTGTGAGTTTACTGATTTTACAGGCTGGAAGCCTGCTTTACTTTTTTGAGAAATCATATTGTAAACTTTTTCCTACTTTTTAAAGGTAGACCCAGACTCCCGCTCTGATAATTTTTCGTTGACATAATTTCAATAAAAAGGAAACTCTTTCCACTGAAAGGTATCAGAAAATGAATGAAAAACTCATAACGGAAAGTCTTCCTTACTCAAATAAACTGCCTATAGACCGGCTCTCAGGCATTTTTTCCGATACTACAAATTCTTATAAATTTTACTGGTTTCTTGCAATTCTGGAACACATCGGCAAGTCGAACCTTTCATCCAATCCGACAGTCATTTCCATTCAATATCTTTGCCTGGAGATGATGAGACAGGTGT
>JBPOJG010000240.1:0-7860 GCA_052033835.1 Spirochaetota bacterium
AAACGTGGAAGCTGCTGTCAGGATGACAAAACTACAGGCTTCTAGCCTGCAAAATGAGTAGACTCTGCCAAAGGATGGCTGTGGTACTTTCCAAAGCAAATTTTTCCTACGAAATCTAGGCAGACCCCTTACGATGATTGCAACTCAGAATCAAATAAATAGTATTGAAAATATTTGCTGATGTACAATCTTGGAAACTTACTTGAATACGGACTATTATATATTCGGTTATAATTAAACAATAGGAATTTGTAAAAGGTATGCAATAAATTAAGGAACAGAGTATGAACGAAATGGCAAATAATGATATTACCATCCTTCCAGAGACAAAGAAAGTGAATCTGCTTCCTTCGCACTACATTGCCATTGGTGCATCCGCCGGGGGCCTCGAGGCAATCGAAGCCTTTTTTGAACAGATGCCGGCAAAGACAAATCTGGGATTTATCGTAATTCAGCATCTTTCTCCTGCACATAAAAGTATGATGGTGGAGCTTCTGTCAAAGCGCACAGAAATGCCGGTTTACAGGGCAGAAGATGGAATGGAAGTTCATATGGACAGTGTATATCTTATTCCTCCTAAGAAAAATATGACAATATTTCATGGAAAACTTTTCTTAAGTGATCATGAAGAAAACCCTAGAGGAATTAATCTTCCAATAGACATTTTTTTCCGATCAGCAGCTGAGGATCAAGGGGAGAAAACGGTCGGAATTATTTTATCGGGAACAGGAAGTGACGGTACCAGAGGCGTGAGAGCCATTAAAGAGAATGGCGGAATGGTTATGGTGCAGGGAGAGGAAACGGCAAAATTTGACGGAATGCCTCGAAGTGCAATTGCAACCGGTCTTGCGGATTTTATTTTATCTCCGAACGAAATGGCAAAACAGCTTTTATTGTACGTAAAACATCCTTTTACTGTAAAATCTCAGAGATCTGAAACCTTAGTCACTGAAGATGATGTATATAATAAAATTTTCTCTAAAATTAGAGAGAAAACGAAAGTGGATTTTACTTTTTATAAGCCCAGTACTGTAATCAGACGAATTGAAAGACGAATGATGGTCAATCAGGTAAATGATCTGAGAGAGTATTCAAAACTTTTGGAAGCATCCCCAGTTGAAGTGACCAGTTTATACCGAGATCTTTTGATTGGAGTCACCAACTTTTTCCGCGACAAGGAAATGTTTGAAGCACTGGAAAACAAAATCCTTCCTGAATTTCTGGAAAACTTTTCAGGAAAGGAACTGAGGTTCTGGGCAGCCGGATGTTCTACTGGCGAAGAAGCATATTCAATCGCAATCCTTTTTAGAGAAGTTCTGGAAAAAATGAACAGGAATATTGATCTGAAAATATTTGCAACAGATGTGGATCAGGAAGCAATCATCCGTGCCGGCAACGGTGTATACCCTGAAAGCATAGTGGCTGATGTTTCACCCCATCTTCTTGCCAAGTATTTCACAAGAAATGAAGAGAATTTTGTGATTTCCAGAAGAATTAGAGAGATGGCAGTATTTGCACACCATAATCTCATTAAGGATCCTCCTTTTACAAACATAGATCTGATTTCCTGCAGAAATCTTCTTATCTATCTGCAGCCTGTACTTCAGAGAAAGGTTCTGGAGTATTTTAACTTTTCACTGAATGCAGGAAGCATTCTGATTTTGGGGAGCAGTGAAACTACAGGAGAACTCACTGATTTTTTTGAACCACTGAACAGCAAGTGGAAGATGTATAGATCGAAAGGAAAAAGAAAAGTTACTGAAATTTCCCTGGATGCAAATGCAAGAATTACCAGAAATTATCCTGCAGTATTGAATCCTGCTTTTCCTAGGGCAGTTCAGGTTTCCAAATTTCATGAAGAAAAGGCTCTTGAAAGACTGCTTGAGGCTTCATACGATTATCTCCCGCTTACAATATTAGTGAACAGCAGTATGGAGATCATTCATATTGTCGGCAGTGCAGACGGATATTTCAGAGTTCCATCAGGAAAAATGGTCAATGACATTGTAAAGATGATTCATCCGGACCTTTCCATTCCTATCGCAACAGGTCTTCAGCGAGTTTTCAGAAAAAAAGAAGAAGTGCGATATAGTAATGTGAAAATGAAGATTCATCATGAAATTACCAATATACAAATTCACATTCGTCCAGTCACAGATAAAAGAGAACAGGAACCCCTCGCCGTTATCTTCTTCGTTGAGAAAACTGAAGAAACTAAAGATTTTTCAGCAAAAGAGCATTTAGGGTATGATATAGGAAAGGAAGCTGAACTCCGGATTCAGGATCTTGAACAGGAACTTCAGTTCACGAAAGAAAATCTTCAGGCAACGGTAGAAGAACTGGAAACTTCGAATGAAGAACTGCAGGCAACAAATGAAGAACTTCTTTCGAGCAATGAAGAACTTCAGAGTACAAACGAAGAACTCCAGTCTGTAAATGAAGAACTCCATACTGTAAATGCTGAGTATCAGAACAAAATTGTAGAACTGACGGAACTTAATTATGATATACAGAATCTCCTTCAGACTTCACAGACAGCCATTCTTTTTCTGGACGAAAACTTGGAAGTAAGAAGATTTACTTTGAAGATAAAGGAAATTTTTAATATTATAGAAACAGATATTGGACGCTCATTCAGATTCATTTCTCATTCACTTCAGAATATAGATCTGGTTTTAGTGACTGCAAATGTGGCTGCAAAGACAGATGTATTTTCAAAGGATGTAAAATCTTCAGACGGAAAATGGTATCAGTTGAAAATCTTTCCATATCAGATTTCTCAGAATCAATTTTCCGGTGTGCTTCTGCATTTTACTGAAATCACAGACAGAATAATTCATGAGAATAAATCCAACAGTTTCAGGGAACTCTTCCTTCTGGCAGAAAATATTGGCGGAATGGGGTACTGGGAATGGAATCCCGATTCCGGAGTCTTTACCTGCTCAGAAGGACTGCTCAAAATTCTGGAAATGAATGATGCAGCGAAACCGGAGAGTTATAATGATTTCGTAAGTATGATTTATCCTGATGACAGATCTTTGTTCACTCAGGCGATTGAACATTCAATAAAACACGATAAGACATTTGATATCAGACACAGATTTACGACTCCTGCCGGAAAAATTCTGACTGTAATGCAGATAGTAAAGCTGAAAGTAAATCAGGCAGAAAAAAAGAATCAGGTATGCTCGCTTGTCAAATACGAGCCTGAGATCACGATTGAAAAATCAGGCCTAGTAACTTGGAGATAATTAAAAAATATATGAAATCTGCAGGAAAATCTCGCGTCCAGGCTGAGGATGATACGGACTGACAAAACCGTCAGGGTTTCTGACGGCAGGCTGCAATGGATCGATTGGACGCACTGCATTCCCGCTCTGTCTGCCCATTCCTGAATAAGCCTTATTCAGGAGATTTCTGCCGATGAGCTGTATTTCCAGACCTTCAACTCCAAGAAGGTCTCTGTAGGTCAAAGTACCGTTCATTATAGTATATCCTGACATATATCCATCCGGTTTTCCTTCTGTCTGGTAAGGATAACTTTTCGAGAAAAAATTCAAATCATAAGGCTGAAAGAATCTGTTTGTGACTGGAGCTTTTCTTTTTCCCACCCAGTTCATTCGCAGATTCAGATTCAGCTTGGAAAAGAAAAGCATATTGATTCCAAGATTTGCTTTCCGCTCAGCAATATTATCAATCTCTTTACCGTCATAGACCGGAGTCACAGAAGTGATACTGCCATTTGCGTTTGCCTGTATATCAAAAAGAGTCTTTACATCCCTGTCTCTTGTAACTGTGTAATTTCCGAAAAGTTTTATTTTTTCAGTCAGGGCAGTATCAGCCTCCAGAGTAAATCCGTATATATGAGTCGGTTTAAAGTTCTGAAAAATCGATGACCTTACGGATGAAGCATTCGGATCAGGATTCCTTCCTTCAGCAATCAGTCCATCCAGAAAACTGATAAAATATCCAGCCTTAATGACAGTTGTTTTATTTATATTAAATGAATTCTCAATTTCATAAGTTTTTATTTTCTGTGCTTTCAGACTGCTGTTGCCTCTGAATTCATCGTACAGCTGAAATACGGTAGGTGCCTTGAAAGCCTCACCGTAAAGGAACTTGACGTTGTACCAAGTGATCGGTTTTATGATGACGGCAGCTCTTTTAGTCCAGATTTTTCCGTAATCAGAATCCTGATCATGCCTGACCCCAAGTGTAAAAGAAAGTCTGTCATTAAAGAATTTCTGTTCATCCTGAACATATGCGGAAGCCGTTGTTGAATAGAAAACTGTTGCGACAGACTGTTTTCCTGTTTCCCAAGTAGACTGAACAATATTTGAATTTGTGTTCTGCCTTCTGCCGAGAGAAACCCCGCCTACACCGTCGCTGATGGACTGTCTTGTAAAACGGTCCAGCTGAAAACCAGCCACAAGATGGTTTGATTCTGTCATATTCCAGTTGAACTGCTGCTGAGCGCCCGTCATTGAACTCGGCCCATAATACTGCTTCAGTCTGTCCGGCACTGATGATCTGGGAATGCCGTTTGCTCCGACTCCAGGTGAATCAATACTTTGATATCTGTACGTATATTCAAAACCTGTATCCGGCATAATAGATGTATTTCTATAGTAAATTTTACTCAGAGAAGACAGATTCTGTGTAATGGGGGTCTCATATGCTGTATTTACAAAATATCCTCTATGATGCTTCTGAAAAGGAATACCTGATGTGTTTGTAAAGTATTCATAAGACGGAACATAGGAACCCAGTCCTTCTTTCATATCCCAGATATTGAATCCCAGGCTGAACCCGTCTTTTGAAAGAGCGCCTCTTACAAAAAAATCCTTTGCAGAATTATTGAAGCCGTCAGGAAGTTTCTTTCTTGCTCCGAATACAGTATCATTATTAATTACACCATACTCGGAAGTCTGAACCCTGTCAGGTTCATAGTTGTTATGAAAGTAATTTCCGGGATCAGGACGCTTCAGCCCGCGGTCTCCTTCAGTGCTGTAATATCTTCCTGCAAGCTGAAAGACCATATCATTCTGAAATTTATATGCAAACATAGCTTCCGGCATATAAGTACGGTTTCTTCCCCCCTGCATCCTTGCCTCCGCCGCAGCAGTTGAGGATTTTTTTCCGAAAAGCGTTTTTCCCTTTCTTGTAATGATATTGATCAGACCGGCATAAGCATTCGCACCGTAGAGCGCAGAACCGGGACCAAGAATAATTTCGATTCTCTCCACATCGATCATCGTCGTGTCAAACTGCATATGCCGAAGCCAGCCGTTTCCAATATCATTCTGAATGATCCCGTTTTCCATAAGGAGGATTTGAGTCTGACCGACGTCAGAAATTCCTCTGAGAATCATATCGGTAGGATATTCGCCTGAATCATTGAATGAATTAAAATCGAAACCGGGAACATCCTGAAGAAGTTCAGTAAGTGTTCTGTATCCTCTTTCGCGGATTGTATCTCTTGTGAATACAATGACCTTGGAAGGAGCCTCTGATATTTTTTGACTTTTTCTGGATGCAGTTACAACTTCATCATCACCCAGCTGACTGAGAATTTCCTTGGACTTTCCTGCCTTGTCTTCTTTTGCAAGACTGAACTGAATCTCTTTTCCGATCGGACGGGAAAGAAGATTGTCATATATGTTTTCACGGATTTCTGTTTTGGACGGATTGGATAAAACAGAAAATGAAACGGTCTCTGAAAACTTCTGGATGACTTTTTTTTCATCCTCCTTGTATTTGTCTTCAAACTTCCTGAATTCTTCACCCAGAGATTCAGTAATATCATTTGTGTAGCGGATAACATCCACAAGATTCCCTGTTTTTGGGTCATAGAGCAGGGCATATACCGTAAGAATTTTTCTTTCCTTGCTTTTTTGATAGTATGTTTCAATATAATATAGTGAGTTGTTATTTTGAGCAGCTTTCAGTCCTGCAGCCCGATCAGAACTGATGACTGTGACAGAAAAATCTTTCTGACTGAGAGCATTTGAAAGAATTGAATCTAGAACTGTTTCTGTTCCTGAATCTGTTTCTGATTTAAAGGGAACTGAACCTGCCAATGTCACATTTCTGGATGTATCTTTGGAAAAAAGATGACCAGCAGTAAGAAGAAGCAGAATAAGTATTTTCAAAAGTAAGTTCATATTCAAATAGGTGCATTTTTTCTTCAATAGAAGAACCGTTCAGCTCTCTGAGAAACAGAGTTTTCACAGAAAAATTCAGACATACAAATATGCTGATCCCATAATATAAACGGCCTCAGAATTCCGAGTACAATTTTAACTCTTTGTCTTAAAATGAGTTTTCTGAAATGGGAAAGGTTCTGAAATTAGCCGCAGCACTGACTGCTTTGCTTTTCGAATGAATCGCTGCCGTCTTCCTATTCAGCTCAACACGAGTGCCGAAGGCCAGGAACACCCGCTAAAAATACGGCAAACAGGAGCAGGCATCTTTTCCTTGCGATCTCATTTTTCAATTTTGATACTTTGTTTAATGGGATAAAAAGGAAATTACTCCAAAAGCCCTTCTGAAACTTTGTTCGTGTGAGAGTCATTTTCCGAATCGGGTTTCTGTCTGTTTTTATCTCACTTGCCGTATTCTCAGAAGAAAAGAAAACCGAAAAGATCGAGGTCATTGGAAACAAGGACTCTGCAGCGGGAAGTGCAAAAGGAACAAAGGCAGATCCGGGCGGATTTGTGGATGTCATCAAAAGTGAATCATTCAAGGACAGATATGTCAGTCTTCCCGATGTGCTTGAAAGAGAAGCAGGTGTCCGAGTCAGAAGATTCGGCGGTCTCGGTTCCTATTCCACTCTTTCCATTCGAGGTTCCAATCCGAATCAGGTGCAGATTTACATTGACGGAGTTCCATTGAGCAATGCACAGGGAGGAGAGATCAATCTTTCCGATCTGAACTTTGACAATCTGGACAGAATTGAAATTCATAAAAGCGGCTCGACGTCGGGAATGTCATCATCGTCGATCGGAGGAAGCGTCAATCTGATTACTAAGAAGACCGACGTCAGCAGAAAGACACGGTTCAGTGTATCGGGAGGAAGTTTCAATACATTCAAAATCACCGGTTCCAAAAGCGGAGAATACAAGGATGTGAAATACAGTATATTTGCTCAGAAGGAAAAATCGGATCAGAACTTTACTTTTCGGTCGGACAACGGAACTCCTGTTCTCAATACATTTGATGACTTTGATACAAAAAGAAGAAATGCTCAGTTCGACAGATACAGTCTGACGGGAACTCTTGCCTTCGGAGTCGGAAAAACGGATGTCTCCATTCTGAATGATTTCAACTGGAGAAGAAACGGGATACCGGGTCCGGGAAACAATCAGACAAAAAAGACAGACCGAGAATATATTCGAAATACAACATCATTAAATACTGTCACAAAAGAACTTCTCTCCGGAAGAATGGAACTGGGAAGCAGAGTGTTTTATACAGGCGTGAGAGATCATCTTTTCGATCCGCTTTCCGAGTTCTCCAGCGGAACTCCTGATTCAAAGGCAGATATCCAGCAGTACGGGGTACATCTTCTTCCGACAGTTTACTGGAAAGAAACTGCCCAGACATTCCGTTTTCTTTTCGCAAATGAAAAGGAAACTTTTCGAAGAGACAGAAGAAATACAATCGATCAGCTGATTGACAGAGGAACAAGAAAATTTCGAAATCATACAGTTCTGCAGATTCAGGACGAAATCACTCTTTTGAAAGGAAGGCTGATTCTGGCTCCTTCAATCCAAAAGGAAATATATACGGACAGATTTAATGAGAATACAGTTCCGATTCCTCTGGACATCACAAATCTGCCCAAACATAGAAAAATTA
>JBPOJG010000469.1:0-4417 GCA_052033835.1 Spirochaetota bacterium
TTATTCAAATAATAAAACTCATCGAGAAAAAACATCACCTCATTCTTTCCATATTTCTGCATATAATACACATAAGGTTTTGCGGCTGCCGACTTATGGTAACCGCTCGTATCGCCCCTCATTACAATGACTGCCTTAGGTTTTTTTACAGACTCCGGTGGCCCAAGCATTCCCACTAAAATCGGCCATTTATCTTTTTCAATGAGACCGTACTGAAGTCCCGGCAATGCCTTGCCGAAATAATTGAATTCGGTATTAATTACCCAGAAAGGTATAGGGTAAGTAACCGGCTCTTTTTCCACACAGTCAAAAAATCTGTTTCTGTCAGCAGGGCCGACTTGGAAAATCTGGCTGCTGAACTTGGACTTGTAGTCAAAAGCAGCACTGCCCGACTGGACATTGGAAGAAGGTTCTGAAGACGAGGAAGCACTGCATCCTGAAATGAAGAAGGATAAAAGCAGAATAAGTCTTTTCAGTGTGATGCCGGAATAATCATTCATTCCATATTTTTTTTCTGTCATTGTTTATGCTCTGATGGAGTAATCCTTAGACTGCTCTTATTCCTTGCAAGTTTCTTTTTTCTGTCTGTTTAAAGTTTTCTCTTTGTCTCTAGTGACATACTGGGAAGTTTCATCATGAAATGTCCAGTCGGCAATCTCATATTCTGTGACATAGGCATAACTGACCGGATAGAGTTCACCGCTTTTTTCTCTTCCGGTTTTAAGTATAAGAATTTCGTTTTCCTGTTTGTAACCCAATATTTCAAATTTTTCAGAGACACCTTCCTTTTTCCAGATAATAAACTTTCCGTCAAAAAGGACTTTTCCGGGGGGAGTACCGCAGTTCATTGTTACAAAAGCTTCTTCGTCCTGAGTGACCTCTGTCCATTCCTTTTCTTTCAGCAGTGTTTTGAGTTTATCATCCGGCAGGAGAAATGACTGATCCGTAAGATTGATCTTCATTTCCTTTTTTTCTTTAATATAAAGTTTTTTATCTTCCTTCTTGCAGTGGAGAAAAGGAATCAGAATAAGTAAAAAAAATAATTTCATGGTCAGCCTTTATTTACAGTCAGTAATTTTCTGTACTGTATAATTTGCGATTTTATTCTTTTCGACAGTATCCCAGCTCCCTCCATCCGAAAACCTCCATTCTCCAACGCCGGTTCTTCTGTCATAATTGAACAGAACTTCAAAAGGGGAGACTGAACCTAGAGCACTGTCCTGAACATCGCCTGACATAGTGATTCCTGATGCTGAGTTCTGTCTGTCCTTGATTGTATAAATATCCGAAGAATCAATCTTGTAGTGCACAAATTTTAAAACACCTGATTTTTCTTCCAGAATGATTTCTTCAAACTTGCCGCACCACTCTGTCAGCCTGTATTTCCCGTCTGAAAAATGAGCAATGATCCAGTGTCTCGGATAATCGCCGGGGAAATTCAGTACGGCCTTCTGTTTTTCTTCGGAAAGATCCGTGCTGAATGTCCACCCTTCCTTATCATTGAATGCCAGCCGTATCCAGTAACCCTGTTTTCCGTCACGTTTCTCTGTTTCTTTTTTATGCTCGAGCACCTTTACTTCAGAAGCGAAAGGAACCAAAATCACTGCCTCTGAATTCTCTTCAGGTTTCGCTTTCAGTTTTATGCCTTCGAGATTGGATACATACATTACCTTGTCGCCGTACTCCGAACTGAAACTGAAGTTCTCTTTTTTGCAGCCAGCAGTGAAAATGACTGCCGACAGAAAGAGGATGCCTGTAAATCCGAACAGTCCGGATTGAAAAATTCTCAGTATAAAAGACAATATCATTGATCTAATCTACGGAAATGCAGATGAGAATTCAAGATAAAAAATTTTATTTTTTATGCAGAGGACAGCGAATGGGGCAAGAAATGCAGTTGGAAAGGATGGAATACTTTTTTATAGAGGCGCTGTCCGATTTTCCCTTATCCCTTCCTCAGAAAGGCTGTCCTTTCCCTGCAGTCGTATTCACGAATATGACCTCACCTTTTTTCAGAGGGACTTTGGGAACCATCCATCCGACACCTGCAAATACGGGAAGAATGTATCTGCTGACAGTCATCACTCCCGGGAAATCGAATCCTGTGGTGGCAATGATGATTTTTCCTTTATAGCCTTCCTTGTAGATTTTCCGGACAAAAAGGAGACCCGATACTTGGGTCTCCATCGTGATATCGCTGACGACAGCATCAAAATTTTCCTTTTGGAACATCTGATAGCCTTCTTCTGCATGATAAGCTCTTTTTGTTTCAATATTTTTTAATGCAAAATATTTTTCCAGATTCTCTGCATATCTGTTGTTGTCATCAACGATCAGTACTTTCATTTTACCGGTTCTTTCCTTGGAGCCTTATTTTCTATGTGCCTGTATTCGGAAATTCCTTCATATACAGTCTTCCTGACTCTGTTGATTCCCCCGATCGGTCTGTGTTCGGGAAGGGAATGCCACGGAGTAAAAGAGAGATTCTCACAGAAATTCATCTTTTCCGGAGTGTCAAAATCCTGAACAGGAATTTTCACTGTGGCAACTTTCACAAAGGGAGAAACTTCTTCATCCCATTCGACTGCAGGGTCTTCTACAGGCATTGTGACCGGGTCTTTCTGCACTTGCACCATAAAATCGAAACAGGCTTCTTTTTTGGAAAGATGAGACTTCATTGTTTCCTTCAGATAATCAGGACCTGGATTATCAGGTATAGGAGTAATTTCGTTTCCGCAGGCCTTCGCTGAATATTTCACTGCATTCTGACCAAGCTGGTAAGGAGTTGTGCTCCAGTATCTGATTTCAAGCATAGAAGAGATTTTCTTTCCCCTGATTGCTCTGATTTTTCCCAGTCCTGCCAGTTTCCATCCAAACGGATTCCATCCGAAAAAATAGCTTCCCGGTTTTCCTGCGAATGCAGCTTCAAACAGATTCAGATATTCCTCAGGATCTCCTACCGGAAGAACGGGATGGTTGATGATAAGAAAGTCCTGTGTTTTTTCCTTTTTCTCGGATTCCAGAAGTTTGTCCCCGTCCACTCCCATAAGCTTGATTCCCATTCCTCGGATATCTCCGATGCTGTCTGCCTGAGGAGTCTGAGATCCGTTGGAAAAACGGATATAGGCACTGTATGTTTTGGGGCTTTTAAATATTCCGTACTTCAATGCTTCAGGAATGTCCTTTTCTACAGTAAAAGATGCTGTCGTGCATCCATGATGTTTCGGATGAGCATCCCGAAGAACCTTGGAATCGGGGTTTTCTGCCTTCTTCTTTTTCAGAGAGTTCAGAGTCAGTTCAAGAGTTCTTTTTGCGATTTCATCATCCTTGCTGACTGCATACTCTTTTCCGAGTTCGGTGCTGTCCGGAACTTTTACATAGGGGCCCCCGCACCCGAGCATTAGGGTCGCTGCCAGTGCAGTGAAAATATTTCTGATTCTGTTCAATGTTGCCTGCCTTGTTTTTCCACAAGAATTCATAAACAGGGAATAAATACAATTCTGATTTTCTGTCTCAAATGCTCTCTGTGAAGTCAGGGTCGCGTAAAAGCACCTTCAGTCTATTTTTCCCTTTTTATGATATCTTCATCATTATTTTTCATGATGAATTCATTCTGAGAATATTTTTCACAATATGATACCTACGGGCCGGGTAATAAAAAGGATTGTCTTTTTCGTTTCTTTTCTGCATTCTGACTTTATCCTTCCTCTTGAAAAGAAATTCTGTACTCCCGAAGAGTACCTTGCCCTTGAACGGGAGGCGGAGACCAAAAGTGAATATTTCCAGGGAGAAATCTTTGCGATGGCCGGGGATGGACTTAGGCACAATCTGATTATCGCCAATCTGATTTACAGAGTGCGACTGAAACTGGAGGGAAAACCCTGCTATGTTTTTCCTTCGGATATCCGAGTAAAGGTGCAGAAAAATGGGCTTTATACATACCCTGATGTGACAGTCACCTGTGCTGAGCCGAAGCTGGAAGATGACAGAAAAGACACTCTTCTGAATCCGATGGTCATTATCGAAGTGCTTTCTGAAAGTACAGAAAAATACGATCGGGGAAATAAGTTTCGGCTCTACAGGGATCTGGAGAGCCTGCAGGAGTATGAGCAGCGGGTAGAAAAATTTTTGCGCGATCCTTCCGGATTCTGGAAATTTGAGGACTGTTCACCGGAGAACCCGATATTTCGGTCAGAATCTGTCGGGATCGAGCTTTTGCTTGGGGAAATTTACGATAAAACAGATGTGCCGGAAAATTGATTCTGCCTCAGTTCTGCCTAAACAGGCATTCACTCTGAAAATCTTGAGTTTTGGATCAGGCTTTCCGAAAATTAATCTGAGGCATTCTTTTGGAAACGAAAAAACTAGTTGTGGTTTTGACTCTTTGTATTAGCGTTGCAACATGGGTCTATTTTAA
>JBPOJG010000388.1:0-6354 GCA_052033835.1 Spirochaetota bacterium
CATTCTGAAAAAACCGAACACTGCACCGCTCGGTCTTCCTGTAATCGAATTCTTCAGACCCGTTGTCTGAAATGCATAATACGCCCGGAAAATAAGAGCATGTCCGTCAATGATCATCAGCTTCATATAAGAGTAAATTTATAGAGCTTTGCAAACTGACAAGCAGTGTTTTCCGATTCTGAAAAAATTCTTTACATGAAAATTCAAATCTAGAGTATGAATTTTCATGGAGAGGCCCAGCTACGACAGTTTCATCAATCAGTCTTTCCAGTCCAGAGTAATCAATGTGATGTCGTCCTGCCTTGGTTCCTTTTCCAGAAAACTCAGCATTGAACTGATGCATGTAATCATAAATTTTTCCAAAGGCAGGTTTCTGTTTTCCTTGAGAATATTGATAAAGTTTTCTTCTCCAAGTTCAATTCCGTCCTTGTTGAATTCTTCAAAGATTCCATCCGTAAAAAGAATAAGTCTTCCTTTTTCCACATTTTCAATTATATTTTCCTTATATGTAATATTGTTCAGGACGCCCATCAGTTTTCCAGTCGGAAGAAGACTGCAGATATTTTCTCCTGAAAAAAGAATCTGCTGGGGATGTCCTGCCGAAGCATATATAATTTTCTTTTCCTGAAAATTTATGTCGATCAGTATGCAAGTAAAATAAGCATTTAAATAATAGTATCTGTGATAATAGTGTTGATTTAATATTGTGAGAACTTCAGCAGGATTCAGCGGATATTCTTTTATGTTCTGATATTCGGAATGGATGGACATTGTCATCAGAGCTGCCTGAACTCCGTGTCCAGTTGCATCTGCAAGAAAGATTCTCACGATTCCGTTTTCCATTTCAAAAATATCACAGAAATCGCCTCCCACTTTTTCGAGAGGCATGTACTGCATCATTCCGTTAATATTTTTCAGCTGAATGATTTCCTTAGGAAGAATGTTTGCCTGTATTTTCTGAGCTACTTTCAGATCATAGTTGATCAGGTTCAGAGCATCCTTCAGTTCAGATGTTCTTTTTTCCACTTTTCCTTCCAGATTTTCATTTGCCTGAATCAGACCTTTTTTCAGTACATTGATCTTGTCTGCTATACCGAGAGACAGAAGGATAAGCATTGAACTGAAACCTAACTGAAATGCCCAGTACGATATTGAGGAAGAGGATATCAGATAATTTGCCGAAAGAAGAGATATCAGCAGACTGACAAAAAAAATCGAAAACGAAGCCATATAAAAATATGCAGCTCTTACCTTTTTGATACTCAGATAAGTTCCGATGAATATCTGTTCTGCCAAAAAGAAGAATCCCAGATAAAGAAGTGCATTAAAGCTGAATCCTGGATATCTGGAAATCATAAACAGAAATATGAACATCAGCAGAGTTACGGAAGCAAGCAGGATACGAGTGAACTGATATGCCTTTCTCATATTCTGCTTCAGATCCAGATATTCATTTGAATAAAGAATAAGACAGATCATTGTAAGACAGGAAAATATTACATAGTCCACATTCTGAAGCCAGGGCAGATTGGGATAAAGATACTGATAACTGGAACCGTGAATTCCCGAAAGATTCAGTGAAAAAAACAGAATTGTAAGTGAGGAATAGAGATGCACTCTTTCCCTGATCGTAATGAACAGGAAAAAATTATAAAACATCATTATCCCGAGCAGACCGTAAAGCATTCCGTTCATCAGATTTCTTTCAGATGATGCCTTGTGGAAACTGTTTTGAGAATGCAGAAAAGGATTCAGAAGAGATCTGTTGTATGTGCTTCTAGTGCGGATATAGTATGTCGATTCTGAATTTGGTTCGATCTTCAGCTCAAAAGCAAATCCTATATGATCGATCTCCCTGGAGCTGAAAGGAAAACTGTCGCCTGTAATCCTGCTTTTATATTTTCCTAAAGAGTCTGAGTAATAAAATTCTATATAATCCTGTCTTGGAAAACTGATTTCAAAAATCGGCAGAACTCTTTCCTTCTGCTCATTCTTTACTTTAAATCGAAGCCAGTAAAAATAAGGCGAATATCCGAAATTCACTTTTTCATTTCCTTTCAGATTTTTCCATAAAAGATCATTTCTCGAAATATCTTCAAGTCTCAGATTTCCTGTTTCATCCTTGATATACTCCAGATAGGGTGAAAGAAGAACAGATGAAAAATTCTCTGAAATGTTTACTGCTGAAGTCTTCTCGTCGGAAAAAACGGCACCTGACCTGAGAATGATAAAAAAAATTATCATATATTTATAAAATTTCATTGAAAATTCCGGAATCTCATATTTCTTTTTTATTTTGTTCAAAAACTCTATATTGATCATAATTTCCCCGGTGTATTTTTCTGGAAGATGCTGGATCATCTTTAAGGATATTTAACTGCATTTCTCCCTGAACCGTTACTGGCAAGTGTATCCAATTTTCAGTTTTTCTCCCGAGCATCAAATATTTTTTACAAAATCAGGCTGTCTTTGGAAAATTACGCTGATGCAGATACACAATCTTGCACCTTGGAAACTGCCTTGCAAGCATAGACGCAGATCTCCCATCCGTCCGCCAGTACCCCATATAATCTAATTAGAAATCTGGGTACCTGCTAAAAAATGTCAAAGCCCACTAATTTCAGTTGTATTTTTTTTAATAGAAGATTTTCTTAATCCTTGAGTCTTTGAGGATCCGATGAAATTATCTCAATATAAAATAAACAATGCCCAGGTAGTATTTCTTGGGGGAAATTTTGATATGTATTCTGTCAAGGAATTTGAGGAATTTCTAAATGGCCTTGATATCCAAAAATATGCTCGACTGGGTCTCAATTTCAAGGAGCTCAATTCGATAGATTCTTCCGGGATCGGGGCGCTTCTCAGGTTCGGAAGGGAAATGGAAAAGAAGAACGCTGAAATTGCATTCTATGATGTTCCGGGAAACATACTCACAATTTTCATCAATTCCGGTCTAAATCAGATTTTCCAGATCATGTCCACTCTTCAATTTGAAAACAGCTTCATCAAAGAGACAAAAATCAACAGTCTTGTCTACAAAATGAAGAAAAAATACAGATCCTTCTTCCAGAAAATCGGCAGCTACAGAAATCTTCTTGCCGGAATTATTTTAGCATTATTTTGTATTTCTGTTTTTCTCACGGAAAAAATCACATATGATCTGGAAAAATCCAAAGGAGCGGAGCTCTCCAGTTTCATCCAGAGTTATCTTTGGGATATGGACGATAAAAATGCAAAAGACTTTGCTGAAATACTGATTGAAACAAAAGGATACAGAAGAATTCAGATCAATCATTCTGACGGATCGGTTTTTATTGATGCAGTCTCAAAAGAAAAACCATCCGGATTTCGTTTTCTTCTCGAACAGCTTCGAATCATCCGGTCTGTATCTATCCTTTCAGATATTCATCACAAAGAAAATAAAATTGGCAGACTGGAAATTGTCTGGATCAATACAAATATATTTATTCATCTCGGAAGTCTTCTGCTTTTCCTTCTGACATATTCTGTAATTCTTTCTTATATACGAATCCTCGAAAACAGAAAGGAGCTGAATCAGAAAAACATTGAAGTAAACGAACAGATGGCTGAGGTTCAGAGACTGAAAGTGCAGCAGGACGCCGATTATTTCCTGACATCCCTTCTTACCAAACCTTTCGGAACAGACAAGGTCAGAAATGAAAAATTCAAGATTGAAAAACTGATCCGGCAGAAAAAGAAATTTGAATTCAAGAAAAGAAAAGATGAGATCGGAGGAGATATCTGCATTACAGATGAAATTGTATTGAAAGGAAAAAAATATATTGTATTTATAAATGCAGACGCGATGGGAAAGTCCCTTCAGGGAGCAGGCGGTATCCTTGTTTTCAGCTCTGCTGTCAATTCTATTCTCAGCAGAAACAGAGCCTCCGTGAGTTTCCAGAATATTTTTCCGGAGACCTGGCTGAAAAATCTTTTCATCGACATCCATCATGTATTTGAAACCTTCAACGGTTCAATGCTCATCTCCGGCATCACTGGACTCATTGATGAGGAAAACGGATTTATGTATTGGATGAATGCTGAACATCCCAATATGGTCATCTACAGAGACGATACAGCAAGGTTTCTCGAATCGGAAGAAGCTTATATGAAATTCGGAACAGAAGGTGTAAACCGGGTCATGATGGTCAGCACATTTCATCTTTTGCCGGGCGACATCATCATTTCGGGTTCTGACGGAAGAGATGATATCGGTCTCGGGCAGGATGAATCAGGTCATGCAGTCATCAATTCAGATGAATCCCTTTTTCTTCGTAATGTGGAAACAGCGAAAGCAAATCTGGATATTATTTATGAAAACTTAAAAGCATTTGGAGAAATCACTGACGACCTCTCTCTTCTGAAAATCGGCTACTCAGAAATGATTGATTCTACAGTCAAGGATGCATCCTATCTCAGCAGACTGGAACAGGCTAAACGATTTTATACTAAAAGAGCATTTGAACAGGCTGAGAAGCTTCTGAGAGAGGCTTACAGAGACTTTCCGAAATATAAGGATTCGCTCAGACTGCTTCTTCGAATTCTGTATGAAGAAAAACGTTTTGCGGAAATCATTACGCTTATTGAAGACTATGTAAATGCCTGTCCATGGGACCTGCGTTTTATCCTTCTTGGTGCTGTCGCATTTTCAAAAACAGGAAACTACAAAATGGGTATCGCCTATTCAGAAAGATATAAACTGAGAGATCCTCATTCAGTCAAAAATCTTTTTATTCTTTATGAACTGTATTTTAATGACGGCAATTATGAAAAAGCCCTGCCTGTTCTGGACAGGATTCTGGAACTGGAACCGACAAACGAACGCGCGCTTTCACTGAAAGGAGGAGAATACAATGACGATTTTGGAATATAATCCTCATTTGATGTTTCAGTTCAGGAATTCGGGATATTGTATATGAAGTTTTCTGACATTAAGAGAATATTTATGATCATGATTATGTCATTATCAATGACGTTCTGCGAAAAAAAAGAAATACCCAATGAGAATTTAACTGCTGGATTGCAGAAATCTGCGAGTGCTTCTTCTAAGACTCATATCAATCTGTCGACTCTGGAATGGCTTCCCTATGTAGGTGAAGAACTTGAGAATAAGGGATATGTGACTGAACTTGTGAAAGAAGCTTTTCTTTCTCAGGGTATTACTGCAGACATACAGTTTCTGCCGTTTGCGAGAATTTTGAACCTTGCAAAAGAGGGAAAAATTGACGGTTATTTTCCCGAATATATGAACGATGAAAATAAAGCAGTTTACTATTATTCAGATCCGTATCCGGGCGGAGATATCGGATTTGTCAAACTGAAAAAAGGAGTTTTTGAAGCGGAATCTTTTAAGGAAACAAAGGACTTTCATTCTTTGAAACAGTTCAGGATCGGAGTTGTAAGAGGTTATGTAAATACAGCGGAATTTGACAAAGCAGATTATCTGAAAAAAGAAGAAGCAGCGAGCGATCTTCTCAATTTGAAAAAACTGGTATTTGGAAGAATTGATATGATTGTGATTGACCGAAATGTTTCTGAGTATCTTTCTTCAAGGTACCTTGGGCAGAATAAGGCAGATCAGAATTCACTTCAGTTCATTGAGCCTGGACTCGACTATAAGGAGCTGTATACCTGTTTCTCCAAAAAATCTGAATATGGTCAGCACTACACTGAAAAATTCAATAAAGGACTCTCTATTCTTAAAAACTCCGGGCGTTTGAAAGAAATTCTGGATAAAAACAATTTTATGAACGGAAAATATAAAAACAGCAGGAACTGAATTCAGTTTCCAAAAAAAGTATAATGAACACAGAGAAGTTCATTTACGATTTCTTCTTCAAACAGAGGAGCACCCTGATTGGAACATTTGTTTCCTTTTTTGTATCTGCATGTGTGGCAATTATAAATTCTCATATAATCTCGAGGAAGAATTTCAAAATCGAGAATGGCTCTTTCCTTGTCCGCGGACCTGCTTCTGGAAACGACCTTGCTTCTCAGATATTTGATGATTTCCAGAATTTCTTCCGGGGCAGGCTCTCCGCCCATTTCCTGTTCTCTCTGAATGTACTTCAGCACTTTGTCTTTTTTTTCAAGATCCAGCTTGTTTATCTCATCGAGAACGCTCTGAGGAATCATGCGAATATTTTCCTTTTGGCCTGAATTTATACAAGAAGAAATTTTATCAAATTTTCAGATGGTTTGCAGATGGGTCTGCCTAGATTTCGTAGGAAAAATTTGCTTTGGAAAGTACCACAGCCATCCTTTGGCAGAGTCTACTCATTTTGCAGGCTAGAAGCCTGTAGTTTTGTCATCCTGACAGCAGCTTCCACGTTT
>JBPOJG010000044.1:0-17204 GCA_052033835.1 Spirochaetota bacterium
AAGAACAGCTGCCTGAAAGCCTTCCTATTCTGCCTATTAAATCCAGACCAATATTTCCAGGCATCATCACTCCGGTGATGATCAGTGCAGGCAGACTGACTCAGACGGTGGAAGAGGCTTATAACAAGGAGGGATTTGTGGGACTTTCTCTTATCCGGGAAGAGGATGAGGAGAAGGATATTACAGAGAACATTTATACAGTAGGGATTGCAGCTAAAATTCTGAAGAAGCTGAATATGCCTGATGGAAGCGTCAATATTCTTGTGAATACAATTCACAGATTCCGAATCGAAAAAATTGTATCCAGAGATCCGATTATAAAAGCGAAAGTCGATTATCCTGTAGATTTTTCGGATGAAAAGAATAAGCCCAAAAACTATCTGAAAGGGCTGATCAGAACAATCCTGATGTATGCAAAGGATCTTTCTTCTAACAATCCAATGTTTACAGAAGATATGAAGATGACTCTGGTCAATATCAACGAGCCGGGTAAAATTGCCGATTTTGTCGGTTCAGTACTGAATCTGGAAAAAAATGAATACCAGGAAATCATAGAGGCTCTTGAGATTCACGACAGGCTGGAAAAGGTGCTTCTGTTTACTCGAAAGGAACTGGAGCTTCTGGACGTTCAGAGAAAGATCAACGACCAGGTGAATCAGAAGATGGACAGAAACCAGCGTCAGTATTTTCTTCGTGAGCAGCTGAAGGCAATTCAGGGTGAACTCGGGCTTGGTGAGGACAAGTCTGAAAAGAAATTCACGGCACTCGAAGAGAGACTTGTCAAGGCGAATGTATCAGAGGAGGTTCTCGCTGAGGTCAAGAGAGAACTGGAAAAGCTGAATTTCATTGAACCTCATTCTGCTGAATATCAGGTGCTTAGAAATTATCTGGATATGATAGAGGCCCTTCCTTGGGAAGAACCTCCGGCAAGAAGCATCAATTTGAAAAAGTCCAGACAGATTCTGGAGCAGGAACATTACAAACTCGATGAGGTTAAAAAAAGAATACTGGAATTTCTGGCAGTGAGAAAACTGAAGAATGATTCCAGAAGTCCAGTCATTATCTGTCTAGTCGGACCTCCCGGAGTGGGAAAAACTTCGATAGCTAAATCAATTGCCAAGTCCCTTGACAGAAAGTTTCATAGAATCTCTCTCGGCGGAATGAGAGATGAGGCTGAGATCAAAGGACACAGAAGAACGTATATAGGAGCACTTCCGGGAAAGATTCTTTCCGCATTGAGGATCACAAAAGAAAAAGATTCCGTAGTTCTGCTCGATGAGATTGATAAACTGAAAAGCGGATATACCGGTGATCCTGCAGGGGCACTTCTCGAAGTTCTTGATCCTGAACAGAATCATTCCTTCAGAGATCATTATCTGGATCTTCCTTTTGATCTTTCCAGGGTATTTTTCATTGCGACGGCAAATACATCCGATACAATTCCGAGAGTTCTTTTGGACAGGATGGAAGTCATTTCCCTTTCAGGATATACAACTGATGAAAAAATTGAAATATTCAAACGTCATCTTTGGAAAAAAATTCTTGACAGAAATGGGATGAATTCTTCCAAGATTAAAATATCAGATACAAACATCAGGCATATCATTGATTCTTATTCACGTGAAGCAGGGCTTCGTTCTTTGGAAAAGACCGCCGACAAACTGATCAGAAAGATTGCATTGAAGTATCTGGAAAAAGGGAAACTGAAGACTTCGATTGAAAAAAAGGATATTGAAGATTATCTTGGAATGGCCGTTTTCAGGGATGATGAAATGGTAAAACCTTCTGTTCCGGGGACTGCACTCGGTCTCGCATGGACAACAATGGGAGGAGCAACTCTTTTTGTTGAATCCATTCTTCTCGAAGGAAGGGCTGGATTTCAGATCACAGGAAAGCTCGGGAAAGTGATGAATGAATCTGCTGCAATTGCACTCAGTTATTCCAGAAGCATTTTTTCCGATCCTGCAAAATTTGAAAAACACAGAATTCATCTGCATGTACCTGACGGCGCAACTCCTAAGGATGGCCCGAGTGCGGGAATTACGATGGCAAGTGCAATTCTCTCTCTTGTTTCAGGAGAGACATTAAAACAGGGGATTGCAATGACAGGCGAACTTACACTGACTGGGAAGGTGCTTGCAATCGGGGGCTTGAAGGAAAAGATTCTTGCGGCCAAAAGAGCGAATATCAGGAAAATCATTTTTCCAAAGCAGAATGAGGCTCATTTGAAAGAGATACCGGAATACATCAAAAAAGATGTGGAATTTTATCCTGTAACTGACTATTATGAAGTGGCTGAACTTATATTCAGACCGGAAACAATGAAATTGTTTCGTTTTGAAAAAAGAAAAAAGGGGAAATAAGATGGGTGTTCCATTCATTGATATAAAAAGATTTGAGAACGGGTTTTTGGATAAATGGAATTCAAAAATTGCTGAGATGAGCAAAAATGCTCAGTTCATAGGCGGTGAGGAAGTTGCAAAAATTGAGAAAACTCTGGCTGATTATACCGAAACAAAGTTTTCTGTTTCCTGTGCAAACGGAACTGATGCAATTCAGCTGGCTCTTCGGGCTGTCGGAATAGGCAAGGGTAAAAAAGTTCTTCTTCCAAATTCCACTTTCTGGGCAACATTTGAAGCAGTAGTGAATGTGGGTGCAGATCCATACACAGTGGATACGGATCTGGTAGACCTTCAGATGGATTTTTCCGTCTTTGAAAAAGCAGTGGAAGAAGTAAAACCCGACGCTGCGATTATCGTACATCTTTACGGATGGGGTTCTGCATCTCTTGTCAAGTTCAGAGAATTCTGCAAAAGCAAGAACATCCCTCTGATTGAAGACGGTGCTCAGTGTTTCGGAGTCAGAATAAACGGTGAGTCAATTTATAAAAATGCTTATATTTCGACTACGTCCTTTTATCCTGCGAAAGTTTTGGGGGCAGCCGGAGACGGCGGTGCAGTATTTACAAATGATGCAGGACTTGCTGATACAGTCCGAAAACTCGCAAATCATGGTCGAACTTCTCATTACGGACACGGGTTTGTCGGATGGAATTCCAGACTGGATTCTCTTCAGGCTGCATTTCTGAATCTGAGTATGGAAGTTTTTTCGGCAAGACTTGAATCCAGAAAAAAAATTGCAAAAAAATACCAGGCCGATCTTAAGACTAGAGGATATAATGTAATTACACCTCCTTCCATCTATGAAGAAAACGGGTACTGCAATGCAATGCTTCTTCCAAATTCACAGAGAACTGAACTGGAAGCCCTTTTGAAGGAAAACGGAATCGGTTTTGCAAATATATACCCGGGAGCGATGTCTGACCAGGAAGGAAGCAAGGGTTTTCTCGTAAAAAAATTCGGGAAAGACAATGCAAGAGAAATCAGCAGTACTGTGCTGAATCTGCCGCTTTTTGCTTATATGACAGATTCTGAATACTCTGAAGTTCTGAGTGTAATCGACAGGTTTAAGAAATAGTCCTTTGGAAAAGATCCGATACATTCTGATTATTTTTTTTCTCTGTCTTCTGGCTGTACTTACTTTCAGTCTTACAAAGGGTACAAGTTTTCTGGACAGAGGTATTGAACTCAAGGAAGAACCGGATCTTTCCAAGAATAATTCCGTCAAAGAACCGCCCAAGGATCCTGTAGAGGAAAATGCAAAAATAATTTGGAAAAATTATCTTTTCTTTCCTCAGGAACTCAGTCAGGAATCGGGCGGATTCGGTCCGGACGGAGTAATGAATCATGCCAGAAATCTTTTTTTTGCCGATCTCAACTCCGGAAAACTGATCCGACTGTTCAACAGAAAGGTGTATATCTGGGATTATTTTCCGGGAGAATTTAAAAGGAAGGGCAGGCCTCAGGAAACATCTCCTGCCGATTCCATTGATCTGGGCCAGAAACTCATCATCATTGCAATTACCGAAGACACAAACAAGGACGGATTTCTGAATCAGAAGGACGGCAAGCAGATTTTTCTTTATGACCCGGAAGATGAAAAACTTCAGGAGCTGCTTCCTGAAAACTGCTATTTTGAAAAGCTTCTTTTCAATACAAGAAAGAATCTTCTGGCGGCAATGGTAAAGAAAGTTTCTATGGAGGATGGGGTCAAGACAGAAGAAATCTGCATTTTCAGCTACGATACAGCTACGAAAAAGTCACACATAATACAGCTTAAAGGAAAATAATGGTACTGAAATTATTTTTATCCATTTCTATCATATTTTCATTATCAATCGGAATTGGAGTCTTTCAGAACAGGCCTGAACCGGAAGAAACAGTGCTTTCTGCCGACAGAACTGTGACTGAAATACTCAGAAGATCCTGCTTTGACTGTCATTCTTCTGAAGTCAGATGGCCTTGGTACTCGTATATTTTTCCGCTATCCAGTCTGATCTCCCGTCATATACACGAGGGCAGAGAAGAACTGGATTTTTCAAAATGGGATTTATTGAGCGTAAAAAAGAAAAACTCAATTGCTGACAGGATCATCGAAGAAATTGATAAAAATGAAATGCCTTTGAAATCCTATACATTTATGCACAGGGAGGCAGTACTGTCTTCTGAGGACAGGGAAATTCTTAAAAACTGGGCAAAAGGATTTATGGATGAATAGCAGTGAAATCCAGGAAAACAGAAGAGTCTTTTCTGTTCATCCTGAATTTTCATCCTGGAAATTTCAGCTGAAAAACAGAATCAGGGCAAAAGATCTTCATAAGTACTTTATTCTGACTGAAAGCGAACTGAACGGAATTGAAAAGACAGTCCGACTCAACGTGGGAACTGTTCCTTACTATATGCTTCTTTCCGATCCGTTTGATCCTGAATGTCCTGTCAGAAGAATGATAATTCCAAATGAAATGGAAACGTTCAGGTCGCCGGAGGAATCGCCAGACCCTCTGCACGAGGAAATTCTTTCCCCGGTAAAGGGACTGACCAGAATGTATCCGGACAGAGTGCTTCTTTTTTCAAATCAGGAATGTTCTGTATACTGCAGGCACTGCATGAGAGGACGGAAAGTATCTTATAATGAAGAAAGAGTTACAGAAGATGATTTAGAAAGATGTTTTCATTATATTCGGGAAAACCCTGAAATATCGGACGTTGTCATATCAGGAGGAGATCCTCTGAATCTCAGTGATTCCAGGATTGAGTTTATTCTGAAAAGTCTCGAAGAAATTCCTTCTGTGAAAATCTGCAGGATAGGAAGCAGAAACCCTGTAACACTGCCTTTCAGAATCTCAGAAGAGCTGTGCAGCATCATTGAAAAATACAATACAGACAGGCTTTCCATATTCTGCAATACTCAGTTTAATCATGAAAAGGAATGTACAAAAGAAGCAAAGGCAGCTGTTCTCCGGCTTTTGAAATCAGGGGTGAGCGTAGGAAATCAGTGTGTAATTCTCAGAGGAATCAATGATTCTGGGGAAGTTATGCTTGCCCTTCACAGAAAACTTCTGGAAATGAGAATTCGCGCATATTATATGTATGATCCTGAACTGATTCCCGGATCGAGAGGATTTCGGACTCCTTTATGGAAGGGAGTGGAAATTGTTGAATACATGAGAGGAAAAATTGCAGGTTTCGGGATTCCTCAATTTGTGAATGATCTCCCGGGAGGAGGGGGGAAAATTACAATGTCACCCGACTGGTATCTGGGTTTTCACAGAAAAAGCAGAACCCATGTGTTCCGTTCTGCAGTAAGAGGGACTCTGCATTTCAGCTTTGAACCGGAGGGATCGGAATATGATCTGCAATATAAACAGTTAACAGATCATGAATTTGAAAGACTTCGGAACTTTGTCTGATTCGTTATAGGCGAGATTATTTTTCAGATCTGCGTAATTTCATACCTCTGAAAGCGACGTTTCGAAACATCGCTTTCAGTCAGTTTTTTAAGATTCTTTTTTGGACTCTTCTGCCCATTCACATCCGAATTTCTCTACAAAATAATTATCCAGCTCATCGGCCTTTACAGCCAGTTTTACCAGATTATCCTGTATTTCTTTTCTGTTCGGACCTTTCATATCTGCCAGATGCGCTCTGTAGGAAATATACACGATGGAATCCCGGATCGCCAGATAAAAAGGTTTTGCAGGACTTGAAAGAAGATGAGCATAAATTCCTTCCAGATTGGTCTTAGGCAGTTTCACAAGAGGACTTACGGCAAAGAGATAATTATTTCTATATATAAAATATCTCACAAGTGCACTTCCTTGATAAAATTCCCAGAATTCAAATCCTTTTCGGGCAACAACAGGGTCCAGCTTAAGTTCTTTAAAAACGTCTTCTACGAAAGCTGCAATTTCCGTTTTCGGAGCTTCCTTGAAAAGAGTCTTTATATCCAGTTTTGCACCGCAGTTCGGGCAGTGTTCGGCTTCTTCATACAGAGGGTGATTGCAGGATGTGCACTTGACTGCAAATGCCAGATTCGGATTCAGGCGCAGTGCATCGAGTTCTTCCATAACGACATCTGCCGGAAGAGCAAATCCCATATTGTCAGCATTGGTGAACTTGGATGTTGTAATCCCGATAATTTCACCTCTGTGGTTGGCAACGGGACCTCCGCTGTTTCCCGGATTCACTGCAGCGTCAGTCTGAATGTAAGGCTGTCCGCTGAGAACCTGTTTTACGTTGGATACGATTCCTTCTGTTACCGTAAAAGGCATTCCATACGGGAAACCAAGAACAGACACCTTGTCCATTGCCTTCAGATTCTGATGTCTCAGAAATCCAATATCAGGCATATCCAGAGCCTTGTGGGGCTTCAGAATTGCCAGATCGTTCAGAGGGTTTACCACAAGCACATCTGCAGCTATTGTTTCCTTGGACTGAGTTTCCACCCCGACTTTTTTAAACCCGCTCACTACATGAAAATTAGTGATAATGACATCATTTGCCTTAATGTATAATCCGCTTCCGCTTCCCTCGGAAGTATTGATTTTAACGACTGCCGGAAATATTTTTTCTAAATCGCTCATTGTGATTATCCTTTAAAAAGACTGCTAATTTTAGAGAAAATGCTTTTGCCTGAGGAGGCAGCCGCTGATTTCGTCTGTGTCCCGCCGGCACTGCTCTGAAATTCTGCCAAAGAGCCTTTTACCATATTCCCTTCCTGATCAAGTTCTATCTCCATAATTTTCTGAATCAGTCTGTACAGAATTTCAGCCGCTGATTTCCAGTCCTTGCCTGAAGCTTTGGAAAGGGTGTTTTCTATTGCTGTCATTACGTCCGGTGTCAGGAAATACAGATCCATTGCATTGTAAAAATCATAGGTCAGAAGGACTGCAGTATCAATGTAGGAATGACTGGACATCCATGCTGTAGTATTGGTAAAAGTGTTTTCAAAGAGTTCCTGAAGTTTCGGAATTTCTGCACGAGGTTTGATCGGCATAAAGAACTGAGGGTGGAAAAGCGACTCCTTGAACTTCCCACTGTCATATCCTGAGAACTTTGCCATATTGTCTCTTGCATTCAAAATAATATTGTTTACACTGTCATTGGCATACATTCCTGAAAGAGCATCCTGAAGTTCTCTCGCGAGCAGACCCTGAGGAAACGTGACATATCTCAGACGGAAAAAGGTGATTGCCAGAACGTCACAGGTCAGATTGAACCATCTGTTTTTTTCAAAGTAATCTGCATATTTCAGACCTTCTGCAATGATTTCCTTGAATTCTGATTCTGCTTTGCTGTATTCTGCGGGTGTAAACTGATCAAGAACAGGTTTTTCTACATGATCGAGCTTGAATCGATCTATATAATAATCGTCATTATTGTCTGCCTGCGTACAAAGTTCATCAAGCATATAATAAATCTTGTAAGGTTCACAGTTCGATGTCCTGTCTTCGTATTCGTACCAAAGTTCCTCGCCTTTCAGCACAATCTGTCCCAGAATCAGAGTAGAAAAATTCTGCTCGATCATCTGTCTCATAGCGGCAACTTTCACTGAACCCGGAAGGAATTTCAGGAAAGGGACACTGACTTTGAACTTTTCAGCATCGGCCTGAATATTTACATAAACAGAACCGTGAGGAATTTTCAGACTGATCGAAGGCGTATCCGGAATCGGTACAGGCCCGTTTATGTATCTGAGAAGATGAATCAGAGACTTATAGTAATTGCCCTGATCATAGTACTTTGTAGATTCGAACCAGTCATCCAGAGAGATCTTTCTGTGGTACTTGGAAATAGGTGGTAGGTATTTAAGCGTATTCTCCATAACAAAAGATACATACAAGCGGAAAGACGGTTTTTGGCAAGCTAAAAGAGTTTTTTTGAAAAATCCTTCAATAACTGAACTTTTTCTTTCTATTTTCCAGAAAATCGAACAAAATCATCTTTCCCAGTTCTTTGGGATGGGGGTAAAAAATTCTGCCCTCCACTGATTTGGCAAACTGGCGAATGAAACTTTCTTCCCCAAAATAGTTGTAATCCCATTCAGATGTCAGGAGAAATGTATTTACAGTGATATTGTCCTCTTTGCAGAGAGATGCCTCTCGGAGCGCTTCTTCAAAATCGGAAGGAGCAGGAGGGTAGTTTACTTCCAGAACATTTCCTTTAAAATGTGCTGTCGGCGCACCGTCAGTGATGAGTATGATATTTTTATTCTTTATCTGTTTTGATGAAAGGATCTGCCTCGCCGTTTTCAGTCCTCTCTGCAGATTTGTGAAATAGAGCGGGATCAGTTCCTCTTTCTCTTTCTCTCCCATTTTGCTCAAGTTGTACCTGAGTCTGATATAAGGATCAAAAATGGTAACGGGATAAGGCTGAAGTGACGGGACCTTGGACGCCGGAATGATTTTTGCCAGTGTACCGAATCCTACGACTGTGAGCTGATCGTCCTTGTATTCAGAACGAATCAGAGCGTCAATTGCAAGAGTGACTTTCTTGGCATTGAAGAAACGCGAGGATCTCGCCATCGATCCGCTCATATCAATTAAAACAACTGTTCCGGATCGGGAGGTTCCTCTTGCAAGAGAGACTTCCATATCTATTATGGAAGGACGTCTTCCGTTTCCCCGAAATACAGAATTTTGGATCGAAGAGATATAGTCGATCCTCGATGTGCTGTCGCCGAATTCCAAGGGACGGTTGGATGCAAGGACGTTTTCTGAATCTCCAGTTTCTTTTGTAAACCGGGAAGAGGAGCCGCTGTCATTTTTCAGTGAAGAAAATATTTCCTGAAGTGCTCTTTTTCCCAGCTTCTGAACTGAGGATGGGGAAAGTTCCATTCCTCCCTCTTCATTCTGTACAATCTGTCCTCCTTTTTCCAGAAGCTCACGGATGGACTTGAAAATCTGTTCTCTCCTTTCCATAAATTCCTGAAAACTTTCCGGACCCAGAGTTTCCGCAATTTTTCCCAGATCAATATTAAACAGATCTCCGGATTCTATTGCCTGCTTCAGTGCTGCTTTCAGCTCAGTCAGTTCTTCCAGTCTTGAAATAATTTTCTTACCCTGCCGCACTGATTTGGGCGATACGGAACCGACAAAAGAATATTTCTCGGCTCCGTTCCGCAGAGTGTTCAGATCATCGAGTTCTTCCAGATAGGAATACAGCTTTCCCTGAAGCTCAGCAGGGGCCCCCCAGAGTTTCCTTCTGAAGCTGTCAGTGCTGCCCGTATTCAGAAGATTCTGGAATTCCCTGAAATAGGGATCTTTGCTGTTTTTTTTCTCAGATTCCGAAATTTCGTTACTGAGCTTGACGATAAGGTTGTTTAAAGTATATTTCTTTAGTATTTCCGAAATTTCAGCCTCAGTCTCATTCAGGAAGTTTTCTAAGAGATCATTCATTCCTGCTTCTTTCAAAAAAAGATTGGCCGTCAGACCCTTTTCAATGAGAATCCTGAGAGCTTCCTCAAGCGACACATCGTACCTCATGATAAGATCAGTCAGAAGAGACATTAGTTTTTCTTTCGAAAAATCTCTGTCATCTTCCGGGGAAAATTCGAAGTACTGATGTGTGATCAATCGATCTTTTCTTTTTTAGATATTTTGGCAGGGTAACATACATTTTTATTCAGATCGCAGTAAAAAATCTTTGAATTGATTGTCAGTTCTCCTTTGCCTGAAAGCTTTACCGGGAAAGACTTTACCGTTTCGTAGTATTCAGGTTTTTTAACCATCGGAGTTCCTTTGAATTCACTTTTAAAGGACTTGACTTTCAGACCGCTGTCTCCCTTCAGTTCAATTTTGTTCGGAGCATCCTTCTGGACTGCATAACCTTTTGGAACCACGATTTCGAGCTTGTAATTATCCCCTTTGACCTTTGTCAGTTCAAAGTCGATAGGAGAATCCGCTCCGAAAACGGATACCGTTGAGAGGAAAAGTGACGCTAATATTGTGTTCTTCATACTATTATTGACGGCAAAAAGCGGTCAATAGTTCATTTTCTCAGGATGAAACTTGCGAAAAGAAACTTTCTTGAAAAAAAATCAGAGATTTGAACAATGTTGATATGTTTACGGAGAATACTCTCTCATTAGGATTTCATCCGCAGACGATGAAAAAATACACAGTTGTCGTTGCGGAAAGTACCAATACCGATCATCTTCTTCTCAATCAGTATCTGAGAGCAATGCAGTTTGAAATTATGACACCTGCTTCAAAAGATTTCAGTATGATGAATTCAATTCTCGAGCATAATAATCCGGACATTCTGATACTGAGTTTTGATCTGAACGGGATGGATGATCCTTTTGATAAAATCAGAGAAATTCGGACAAAACATTCCAATACAAAAATTCTGGTCATTTTTTCAAAAATTGACAAGGATGTTCTGGAGATTTTGAAAGGTCTGGGTGTAAACGGGGTTATCATAAGACCGGTCAACAAGAGTTCTCTTCAGGAGAGGCTGGCCGGGATGCTCGGCAGGTCTGATCTTATCACAAAAACACTGGAAATGGGAAAAGAGAATACAGCAGCCGCAAAAGAAAAAGAGTCGAGAGCTCTGAGTGATAAACTGAAGATAAGCGATCTTCATATTCCGAATCTTCCTGAAGTGACTGATAAGATCATTATGTTTGACTTTGATCCTTCCGGAGGCAGTGAAAAACTGGAACAGCTGATTCTGCCTGACAAGGGTCTGTGTTCCGATATTCTCAGAATTGCCAACTCTGCGTTTTACGGAAGATCGGGAAAAGTGAAGACTCTCAAGGATGCCATCACTCTGCTCGGAATCAGGACTATAAAGAACATTGCCATCGTGCAGACTAAAAAAAGCATTAATAAAAATATTTCACATTATCCTTTATTTAAAAAATATCTCTTTGAACTTCCGACCCTGACTGCTCTTGTAGCATTCGATCTTTCTGTGCCGATGGGTCTTAAAAAAATCCGTGAAGAACTTTTTCTTCCGGCAAGTTTCCGGGACTCAGGAAAGACAATACTTGCCCTGAATAAGACAAAGCAGTATCATGATGTAATCGAGGCACATCATAAGTCAGGAATCAGTCTCAGTGATCTGGAAATGGAAGTGTTTCATACGACTTCAAATGAAGTGGGACTTCACGTATTCAAGGTATGGCATATGCCGGAAAGTCTTTTCGGCATAATACAGAATCAGAGCTTCGGTACTGAGCAGATTTCCAGTGTGCAGGATATTGACAGACTGACACGCCTCGGCGAAATTATATCCAGAAAACTTCTTAGTCTTTCCGTTTCTGCGGGCGAAACCGAAATGGCAATGTCGATTATGCAGATGTATAAAGTTCCTGAGGGTCTGATGGATGCTTTTGATGAAGACTACTATGATAATATAAAAACTCATCCATTTATGGAAGTCCTTTAAAAAGAGAAAAACCTTCTGAAAAGAGAGCTATTTTCAGAAATAAAGCTGTAAAGCCTGACGAGTTCTTCCTTGTCAGGTTTTTTCCCTTTTCGGAAAGCTGAGATACGAAATCCTTTTTTTCCATTTTTTATATTGAAGGCAATTTCTCTTTCATCGTCATCAATGATAAGATCAGCTTTCAGTGTTCTGATATCTTTTCTTTTTCCTTTATCCTCAGAATCGTAATCTTCCCGGAATATGCACTGAGTGAAATATTTTCTCAGATTAAGTCTATTCAGTATCTCCTCAGCCCTTTCCTTCGACGAATTTGTCCAGAGCACAAGAATATGCTTCTCTGAAACGAGTCTCGCAAGAAGTTCCTGCATTCCCTCTCTAAGTTCAGATCCAAATTCGTCCGAAACTGTATTATCCATATCAAATACTATTTTCATAAAGTTCCCCCTTTTTTCTCTGCATCCAGTATTCAGGTTTAAGACGTTTTGCAAGCATGAAAGCAGCGAGGCTTACTTGCGAGTTTCCCTGCCTCATTTACTGAGGCTGCAGTGTATGATAATTTGGCGGTATAAAAACTTCAATTGAAATCTGAGCCGTAAGATCCAGTCTATTTTTCAGATCTTCATTTTTTATGTTTTTATACAGCCCCAAACTCCGTGAAATTGGCCGCCGATTATTTGAAATTGGCTGCCGATTATTTGAAGGCGGCTGAATTCCCGCCATCGAGTAAGTCAGAATTCTGAAAATTTTAAACTTGAGTTCTGATCATCCGGATGAAAAATCAGTTCCATGAAGATTTACCTCACAGGAATCGGATTCATAGTCGGAATCATTGTTATGTTTTATTTTACGATCATTGAAAAGGAAAATACAAAGAAGGTTTATCCCTACAGAATGAAAATGTATTATCCCCGAGCTGAAGGAATTCGTGACGGAACAGAAGTTTCCGTGCTTGGAATTCCAAGCGGTTTTGTACAGTCAGTGCGTTTTGTTCCTCTCAGGGAGGTCTTTGATGCGAGGTTTGTCCCTGAGGGCAGGGAAGCAGTGGAACTGACAATTGTGCTGAAAAAACCTGTGACATTATGGGATAATTATAAAATTAAGTTTAAGAATAAGACAGTATTTTCAGGAAGGATGATTGATATCGATCCAGGTTCTTTCTCAAAGGAAAATTCTTCTTTTTTTCATCCTGCATCAGAACATTCTGCACCGGAAAGAGATCAGGCTCCTTCAACTGAGTTTTATGAGGATTTTTTCAGCGGGGCTTTTCAGACTCTGGAAGAAAACAGAACGGAGCTGAGAAGAATAAACAGGGATTTTCGGGACATTACTTCCAAGATAAACAGCGGAAAAGGAACAGTCTCAAGTCTAATCAACAAGGATACATTATATGACAATATGAATGAATCCATGACTGATCTTTCCATCATCTTAAAGGAAGCACGCTGGTATATGGAAATGTCGAGAGAAAATGATATTGTTCCTTTTCCTTTCCTTTCGACTGTCACACTGAATCTTCTTTCACTGAACTATCTGAGCCAGAGTTCAAAATGAATTCTTCAGAATTCAATTCTGCCAGAGTCAGAGATTTGAACAGAAAGGTTTTTAACGAGAAAGGAAAATATATTCTGTACTGGATGCAGTCTTCAAGAAGATTTCATTATAATCACTCACTCGACTTTGCTGTGCTCCTTTCTGAAAAGTCAGGCAGGCCTCTTGTCATTTATGAAGGAATCGGATCATCATATCCCTGGAATTCTGAAAGGATTCACAGGTTCATTCTCGAGGGAATGGCTGAGAACAGAAATTTTGCAGAGAAGAAAGGAATTGCTTACTGGAGTTTTGCCGAATCAAAGGAGAATTCCGGCATCGGGATATTGAAAAAAATTTCGGAAGACGCATATGCAGTCATTACAGACGACAATCCTTCCTATATTTTTCCCGGGCAGACTTCCAAGCTTGCAGAAAAAATAAAAACACCTCTGTTTGCCGTTGATTCAAACGGAATGATTCCATTGAAAGATTACGGAGAACCGGTGTCGGCAGCGAGAATCCTGCGTCCTAGGATTCACAGACTGTTTGCGGAATCTTATGTGAACAGGGCAGTGCAGGAACAGAACTGGAAAAAAATTCAGTTTTTAAAAGAGAAAGCCCCTTTTAAGGAATTTGGGGGAGAGAATAGTGAAATCGAACGAATTCTGTCTGATATCAGTTTTTCCTGCAGTGTCAGTCCTGTTTCTTCAGTGCACGGAGGAAGAAAGGCAGGACTTTTGAAATTAAAACATTTTATCATGAAAAAAATGTCACATTATTCGGACAGATCCAATCCAAATCCGCCGGAACTTTCTTTTTCAAGCGGCCTTTCCGCCTATATTCATTTCGGAATCCTCTCAGTGGATGAAATCACTGAAGCCGTTCTGAATTCGGCGGCAGATGGAAAATGGTCTCCCGATTTTCTGAATCCCGGAAACAGATTCAACAAGGAAAATTTTTTTCATTCATCAGGCAAGGCGGATCCTTTTCTGGATGAACTTCTGACCTGGCGCGATGTCGGATTTCTCCTGTTTTACGGAAAACCTGAATTCAGAAAAGACCTGAATGTTCTGCCTGACTGGGCAAAAAAGAATATGGAAAATCACAGGAAAGACAAAAGAGAATTTATTTACAGAAAGGATAGGTGGGAGTCTGCGGATACTCATGACGAACTTTGGAATGCCGGAATGAAGGAGCTGATTATTACCGGAACTATGCATAATTATATGAGAATGTACTGGGGGAAAAAACTGATTGAATGGTCAGCATCCTTCGAAGAGGCATTTGACATTATGGAGCATCTCAATAATCTGTATGCTTATGACGGAAGGGACCCAAACTCCTATACCGGGATTTTATGGTGTTTTGGTCTTTTTGACAGACCCTGGTTTCCGGAAAGAAATGTTCTCGGGAACTTCAGATATATGTCAGGACCTTCCATGAGGAAAAAATTCAAAATGGATGCATATCTGGCATATATAAAAAATATGGACAGAGACAACGGAGGACTGTTTGGCTGAGAATCTGAAAGAGAAGCTTCTGCTTCTTCATTTACAATTCATTGAAAAAAAAATCTCTTCTGAAAATATCAGAAGCACGGTAAAGAAGGAATCGGATGCAGTGTATTCCTTTGTGCTGAAAAAGAAGCTGAAGGATATTATTCCGAGAGAAAAAGCGGAAAAGGCTGCAGTTCAGATACTGGACAGGGCTGAGATGACTAAGGACATTGCAGAAACTGTTCAGAAAATCATTCAGTGGAATTATGAGGTACTGAAGGAAGAAAATGCATCACTCAATTCCTATCTTCAAAAGTCCGATTTTTTCCAGGCAGCAAAGAATTCACTTGGGTTCAAGGCTCTCAGAGTCAAGGTAGTCAATTTTGCCGTTCATTCAGCAGCATATTCCAGAATGATCTCAAGCATTATTTACGGAGCAATTAAGGATTTTATGGTGAATGAAAATCCAATTGCAAAAGGAAATGCAGTCGCTTCTTCGATTTTTAAAATGGGAACTGACTTTCTGAACAACCTTCCCGGAATGCAGGGAAATTTTGATGCAAAGATTACTGAGTTCATCCGCCAGAATCTCTCCGGCAGGATTCAGCAGAGTGAGAAGCTGATCCATTCTGAGCTGGAATCAGACAAGACAGATGAGATATTTCAGGAAGTCTGGGATTTTCTGGGTTCCCTTAAGTTTTCAGATGCTGCGGAACTTCTTCCGATCAAGGAGCTTGAAAAGTACATTCTCACCTCGCCTGATTTCTGGAACCATATCAAGGCAACAAAATTTCCGGAAAGAATGATTCTTGCGAATATCAGAGAGTTTTATTCCAGATATGAAAACAGAACGGTGGAAGAAGTCGCAGAAGAAAACGGCATTGAGAAAGAGAAAATTTCAGAATTTCTGTCAGATATGACATCAGATGCGCTCGACAATGAGACATTCAGAGAATATGTTCTTCTGAGAGCAAAGGAAAATCTGAATGAATTTTATAGCTCATCTGAAGCCGCAGCTCTTTTGGGATAAAAAAAATTATTTTTTAATTCCAATATATGCATAGTCCGTGACTGACCGGACAAAACCTCTGATTTCTTCGAGGTCTTTGCCCGGATTCAGTCTTCCTTCCAGAATGAGCATTGCGATTCCGTGGATCATTGCCCAGGCTGCTAGTGTTTTTTCTCTTGTCTGTCCGTCTTCAATAAATCCGTTCTTCTGTCCGTCTCGAATAATTTCATGGAGCTGTCTGTAAGTCCTTCTGGAAATGATTCTGAGAGCAGGGTGATTTTTCTGATCGAGTCCGAGACCGCCGAACATCAGTCTGGCATACTGTGAATTTTTTATAATGAATTTTACATATGTCCATCCTAGCGCTCTGAATCGTCCGTCAAAATCCTGTCCGGTCCGTGCTACTTCTTCTTCGTAACTGGAGAAATATTTTTCGAATCCCTGTTCCGCGATTGCTGCAAGAAGTGCATTCTTATTTTCAAAATGATGGTATGCAGCTGCATGACTGACTCCGGCTATCACTGCAGCTTTTCTGAGAGAAAAGTCTTCCAGATTTCCTTTTTTCAGAAGTTCGGTTCCTGCATCGATCAGTTTTTTCTGAACAGAGATTCCTAATGTTTTCAGAGGTCTCCCTGCGGTTTTTTTCTTTATGACCCGAGATGCAGATTTTTTTTTCATTATAAAATGATTTTCTTTATTTCAGAGTCTTCTGAGTGCAGATCCATTACTTCCTCAGACTCTGAAGAAGAGTATGCAGTTCCTTCTGAAATGAGAACGAAAAAACTCCGGAAAGAAAGCGGAAAGCATTGATCATGACATCCGGTCTTGGAGGATCTCCGCCAATGAAAAGATCCGGTTCCTTGGGAGTCTTTCCAATCTCAAAAACACCCCCTGAAACTGCTTCTGTACCGGCGGCAATCAGTGCCTTCGGTTCAGGCATACAGTCCCAGGCAGTCTGAAGAGGACCTTGCATATTCACTCCGACTGGGCCGCTGTAAACGACTGCGTCTGCATGTTTAGGTGAAGCTACGCTTTTGAACTGATGTCCTTCGCTGTCGAATACACTGTTGAATCTCGCATTCAGTTCGCATTCTACCGCATTGTTTCCGGAGGCAGCAACTTCTCTGTAGTTAAATCCTTTTTTTCCGGAAAGTTTTCTGAATTTTTTTACATTATCCGGTATTTCAGATTCGAGAGGAGTAAAATCGGTGTCGGTAAAACTTATGCTGAGGTCGTTTCTGTTCAGAGCAAATACATAGTTGAATCCTGAATTTTTCAGAACATTTTCCCGGCAGATTTCAGTGCAGATTCCGCACTGAAGACATGCGCCGTAATTAAACTGTATTTTATTTTCTGAGATAACTCTCACTGCCTTTGTGG
>JBPOJG010000140.1:0-2256 GCA_052033835.1 Spirochaetota bacterium
TTCAAAGTCCGAAAAATCAGTTTCCTTTCAGAAATGGGAATACTGATTGTTTATTCCATCTCAGCGAATGACGGTAAAAATCCAAGATTTCATTATCCAGTGAATTCGGAAATTTTAAAGACAGGCAGCAGAACGGTTATCTCTGAATCAGGACTGGCTGTATACGAGAACAGCAGTGCCAGACCTGAATTTTATTTTGCAGGTTCAGTTTCAGTCAGAACTCATGAAGAAATATATAATGATATTATCAGTAAAAAATATTTAGATCTCGGAGAATCTGGAGTCTATGCGGAAAATGCACAGGGAAAGCCGGAACTGAAGAACAGCATTTTTTCTCCGGATTCAGGAAAAATCAGCTCTTTTGAAAGGGATCATCATTCCGTAAGTATGCTTACAGAAAGCCCGACTGCTCAGTTTCTTGTTCTGAATCACAGTTTTTACCCTGGATGGAAAGCCTATATAGACGGGCTGGAAACTCAGATATACAGAACAAACTACATAATGAGAGGAATTTCAGTTCCTGAAGGAAAACATAAAATTGAATTCAAATACCGGCCATTTTCATTTTATGCGGGGCTGACAGTGTCAGTATTCACGTTTTTTATCATGATAATTTATTTTTTTTCCGGAAAGAACCGGTCAACCGCGAGTGTCTGATTCAAAACTGTTTTTCTGTACTGCACCCTTTTCGTAAATCTCGCTTACGATATAAATTGGCCTGCCTTTCGATTCAATATAGATTCTTGCAATGTATTCACCGATGACTCCCAGACCGATCAGCTGAATTCCTCCTAGAAAAAGCCCTGTCACAATTGTTGAAGCATAGCCGGGAACATCAATCCCGAGAATCATAGTTCTAGTAATCAGAAAAAAAGCGTAAGTAAATGCCAGTGTAGAAATAAAAAAACCGATATAACTCCAGATTTTCAAAGGCATTGAGCTGAACATAAGAATACCGTCGAGTGCAAAGTTCCAAAGCTTCCAGTAATTCCATTTTGTACTGCCCATATATCTGGGTTCTCTGTCATAATAAATGGAAGTCTGACTGAAACCTACCCATGCGAATATCCCTTTCATGAATCTGTTTCTTTCACCAAGAGTCCTGACAGCATTTACTACTCTTCTGTCCATAAGCCTGAAATCACCGACATTCGGAGGAACAGGAACCTCACTTAAGAAATTGATAAATTTATAGAATATACGTGCTGTGGTTTTTTTAAAGAAGGTTTCACCCTGTCTTGTGCTTCTGACGGCATGAACAACATCAAACCCCTCCTTCCATTTCTCCACCATCTGTTTAATCAGCTCAGGCGGGTCCTGAAGATCACTGTCAATAGGGACAGCACATTTTCCTTTCGAAAAATCCAGACTTGCTGTCATTGCTGCTTCCTTCCCGAAATTTCTCGCAAAGTTGATGATTTTGATTTCCGGATACTGAATTGAAGCCAGAGTCAGTTTTTGAAGAGTAGAGTCCCTGCTCCCGTCGTTCACACATACAATCTCATAACTCATATTCAATGACTTCAGCACAGGAATGAGTCTTTGAAAAAGCATATCAATGTTTTTCTCTTCATTGTACATCGGGATAAGGACAGAGATATCAGGACTTTCATCACCATTCATATTTACATATTTGAATTTCGAGTTCAGCTTTCAGCTTTTTTTCCTATACTGATTATAAAAATATAACCCGGATTTATAATGCAACTTTGTCAACGAAACATTCCCTCGTGGGATTGTGTAAAAGCTTAAAAAAATGGGGTTCATGCGGAGCTTGCGACTTGGCTTGTCCATTAGATTTAAGGGTGACATTTTGTTGGATCTGAATCAGGTTTGACAGAAGGGAATCCGGACAGAATGCAGATTAAGCCTAAGAGCTTGTCAAGGCAGAAGCCTATACTTCGAACTAGGCCCTGCATACTGTTGTGATAAGACTAAATAGAGTTATCGGTCGGCAGTCGAGCGTCAGATCAGTAATATGGTGAAAGTGAATTCACAGCGTGTCCGGTATTTTCGCATCCGAAGGAGAATTATATGAATCGGGCAGACCATTACAGAGGCATAGATATTTCATCTGAATATTTTACAGTCTCAATACTTACTGGCAGCGGAATGAAGACTGAATCTTTGGATGACTTCGAAAACGGGCCTCCTGGGTTCCAGAGTCTCGCCGATGTTCTTGAGGGAAAGAAGATAGAAGCGGGAAACTGCATTGTATGCATGGAAGCGACTGGAGTATACGGAGAGCATCTGTCG
>JBPOJG010000218.1:0-3985 GCA_052033835.1 Spirochaetota bacterium
CCTCTTTCGAGAACCTCTACTTCCGGGCTGGACTTAAAAATGGAAGAATTCATTTTCAGATTCTGGAGAATCAGTGTAAAACGAAGGCCTTTCATCTGAGTATTGCTTTTCAACATCACCCGAACATCATATGCCTGACCTTTCCTGTTCTTCATTTCTTCATCAAGTTCCTGAAGCTCTTCCTGGGTAAGATTTAACGGATGAAATTCACCGGCATTTCCAGAATCATTTGTTCTGAGAGAAAACTTTACGTCCTGAATCTGATCAGATGTAATGATTTTTTCGAGTTCGATAAGATCGAGCTGAGTGATAAATGTAAATGCAAGTTCTGTAAACTGTCCTCCAGAAAGAAGATCATCCTCTTCCGGCGAAGCCTTGAAAATGACTCCAAAGTTTTTTAAGTTCTGCAGTATCAGGGCAAATCTAGAACCCTTCATCTGAACTTCGGGTCTCAAGGTAACCAGAACATCAATTGCACTTGCATTTCTTACTGAAATTTCTTCGTCGAGAATGGATACTTCTTCAGGAGTCAGTTCAATAAAATTGAGAATTCCATTTTCAGAGTCCTGCTTCTTTTCAGCAGGCTTCTCTGATGCTGCAGGAACAACTGCAGTCTTTTTCACCTGGGCAGATGCAGTGGAAGAACTTTTTTCATAATTCCCAAGTTTTTCGATCATATCCGTAAACGGAGTATCTATTTTTTTTCCCTGTCCGACAGCATCAATGACTGATTTAATCAGATCAAAACATTCAAACAGAAGATTGACCAATGTAACATTGACTGAAATTTTATCTTCTCTGATTTTCTGGAGAAGATTTTCCATTTTATGTGCCAGATCAGAAAGATTGTATAATCCGACAAATGCTGCTGAACTTTTCAGAGAATGAGCAGCTCTGAAAATATCATTTATAATTTCCGGATTCGAATGATCGGACTCCAGCTTCAGAAGATTGCCGTTTAATTCCTCAATCTGATCTTCTGATTCTTCCAGAAAAAGTTCTGTGTATTCTCCAAGGATTCCAGACAAGACCCGCTCCCGCTCAATCGATTTTAATCAGTTTTTTTAAATCTATCAGAAGCACGATATCCTCGCCGCTTCTGCCTACAAAGTCAATCATATAATTGAATGATATGGAAAGCTGATTATTTATGGCACTGATTGTATTTTTTTGAATTTTAATCACCTGTTTCACTTCTTCCACAATCATTCCGAATCTTTTAGTGTTGTATTCCAGAACGACAATTCGAGTCAGTTTATTAATTTCCGTAAATCCCTGCTCAAATTTCTTTTTCAGATCAACAATTGGGATAATCTCTCCTCTCAGATTGATAACCCCCAGTACAAAATCTTCCACATTCGGGATTCTGGTAATAAATGCCGGCTTAAGTATTTCATGAACATGAATCAGGTCAATGCCAAACAGTTCATTGGAAACTGTAAAAGACAGGAATTGTACTTCTTCCTCTGTCTGAACAGATTCGGATTTTTCTCTTTCGGCAATCTTTTCCTTCAGCATATTCTGAAGCATTGCCTGTTTTGCTGTATTTTCTGAAAACATACCCTTTTTATACTATCGGAAAACAGCTTTCTTTTGGCAAATAAAAACGTATATTTTAGAGCGAACTCGATATAAATTCGAGACCGCTCAATTTTAAATAAATTTTATTTTCCGAGCAGCGAAAATCAGCATTCCCAGAAGAATTGCTCCGTGTTTCCAACGGGAAATATTCGTAGTTCCATAAGTACGCTCTCTGTAAATTATCGGAATTTCCACAATTTTGAGTCCCATCCTTGCAGCACCGAAAATCAGATCAAAATCTCCAAATGGATCAAATTCTCCAAAATAGCTCCTGTTTTTAGAAAGAAGTATATAATTCTCACGAGTCAGTACCTTGGTTCCGCAAAGTGTATCCTTGAATCTCTGTCCAAGCACAAAGGAAAATGCCATTGCAAAGAATTTATTCCCCAAAAGATTAAAAAACCGCATTGCTTCTTTTTCCATCGGATACACTAAACGGCTTCCATTGATGAATTCACCTTTCCCTTTCACGATTGCATTGTAAAAGCGGGGAAGATCCTCAGGAGGCACAGTCATATCCGCATCCAGAATCATCAGAATATCTTTTTCTGCATTGGAAAAACCTTTACGAACCGCATCGCCTTTCCCCTTCCCTTCCTGCTGAAAAATTCGAATATTCTTTTGATTTTTATACTTTGCTGCGAATTCCTGAATTTTCTGCCAAGTGTCATCAGTCGAATTTCCTTCCACGAAAATCAGTTCATCATCGGGTCCCATTTTGGGGAGCCTCTGGATAATTTTTTCAATGTTTCCTGCTTCATTTCTGGCAGGGACGACAACCGATACGCTTGGTTTTTTCTTTTTTTCTTCACTAATGAGAGGTCTGGCAATCAGTATATTTACCAAAGTGAAATTTCGAAAAAATGGAAGAGGAGCCAAATATCTGTTCAGAAAATGACTGAATAGAGGAATATACAGCGGAAACAGAATCTTTCCTTCCCGTCTGATGATTTCAAAATCAGACAATAGAAGAAGATTTGCAATATCTTCGTGGGTTACCCAGTTAGATTCTTCCGTCTTTCTTCTGAGTCTTAAGAATGTTGCCAGCCGGAGCACAGGTTTCCATAGAGAGGAAAAATAAGTGACCGCGATTCTAGTTTCTTCACTGCATATGGAATGCACACTGTTTAGGAATGTTTCTATGTCCCGTTCATAATGAACATTTCCGTTAAGCAGAATATAGGAATATTTTTTATTTTTCAGTGCAGAAAAATTATTCGGACCAGTTCTGTGAAAAGCAGTATCCTTGTGTAGATGCTCTGCAAAAAGTTTTTCATCTTCAGGATCAACAACAAGAAGACTGTCCTCAGGACGGACAAATACCTGAAGATACTTATTCAGGGTCTTATAAAAAAATCCTCTCATTTAAAATTCCTGGATGATTTGAATAAAAAGACTGATGATGCCGGAGAAAACATAAAACAGTATCATTCCATAAAATAAGTAAGGCAGGAGTTTGGGAGCTCCTACAGCAACACCGGCAAGAACTGCTACAAGGGATCCCACCATAAAGATGAGTTTCCCTTTGGAAAATTTACCTCTCATTGCTACCTGCGGTTTGGAATATTTAATTGTGGAGACCATAAGCCATGCAATGACCACAAATCCAGTTACAGTAAGAATATCTGCTATCTGACTGTTCGGAAACGTGATAGGAAAAAAAGCAACAATCACTCCCGCAATCGGTGAAGGAAGTCCAGTAAACGCAGAGGGGTCATGAGCAACGGTAAATCTTGCAAGTCTGTATGCTGCACAGATCGGAAAAAGGGCAGCAATGAACATTCCGACATGAAAATGATCTCCAGTATTAAAAATATCCAACTGATACTTCTGCAGGATCATTTTGTACATCAGAAATCCCGGAGCAATTCCAAATGTTGTCAGATCCGCCAGAGTGTCCAGTTCTGCACCAAGATCACTCGTTGCATTCAGTGCTCTTGCCACCATTCCGTCAAATCCGTCAAACACAGCGGCCAGTATAATAAAGACACCTGAAAGAAAAAACAGTTTAGAATTTTCTGGACTCCCGATCACCGCACTCGACGATACAAGGATAGAAATAAATCCGAATGTCAGATTTCCTAAAGAAAGTGTATTCGGCACCCAGTTTAATTTTAGTTTCATTTTTCCTCTCTGTAAGGACTGACTGCAAAATCCAGCCCTGAAGTTTTTTTGGTCTGAAATAAATAATAACCTAAACAGGCAGTCATTGCACCATTGTCAGTACAAAGCAATTTTTTTTTCGGGTACATCAATTGAAATCTCTTTTTCATTGAAAGTTTTTCAAGTCTGTCCCGCAAAGAAGAATTCGCCATCACTCCCCCGGCCGCCACCACCCTTCTGATTCCAGTATCTGCCACGAGTCTCGATATATTCTTTTCTACAAGTTCAAAAGCAGAATTTT